>NZ_OBMJ01000001.1:4395277-4703888 GCF_900199205.1 Streptomyces sp. 1331.2 | reverse complement strand
CAGCACCAGTCCGCGCCGGGGTGCGCCCCCGGCGGGCGGGGCGGTGCCCTCGGTCGCCGGGGCCGGCACCGTCGCTGCTACCCGTGTGGTCATGGCGGCCGCCCGTCGTCGTGGGGGGCGGCTGTCCGCTCCCCGCGGTTCCCGGTCAGGCTCCGATGGTGCGCGCCCAGAGCGGTGCGACGCAACGCGGCAGCGGGCCAGGACCACCCGGTCCGCCCAGCCGGAGCGTCCCCTTTCGGGCCGTACGGCCTGCCCCCGCACGTCAACCGGGTGTTGCGCGAACGCTGCTTCGATCCCTCGCCACGCTGGCTGCCTCACCCGGATAGGTGAACTCGGAGCCCGGCCCCGACCGGGTCGAAAAGGCATTGCCGCCCCGCCCGGGCCACCCCCAGCCTGGACCCGTCCGTACCCGCACCACCCCGCCGAGGAGCCACCGTGACCGCCCACCTCACCGCCCGCCCGCACCGCCACCAACACCCTCGCCCGCACACCGCAGGCGCAGGAACCGGCACGGGCACGGGCACCTGCGATCCGGCCGGGCGCCGCCCGCGCCACCCGCGCGCCGCCTGCACCGGCACCCCCGGCCACGACCCCCGGGCGCTGGCCTCCCGCTTCGCCCACCAGCTGGTCGAGGTGCTCACCGGCGCCCGCCCCTCCGGCCAGCTGATGCGGCACACCAGCCTGGACGGCTACGGGCAGCTCGCCTCGCTGGTCCGCATCGGGGCCCTGCGCCGCGGCGGCGCCGCCGACCGGCCGCGGCTCGGCCCGGTGCACGACCGCTCGCCCTCGCCCGACGCGGTCGAGGCCTGCGTGCGGGTCGACCTCGGCCGGCGGCACCACATGGTGGCCTTCCGGCTGGAGCAGCGCGGCCCGGCGGGGCAGTGGCAGTGCACCGCCGTGGAGGCCCGGTGAACGCGCTGCGCCGCCCGGGGGCGCAGGGAACGGCGCAGGGCGCCGCCCCGGTACGGGTACGGCGCCCTGCGCGGCGTCCTGCGGCCGGCTCAGCCCTTGCGGCGGCGGCCCTTGGCGGACTTGGCGGCCTTGCGGCGCTCGGCGCGGGTCATCCCGTCGCCCTCGTCCTCCGGCGCGAGGTCCTCGAAGTCGCCCTCGATGACACCGCCGCCGATCTCGTCCGAGGGAGCCGTGTAGTGCAGCCGCTGCGGCTTCGGGGCCTCCAGGCCCTTGGCCTTGATCTCCGGGCGGGCGGCGTCCTTCTCCAGCTTGTCGAGCACCACCTGGGCGTTCTCGACCGGGACCTCCTCGACCTGCTGCTCGACCTGGACCTCCAGGTTGAACAGGTAGCCGACGGACTCCTCCTTGATGCCCTCCATCATCGCGGTGAACATGTCGAAGCCCTCGCGCTGGTACTCGACCAGCGGGTCGCGCTGCGCCATGGCCCGCAGGCCGATGCCCTCCTGGAGGTAGTCCATCTCGTACAGGTGCTCGCGCCAGCGGCGGTCCAGCACCGACAGGACGACCCGGCGCTCCAGCTCGCGCATGATCTCCGAGCCGAGCTGGTCCTCACGGGCGCCGTACTGGGCCTGGATGTCCTCCTGGATGACCTTGGTCAGGAAGTCGGGGGTCAGACCGGACGGGCCGCCGACCTCCTCCTCCAGGTCCGCCAGGTCCAGGGAGAGCGGGTAGAGCTGCTTGAGCGCGGACCAGAGCTTGTCCAGGTCCCAGTCGTCCTCGTAGCCCTCGCCGGTGGCCGCCTTGACGTAGGCCTCGACGGTGTCGTCCATGAAGTGGCCGACCTGCTCCTGCAGGTCCTCGCCCTCCAGCACGCGGCGGCGCTCGCCGTAGATGACCTCGCGCTGGCGGTTGAGCACCTCGTCGTACTTGAGGACGTTCTTGCGGATCTCGAAGTTCTGCTGCTCGACCTGGGTCTGCGCGGAGGCGATCGCGCGGGTGACCATCTTGGACTCGATCGGCACGTCCTCGGGCACGTTGGCCATCGAGAGCACGCGCTCGACCATGCCGGCCTTGAACAGGCGCATCAGGTCATCGCCCAGCGACAGGTAGAAGCGGGACTCGCCCGGGTCGCCCTGACGGCCGGAGCGGCCGCGCAGCTGGTTGTCGATCCGGCGGGACTCGTGGCGCTCGGTGCCGAGGACGTAGAGGCCGCCGGCCTCCTTGACCTCGTCCTGCTCGGCCTTGACCGAGGCCTTGGCCTTCTCCAACGCGGCCGGGAAGGCGGCCTCGTACTCCTCCGGGGTGTCCGTCGGGGTCAGCCCGCGCTGCGCCAGCTCGGCGGCGGCCAGGTGGTCGGCGTTGCCGCCGAGCATGATGTCGGTGCCGCGGCCGGCCATGT
Source organism: Streptomyces sp. 1331.2 (assembly GCF_900199205.1). Taxonomy (NCBI): domain Bacteria; kingdom Bacillati; phylum Actinomycetota; class Actinomycetes; order Kitasatosporales; family Streptomycetaceae; genus Streptomyces; species Streptomyces sp. 1331.2. Next base: position 4,701,577 of record NZ_OBMJ01000001.1, on the reverse strand, counting down.
TGGTGGCGACGGTGACGGCGCCCTTGCGGCCGGCCTGCGCGACGATCTGAGCCTCGCGCTCGTGGTGCTTGGCGTTCAGCACCTCGTGCGGGATGCCGCGCTTGCGCAGCTCCTGGGAGAGGTACTCGGACTTCTCGACCGACACGGTGCCGACCAGCACCGGCTGGCCCTTCTCGTGCTTCTCGGCGATGTCCTCGACGACGGCGGCGAACTTGGCCGGCTCCGACTTGTAGATCAGGTCGGGCTGGTCGATGCGCAGCGGGGTCTTGTTGGTCGGGATCGGGACGACGCCGAGCTTGTAGATCTGGTGGAACTCGGCGGCCTCGGTGGTGCCGGTACCGGTCATGCCCGCGAGCTTGTCGTACAGGCGGAAGAAGTTCTGCAGGGTGATGGTGGCCAGCGTCTGGTTCTCGTTCTGGACCTCCACCCCCTCCTTCGCCTCGATCGCCTGGTGCATGCCCTCGTTGTAGCGACGGCCGGCCAGGATGCGGCCGGTGTGCTCGTCGACGATCATGACCTCGCCGTTCATCACGACGTAGTCCTTGTCCGCCTTGTACAGCTCCTTCGCCTTGATGGCGTTGTTCAGGAAGCCGACCAGCGGGGTGTTCACCGACTCGTAGAGGTTGTCGATGCCGAGGTAGTCCTCGACCCGGGTGACGCCCTCCTCCAGGATGCCGACGGTGCGCTTCTTCTCGTCGACCTCGTAGTCGCGGTCGATCTTCAGGCGCTGCACCAGCTTGGCGAAGTCGGCGTACCACTTGGTCGCCTGGTCGGCCGGGCCGGAGATGATCAGCGGGGTGCGGGCCTCGTCGATGAGGATCGAGTCGACCTCGTCGACGACCGCGAAGTAGTGGCCGCGCTGGACGAGTTCGTCCTTGGACCAGGCCATGTTGTCGCGCAGGTAGTCGAAGCCGAACTCGTTGTTCGTGCCGTACGTGATGTCCATCGCGTACTGCTGCTTGCGCTCGGCGGGCGTCATGTTGGCGAGGATCACGCCGACTTCGAGGCCCAGGAAGCGGTGCACCCGGCCCATCCACTCCGAGTCGCGCTCGGCGAGGTAGTCGTTGACGGTGATCAGGTGGACGCCCTTGCCGGTCAGCGCGTTCAGGTAGGCGGGCAGGGTGCCGACGAGGGTCTTGCCCTCACCGGTGCGCATCTCCGCGACGTACCCGTGGTGCAGGGCCGCGCCGCCCATCAGCTGGACGTCGTAGTGCCGCTGGCCGAGCACGCGCTTGGCGGCCTCGCGGACGGTGGCGAACGCCTCGGGGAGGATGTCGTCCAGGGTCTCGCCGTCCGCGAGCCGCTGCTTGTACTCGTCGGTCAGTGCGCGCAGCTCGGCGTCGGTGAGGTTGACGAAGTCCTCTTCGATGGAGTTGACCTGGGCAGCAATCCGCTGCAGCTTGCGAAGGATCTTGCCTTCGCCTGCGCGCAGGATCTTGTCGAAGACGGACACTTGAGCGGGCTCCTTGCCTGTATTGGCACTGGACGACTGCACGGCGGGTCCACCCCACCGCACGGGCCATCGTATGCGAGGAGTCCAATGCCCCGGGAGGTGCGTCAGCACGGTATTCCCGTGTCACCCGCGCGAGCACATGACCAGATAGCACCGTCCACCGTGACAAAACGGTCGGCCGGTCCGGGAGTTGGCCGGATAATCGGATGCCCGGGTTCCTCATGGCACGGAATAATCCGTACATGGATGAACTCCCCACCGAACCGGTCACCCTCACCACCGAGCGCCTGGTCCTGCGGGCCCCGCAGGAGAACGACATCGACGCGGTGTACACCGCCTGCCAGGACGCCGAGATCCAACGCTGGACGGTGGTCCCCTCCCCGTACCGACGCGAGGACGCGGAGTTCTTCGTCCGCGAGCTCGCCGGCGAGGGCTGGCGCACCGGTGCGAACCGGATCTGGTGCGTGTTCGAGCGCGAGTCCGGTGCCCTGGTCGGCAGCCAGGCGCTCGTCCTGCGCGACCACGACCCGCGCTGCGCCGAGGTCGGCTGGTGGGCCACGAAGGAGTTCCGAGGCCGCGGCTACACCGTCGAGGCCGCCCGGGCCGTCGCCCACTACGGGCTGCGCGAGCTCGGCCTGCGCCGCCTGGAGTGGCAGGCCTACGTCGGCAACGAGGGCTCCCGCGCCGTCGCCGACAGGGTCGGCTACCGCTTCGAGGGCACGCTGCGCTCGTACGCCGAGCAGCGCGGCGTCTTCCACGACGCCTGGCTGGCCTCGCTGCTGGCCTCCGACCTGGACTGACCGACCCCGTCGCCCCGGCTACCCGGCCGACCCGGCCGCGTGTCAGTGCCCCGGGCTACGCTCGCCGGCATGACCGCCGAAGCCGCCCGCAGCGTCCCCGTCACCGTCCTGAGCGCCGACGACGCCCGCCGGATCGCTCTGCGGGCCCAGGGCCTGCTGGGCGCACCCGACCGCCGGGCCGGGGTGCGCGGGGTGCTGCGGCACCTGGGTGCCGTCCAGCTGGACACCATCTCGGTGCTCGCCCGCTCCCACGAGCTGGTGCCGTACGCCCGCCTGGGCGCGGTCGGGCGCCCGGCCGTCGAGGCGGCGTACTGGGGCGGGGGCACGAGCTTCGAGTACTGGTCGCACGCGGCCTGCATCCTGCCGGTCGAGGAGTGGCCGCTGTTCGCCTTCCGGCGCCGCCGCTACCGCGACCGCGGCCACCTCTGGGGCCACCAGGTCGCGCCCGAGACCTACCGGCTGGTGCTGGACAAGCTGCGCGCCGAGGGGCCGCTGACCTCCACCGAATTGGGCGGCGCCAAGAAGACGGCCGAGTGGTGGGACTGGTCGGACACCAAGGTCGCGGTGGAGCGCGCGCTGGCCTTCGGCGACGTGGTCTGCACCGAGCGCCGCAGCTGGAAGCGCGTCTACGCGCTGGCCGAACAGGCCATCCCGGACTCCCTGTTCGGGCAGGACCGCTCGAACGAGGAGTGCGTGCGCACCCTGGTCGCCCAGGCCGGCACCGCGCTCGGCGTGGCCACCCGGGCCGACCTGCTGGACTACCACCGGCTGCGCGCCGAGGAGTTGGACCCGGTGCTCGCCGACTGCGGGCTCGTCCCGGTCGAGGTGGCGGGCTGGGGCCCCAACGGCGCCCCCGCCCCGGCCTGGGCCGATCCGGCCGCCCTCGCCACCGCCCCGCGCGGACGCCACCGCACCACGCTGCTCTCGCCGTTCGACTCGCTGATCTGGGACCGCCCGCGCACCGAGCGGATCTTCGGCATGACGCACCGGCTGGAGGCCTACACCCCCAAGCACAAGCGGGTGCACGGCTACTTCGCGATGCCGCTGCTGGCCGGCGGCCGGCTGGTCGGCCGGGTCGACCCGGCCCGCGAGGGCCGCACCCTGGTCGCCCGGCAGGTCTCGCTGACCGAGGACCGGGGCCACGGGGCCCGGCGCCTCGAAGCACTGGCCACCGCCCTGCGCGAGGCCGCCTCCTGGGTCGGCTGCGACACCGTGCGGGTCGGGGCGCTGCACGACGAACGGCTGCGCCCCGCCCTGGAGAAGCTGCTGGCGAACGGCTGAGCTCGACCGGCCCGGCTCACCCTATTTCGAGGATCTTCTCCCGCATCGCGTACACCACCGCCTCCATCCTGGAGTGCAGTTGCAGCTTCTCCAGGATGTTGCGCACGTGGTTCTTCACGGTGTTCTCGCTGATGAACAGCTCCTTGGCGATCTCCCGGTTGTTCATCCCGGTCGCCACCAGCTTGAGCACCTCCAACTCCCGGTCGGTGAGCCGGGGTGCGGGCACCAGGTCCCGGTCGTCGGAACGGCGCTGGATCATCGACTTGAACTCGGTGAGCAGCTTGGAGGCCATCGAGGGGCTGATCTGCGACTGCCCGTCGGCGACCGCGCGGATCGCGGTGGCGACCTCGTCGGTGGAGATCTCCTTGAGCAGGTAGCCGGTGGCCCCCGCCTTGATCGCCTCGTAGAGGTCGGCCTCCTCGTCGCTTATCGTCAGCATGATGATCTTGGTGCTGGGCGCCACGTCCTTGATCGCCGTACAGGCCTCGATCCCGCTGCGCCGCGGCATCCGGACGTCCATGAGGATGATGTCGGGTAGCAGGTCGGCGGCCTTCAGCACGGCCTCGGCGCCGTCCCCCGCCTCGCCGACGACCTTGATGTCCGGCTCCTCCGCGAGGACGATCTCCAGCCCCCGGCGGAACAGTGCGTGGTCGTCCACCACCAGCACACGGATCGGCTCACCCCGGCGCGGCGCATACGCGGGCTCCTCCTCCGGCCCCGACGGCAGCCCGGGCCCAGCCGCGGGCCCCAGCCCGAAGTGATCCCCCATCCGCTCCTCCCCCTTCGCGGGTAGTCGTGCGCCAATCATTCCACGCTCCGCAGTGGCCGCGGTCACCCTCCGGCGCCGATTCCCCCGCATCGGGTGACCCCTCCCCCGGGGACGGCCCCCGCTCGAACCGTCCTGCCCCGGAACGCCGGTGACCCCGGCGGCCGTAGCCGCCGGGGTCACCTCTCCATCGCTCCTAGGACGGTCAGTCCTCGTCGTCGGCTGCGCCGATCGCCCCACCCGCACCGCTGCCGGGCCCGGCCGACTGGTCGGTCTGCAGGTGGATGACACCGTAGTTGTAGCCGTGTCGGCGGTAGACCACGCTCGGCAGGCCGCTGTCCTTCTCCACGAAGAGGTAGAAGTCGTGACCGACCAGCTCCATCTCGTAGAGCGCCTGGTCGAGCGCCATGGGGGCGGCCGGGTGCGTCTTCTCCCGGACCACCAGCGGGCCTTCGCCCTCCACTTCCAGGGATCCCATCATGGTCTTGCGGACGGCGCCGTTCGTCCCGCCCTCCTGGGCCGTCGTGGCCGGCAGCGCGGCCAGGGCCGCGGTCGCCTCGGCGACGCTGATGGGGGTGCGGCCGTTCGCGCCGCCCTTGTGCACCCGGCGCCGGTCTGCGGACTTGCGCAGCTGCGCGTCGAGCTTCGCCGCAGCCAGGTCGAGCGCCGCGTACGGGTCGCCGGCGGCGGCTTCGGCCCGGATCACCGGCCCACGGCTACGGAGAGTGATCTCCACCCGCTCGGACCGGTCGGCCTGCCGCGGGTTGTGCTCCTTGGACACCTCGACGTCGAGGCTGATCACCTTGCCGTCGAACTTCTGGACCTTCTCCAGCTTCTCGGCCACGTGCTCGCGGAACCTCTTGGGCACCTCGGTCTTGCGGCCCTTGACGACGATGTCCACGCAGAACTCCGATCCCTCGTGCTGACGCCGATCCGGGTGTACCGGATCGGGCTGAGACCCAGCTGGACCAGCCCATCCACTGCCGGCCCCCCGTCCCCGCCGCCGGCGGGAAACGACTGGCCCTCACCTCACTTCCTCCCCACCAGGGACGGTTGAAACCCCCTGGAGCCTTATCGAACACCTCACACGGGCTTTTCGCCTCCCCGGGCGAGAAGGCGGGTATGACCCGATACTGCGAGCGGGCGGTCAAGCTGGTGCACCCTGTCTACCCTCCCGCGAGTGAAGTATGGGTAAATACCTGGACAACGACCCCCATACGGCGCATCCTTTGCTCACTCCCCGTGCCTGCCGCCGCCAGGAGCAGCCGTGCCGCTGAGCCCCTCCCCCACCCGTCCGCCGTCCGCCCACGGACCGTTCGGCCACGCACTGGCCGGGCTGCTGGACGTCCTGCTCCCCGCGAACTGTGCGGGCTGCGGCGCCGAACGCACCCAGCTCTGCCCGGCCTGTCGGCACGTCCTGGCCGCCGCGCGGCCCGGCCCCACCCTGCTGCCCTGGGCGCACGCCGCCGCCCCGTACACCGACCCGGTGCGGCAGTTGCTGCTGGCCCACAAGGAGCGCGGCGCGCTGCGGCTGGCGGGGCCGCTCGGCGAGGTGCTGGGCCGGGCGGTGCGCTCCGCCCTGGGGGCCCGGGCCGGGGCCGCGCCGCTGCTCCTGGTGCCGATGCCCTCGGCCCGCTCGGCGGTGCGCGCCCGCGGGCACGACCCGACGCTGCGGCTGGCCGGGGCCGCCGCCCGCTCGCTGCGCCGGGCCGGCCTGGACGTCCGGGCCGCGTCGCTGCTGCGGCACGCCCGTCCGGTCGCCGACCAGACCGGGCTGAACGCGGCGGAGCGGCGCCGCAACCTGCACGGCGCGCTCACCGTACTGCCGCGCGCGGGGGCCGGTCTGGCGGGCCGTCAACCCGTTCTGGTGGACGACCTGGTGACGACCGGGGCCAGCCTGTCCGAGGCCGCCCGGGCGCTGGCCGACGCCGGCCTGCCGGCCCGGGCCGGTGCCTCGGTCGCGGCCACCACGGTGCAGCCCGCCGACTGACCGCCCGCCACCGGGGCCCCGCGCCCCGAAACGGTCCGTCAGCCCGCGTAGAAGAACAGCCGCGGCTTGTCGATCAACGGAGCTTCCCGCCACTGGTTGTTGACCAGGCGGTAGGCCTTGAACTCGCTGGGCTTGCCGTCCGGCTGCTTGACCTCCGCCATCGCGAGCACCGGCGGCGCCTGGGTCAGGCTGTCCCCCCGGGACTCGGAAGCCGCGACGGTGGTCATGCTCTCGGCGCTCTGCAGCTGCGTGTCCGTGCTCTGCGAGCCGTCGGTGCTGATGAAGTAGAGCTGCTGGGTCCGGTCGGCCTCCTTGCCGAGCACCAGCAGTTGGTCGGTCTCCCCCCAGGACACCGAGGCGACGTCGGTGAGCGTGGGGGCCGCCCGGCGCAGCCCGGTGATCTTGACGGTCGGGGCCTGCGGGGTGCCGCCGTGGACCACCAGGCCGAACATCAGCGAGCGGATGGCCAGGCCCGGGGTCTTGACCACCAGGGCGACCCGGACGCCGTCCGAGGAGATCTTCAGCGCCTGCACGGTCTGTCCGGTCAGCCCCTCGACCGGCACGGTGTACGTCTTGTTGCCGCGCACCATGACCACCCGCTGGCCCTGCTGGTTGCGGTCGACCACCCAGAGGTCGCCGTGGCCGTCCCAGCTGGGCGAGGCGAAGCCGTCCTCCTTGTCTCCGGGCTTCGCCGGGGAGGTGAGCACCGGGTCGCCCAGGGTCACCGCGCCGCCCGACAGCGGCACCGAGTAGACCTGGTGGCCGTCGTCGCTGATCGCGGCGGCCTGGGAGCCGTCCCGGCTGACCGCGATGGTGCCCAGCGGCGGCTTGCTGTTGGACTGGGGCTTGCCGAGGATGCCGCGGACCGGGTCGCCGGGGCGCCCCTCGTCGGTCGCCACCAGGGAGCCGTCGGCGCGCTGGTAGTACTGCGTCGCGGGCGTGGGCCCGGCCAGGGCGCCGGGGCCGGTGGCCGGCACGTCGGTGCGGCTGGCGGTGCAGGCCCCGCGCAGTCCCTTCAGCTCCAGCCGCTCGACCTGGCCCTTGCCCTGGTCGGCGAGGGTGTAGAAGAGCTGGCTCGCCATCCGGCGGCAGGCCATCGGCTCGCTGACGTCCGCCCCGCCGAGCTGGACGTGGGCGACCCGGCTGTCGTCGATGGTCACCTTGTCGACCTTGGCGCCGCTCGGGAAGGCCGTCCGGACCACCGGCGAGAGCCAGGTCGACGGCCCGTCGACGAGCGCGCGGGCGGCTGAGGTCAGCGGGTCTATCCGGCGTCGCAGGTAGATCGGGTCGGCGACCAGCACCTCCTGGCCGGCGCTGCCGGAGACCACCCCGGACGGGTCGGGCGCGGTGTAGAAGAATCGTTCCACCTGCCGGAAGCTGTTCCGGAAGTTGGTCTCGTTCATGATCACGCCGGACGGCAGCTTGTCGATCCGCCACTCGCCGCCCTTCTCCCGGACGAAGGTGAACTCGGACGAGACGTTGTTGGCCTGCCCGGCCACCAGTTGGTACGAGTGCTTCTCGTCGACGTTGGCGACCAGCTGCCCGCGCACCGTCGTCGAGACCACGGTGTCCGCGTCGGTGATCTCCGGGCCGGGCAGGATGGTCGTGGACGAGAGCACCTGGATCCCGGCCTCCGGCTTCCAGCCCGCGGCGGCCGTCTCGGTCAGGTACTTGCGCGCGGTCTCGTACCCCTCGTCAGCCGTCACCGCGTCCAGGAACCCGGTCAGCAGCTCGCGCGGCTTGGCGCCCTTGCCGGGCGCCACCGGGTAGATCCTGGCCTGCAGGTTCTTGTCCGCCGAGCCCTGCGACAGCTCCACCTTGGTGATGCCGCCGGAGTCGGGCATGGCCGCGCAGCCGCTCGCCACCAGCGCGCCCAGCAGCGTGCCGGCCACCGCGAGCAGCCGCGGTTCAGTCCTGTTGCTGGTCCTTCGCACGCTGCGACCCCTCCAGGTCCGTCCCACCCGTCACGTCCGGCTCCGCCGTCCGCTGCGCCACCGACGGCCGTCCGGGCGTCGGGTCCACCATGACCTGGGCGCCGGTCACCGCGTAACCGGCCCCCGCCGTCCGCACGTCCGAGGGGTCCGAACGCGGCCCCACGGGCATCCGGTTGCGACCGAGGCCGGGGCCGATGTTCAGCACCCCGCCGAGCCCGCTGCCGAGGCCGCTGCCCGCCGCCTCCGGCGTCTCCGCCTGGTCCTCGGCGGCGGTCAGCGCCGTCGAGCCGGTCGGGCTGATCGCCCGCCGGTACGGCGTGCCGTACGTGCCCAGGCCGCGGTTGTTGCGGGAGTCCTCCGGCTCCAGCCGGAACGGCGCCCGGGAGATCTCGCCGCCGCGGGTGCGCGGCAGGGTGAGCCGGAAGTGCGAGCCGCCGCCGGGCTCGCCCCAGGCCTGGAGCCAGCCGCCGTGCAGGTGGGCGTCCTCGACCGCGATGGACAGGCCCAGGCCGGTGCCGCCGGTGGTCCGCACCCGGGACGGGTCGGCCCGCCAGAAGCGGTGGAACACCCGGGACGCCTCGCCCGGCTTGAGGCCGATGCCGTAGTCGCGCACGCCGACCGCGACCGCGCCGTCCGCCGAGCCCAGCCGGACCACCACGTCGCGGCCCTCGCCGTGCTCCAGCGCGTTGACCACCAGGTTGCGCAGGATGCGCTCGATCCGGCGGGAGTCCACCTCGGCCAGCACCGGCTCGCCGTCACCGCGGATCACGATCGCGCTGCCCTTGGCCTCGGCCAGCGGCTCGGCGGCCTCCACCACCCGGCCGACGATCTCCCGCAGGTCGACCGGCTCGGCGTCCAGGATCGCGGCGCCGGCGTCGAAGCGGCTGATCTCCAGCAGGTCGGCGAGCAGCGACTCGAAGCGGTCCAGCTGGCCCTGCAGCAGCTCCGCCGAGCGGGCCGCCATCGGGTCCAGGTCCTCGCGGCTGTCGTAGATCAGGTCGGCGGCCATCCGGACCGTGGTCAGCGGGGTGCGCAGCTCGTGCGAGACGTCCGAGACGAAGCGCCGCTGCACCCGGGACAGCTCCTCCAGCTGGCGGATCTGCGCCTGCAGGGCGTTGGCCATCCGGTTGAACGACTCCCCGAGGCGGGCGATGTCGTCCGTCCCGGTCACCTTCATCCGCTCTTCCAGGTGCCCGTCGGCGAGCCGCTCGGAGATCCCGGCGGCCATCCGGACCGGGGTGACCACCTGGCGCACCACGACCCAGGCGATGCCGCCCATCAGGATCACCACGAACACGCCGGCGGTCGCCAGGGTGCCGGTGATCAGGTTGAGGGTGTCGGTCTCCTGGCCGAAGGAGAACACGTAGAACATCTGGTAGCTGTTCCCGGCCGGGCCGATGAACTGCATGCCGAGGGCCAGCCCGGGCTCGGACTTCCCGCCGCTCTCGGGCGAACGGTGGATCCGGGTGGGCTGGTCGAACATCTGGCCGGGCTCGGCGATGAGCTTGGCCCGCAGGGTGTCCGGGATGCTGCTGGGCTGGATGTCGCCGGAGTAGCGCGGCGCGAAGCCGGCGGTGTCCGGGACGACGGCGCCGGTGCCGGGGGCCATCGCGATCACCGAGTAGACGGTCTGCCCGCTCCCGGCCAGGTCGTTGACCTGCCGCAGCAGCCAGGTGCCGGGCTCGTCGACGGTCGGGTCGGCCGTGCCGCGCAGCTTCTGGTCCCGGGCCTCGTCGATCTTCTTCTGCTCGACCTGGAAACCGATCCTGGCCTGGGCGCGGGCGCCGTCCATCTTGGTGCCGAGCAGGCCGGTGCGCACCTGCGCCACCACGACCACGCCCAGCACCAGGACCACCACGACGGACGCCAGCAGCGACACCGCGACCACGCGCAGCTGGATCGACCGGCGGTACAGCGTGGCCACCCGGTGCGTGGGGCGGCGCAGCTGACGCTTCACCAGCGCGACCAGGCCGGAGGACACGCGCCGACGGCGGGTGGTCGAACTCAGCACGTCCCCGCGCACGGCCCCGGCCCCGTCGGTCGAGGAACCCGACGGGGTGTCGTCAGCCCGCTCCGTCACGTCAGCTGGGTCCGGCCTTGTAGCCGACGCCGCGGACGGTCACCACGATCTCGGGGCGCTCCGGGTCCTTCTCGATCTTGGAGCGGAGACGCTGGACGTGGACGTTGACCAGACGGGTGTCCGCCGCGTGCCGGTAGCCCCAGACCTGCTCCAGCAGCACCTCGCGGGTGAACACCTGCCAGGGCTTGCGGGCCAGCGCGACCAGCAGGTCGAACTCCAGCGGGGTCAGCGGGATGCCCCGGCCGTCCCGCTTCACCGAGTGGCCGGCCACGTCGATCACCAGGTCGCCGATGGTCAGCTGCTCGGGCGTCGGCTCCTCGGCGCGGCGCAGCCGGGCGCGCACCCGGGCCACCAGCTCCTTGGGCTTGAACGGCTTGGTGACGTAGTCGTCCGCACCCGACTCCAGGCCCACCACGACGTCGACCGTGTCGGTCTTCGCGGTCAGCATGACGATCGGGATGCCGGACTCCGCCCGGATCTGCCGACACACGTCGATGCCGTCCCGCCCGGGCAGCATCAGGTCGAGCAGGACCAGGTCCGGCTTGGTCTCCCGGAAGGCGGCTAGTGCCTTGTCCCCATCCGCGACGAAAAACGGCTCAAAACCCTCACCACGCAGCACGATGCCGAGCATCTCGGCCAGTGCGGAGTCGTCATCAACGACGAGGACGCGTCCCTTCATGCGTCCATCCTCTCATTACCGGATTGTGACCTGCCGCACAGCAGTGCCAATGCTCCAGAACGGCCAACTCCCTCCACCGCTCAATTCCGGCCATACCGGGCGAATGAACCCCGCCGAAGCGCCGCCGAACCGTCCGGAAGCCGCCGCCCGACCCTCCGTGACCCCGCGCTGTCGATCAACGACCGGATCGCCATGGGGCCTCCTCCTGCCCCATGGCACGATGGGCGCTGCGCGCGGGCGGAAGATCCGCCCGGAGCCGCGCCCATGCCGCCCCTCCGAGGAGCAGTGATGACCGACACTCCGGGCTGGGCCTCGCCCGGCTCGTCCGAGCAGCCCCGCGACGGCGTCCGGCCCCCGGCCGACGCGCCCGCCGCCGTGCCCGGGCCGTCGGCACCACCGCAGACCACTCCCGGCTGGGACGGCCAGTACGGACAGTCCCAGCACGGCCGGCCCCAGTGGGGGCAACAGCCCCCCGGCGGCCACCGCCCGTACGGCTGGGGCGCCCCGCAGAGCCCCAGGCCCGGCGTCATCCCGCTGCGCCCGCTCGGCATCGGCGAGCTGCTCGACGGTGCCGTCACCACCGTCCGCCGGCACTGGCGGACGGTGCTGGCGCTCTCCCTCGGCATCGCCGTGGTCGCCCAGGCCGGGACCGTCCTGGTGGACCTCCTGGTCAGGGGCAGGACCGGCGCCGCCACCCAGACCCTGCGGCTGCTGGCCGCCATGCCGCTGCAACTGCTGCTCGACGTGCTCGCCGCCGCCCTGCTCACCATCGTGGTCAGTCGCGCCGTGCTCGGCCGGTCCGCGAGCGCCGGCGAGGCCTGGCGCGACGCCCGGCCCCGACTGCTGCAGCTGCTCGGGCTCACCGTGCTCACCGTCCTGATGGGCCCCGGGGTGGCCCTGCTCGGCTTCGCCCCGCTCGTCGGCTACCGCTTCGGCGGCGCCAACGAGCCCGCGACCGCGGGGCTGCTGTTCCTCGTCGGCCTGCTGACCCTGCCGGTCGCCGCCTGGCTGTGGATCCGCTACAGCCTGGCCGCCCCCGCCCTGATGCTGGAGAAGCAGGGCGTGACGACGGCCCTGTCGCGCTCCCGGCGCCTGGTGCGCGGTTCCTGGTGGCGGGTCTTCGGCATCGTGCTGCTGGGCAAGCTGCTGTCGGTGGTCGTCGCCGTGGTCATCGCGGTCCCGTTCCGCTTCGTCGGCCTGCTGCTGGGCTTCGACAGCCTGAACCGCCAGGGCTTCGCCGACACGACCCAGCAGACCGCCGCAATGGTGGTCGTCATGGCGATCGCCGGGATCATCGCCGGCACCCTGACCACCCCCTTCATGGCCGCCGTCGGCGTGCTGGTCTACGTCGACCAGCGGATCCGCCGCGAGGCCCTGGACATCGAGCTGGCCCGCGCCGCCGGCCTGCCCGAGTACGGTGACGCCGGCTGGAGCGAACAGAGCGACCAGACCCCGGCGAGGCGCTGAACCGGATGCCTACCTGGGGGGACAGGCTCCTCGCCGCGGGCGGCGCCCCGGTCACCGTCCCGCGTGATCCGGCGCGCGACGCCGCCCGCGACGAGCTGCTCAACGCCGAGTACCACAAGCACGACCCGTCGATCGTGCAGCGGGTCACGGACTGGTTCTACGACCGCATCTCCGACGCCCTCGGCAGCATCTCCGGCGAGGGCACCGACGGCACCACCGGCCTGGTGCTCTTCCTGGTCGTCGCGGTGCTGATCGGCGCCGCCCTCTGGTGGCGCCTCGGCGCACCCGCACGCGCGGCCCGCACCACCCTGGACGTGTACGGGACCGACGGCGTGCGCAGCGCCGCGCAGTACCGGGCCGACGCCGCCGGGCACGCCGCCGCCGGGCGCTGGGCCGAGGCCGTCCGCGAGCAGATGCGCGCCCTGATCCGGGGCCTGGAGGAGCGCACCCTGCTCGACTCCCGCCCCGGCCGCACCGCCGACGAGGCCGCCGCCGAGGCCGGCCGGGCGCTGCCCGGGCACGCCGCCGCGCTGTCCGCGGCCGCCCGTACCTTCGACGACATCGCGTTCGGCGAGCGCACCGCGGACGAGGCCTCGTACCGGCTGCTGCACGAGCTCGACCGGACGCTGGAGCGGACCCGCCCGGTCCTCGCCGCGGCACCGACTTCGGCTCCGGCTACCGGGCCCGGTCCCGCCTCCGGTTCGGCGTCCGGCCCTGCCTCCGGTCCGGCTTCGGGAGGAGCGGCATGACCAGCACCGTCCCCGTACCACCGCCCGTGGCCGAGGCGCCCTCCTCCGCCGCCGGCCCGACCAGCCTCGCCCCCACCGGCCGCGGCTTGTGGCGCCGCGCCCGCTGGTACCTGGCCTTCCTCGCCGCCCTCCTGGTCGCCGCCACCGCCGTGGCCGCCCTCGGCCAGGACCACACCTACCCGCCGCTCGACCCCCGCTCCTACGACCGCGACGGGGCCCACGCCGTCGTCGCCCTGCTCGAAAAGCAGGGCGTCAAGGCCGAGTTCACCACCGACCCGGCCCGGAGCCCGGCCGCCCCCGACACCCTCGTGCTGCCCGAGCCCGACCTGCTCGGTCCCGCCCAGCTGCGCGCCGTCGTGGCCGCCCGGCACCGGCGGCTGATCCTGATCGCCCCCGGCCCGGACGCCCTCAGCGCGCTGGCCCCCGGCATCCGGCTGTCCGAGGACGACGGCGGCCTGCCGTACGCCACCGTCCGCAGCACTCCGGCGGACTGCGCCGTCGCCGAGGCCGTCCGGGCCGGCAGCGCCCACCTGGGCGGCACGCTCTACACCAGCGGCAGCCGCGGCGACGGCTGCTACCCGCGCGGCCACGGCTACCCCCTGGTCCGCACCCCCGTCGGCGACGGCGACGTCATCGTGCTCGGCAGCGGCGCCTTCCTCCGGAACGAGCAGCTCGCCCAGGACGGCGACGCCGCGCTCGCGCTCGGCCTGCTCGGCTCGCAGCCCCGCCTCACCTGGCACCTGCCCGACTACTCCGCCCCGCTCGCCGAGGCCGTCCGTCCCAAGACCTTCACCGACTTCATCCCGAGCGGCTGGCACTGGGCCGGCTACCAACTCGCCGTCGCCGCCGTCCTCGCCGCCCTCTGGCGGGGCCGCCGGCTCGGCCCGGTGGTGGGCGAGGACCTGCCCGTGGTGGTCCGCGCCTCCGAGACCACCGAGGGCCGCGCCCGCCTCTACCGGCGCGCCAAGGCCCGCGGCCGGGCCGCCGAAGCCCTGCGCCGCGCCGCTGCCCACCGGCTCGCCCCCGCCCTCGGCGTCCCGCTCAGGGCCGGCGCGCCCGACCCCGAAGCCCTGTGCGCGGCCGCGGCCGCCCGCCTCCCCGAACAGCCCGCAGGGGACGTCCGGGCCCTGCTGTACGGCCCGCCCCCGACCGACGACGCCGCGCTGCTGCGGCTCGCCGACGACCTCGACGCCCTCGAAAGGCAGGTACGGAACCCGTGACCGACCAGGCAACCGCCCAGCTCCGCTCCGTCCCCGGCACGGCACCCGCTACCCCCGGCACCACCGACCCGCGGGCGGCGCTGACCGCCCTGCGCGCCGAGATCGGCAAGGCCGTGGTCGGCCAGGACGCCGCCGTCACCGGCCTGGTGGTCGCACTCCTCTGCGGCGGCCACGTCCTGCTGGAGGGCGTCCCCGGCGTCGCCAAGACCCTGCTGATCCGCACCCTCTCCACCGCGCTCAGCCTGGAGACCAAGCGCATCCAGTTCACTCCCGACCTGATGCCCGGTGACGTCACCGGCTCGCTCGTCTACGACGCCCGCACCGCCGAGTTCTCCTTCCAGCCCGGCCCGGTCTTCACCAACCTGCTGCTCGCGGACGAGATCAACCGCACCCCGCCGAAGACCCAGGCCGCCCTCCTGGAGGCCATGGAGGAGCACCAGGTCACGGTGGACGGCGAGCCGCGCGCCCTGCCCGTGCCGTTCCTGGTCGCCGCGACGCAGAACCCGGTCGAGTACGAGGGCACCTACCCGCTGCCCGAGGCCCAGCTGGACCGCTTCCTGCTCAAGCTGATCCTGCCGCTGCCCGACCGCGACCAGGAGTTCCAGGTCCTCTCCCGGCACGCCGCCGGCTTCGACCCCCGCGACCTCGCCGCGGCCGGCGTCCGCCCGGTCGCCGGGCCCGAGCACCTCGCCGCCGCCCGCGCGCAGATCGCCAAGCTGACCGTCTCCCCCGAGGTGCTCGCGTACATCGTCGACCTCTGCCGGGCCACCCGGCAGTCCCCGTCGCTGTCCATCGGCGTCTCCCCGCGCGGTGCCACCGCCCTGCTCGCCGCCTCGCGCGCCTGGGCCTGGCTGGCCGGCCGCGACTACGTCACCCCGGACGACGTCAAGGCGCTCGCCCTGCCCACCCTGCGGCACCGGGTCGCGCTGCGCGCCGAGGCCGAGATGGAGGGCGTCACCGCCGACTCCGTCATCCAGGCCGTCCTGGCCCAGACGCCCGCCCCCCGCTGACCCACCGTCCGTCGGCCCCTCATCCGTTCCGGTCGACGAGCCTCCGAAGGAGCGCACCGCATGGCCCTCACCGGGCGAACCGCCCTGCTCGCCTCAATCGGCGCGCTCGTCGTGGGCCTGCTGCTGCCGTCGGCGGCCGGGATCCTGCTGGTCACCGGCGCGGTCCTGCTCGCCGCTGCGGTCGACCTGGCGCTCGCCGCGCCCGTCCGAAGCCTGCACTTCGGGCGGGGTGGTGACACCACCGTCCGGCTCGGCGAGCCCGCCACCGTCGAACTCACCGTCACCAACCCGTCCGGGCGGCCCCTCCGGGCGCTGATCCGTGACGCCTGGGCCCCGTCCGCCTGGCGCCCCGGCACCGCCGAGGCCGCCTCTCGGCACACCCTGGCCGTCCCCGGCGGCGAACGACGCCGGGCGGTCACCGTGCTCACCCCGACCCGCCGCGGCGACCACCGGTCCCACCGGGTGACGGTCCGTTCGCTCGGCCCGCTCGGCCTGGCCGCCCGCCAGGGCTCCCACCTGGTCCCGTGGACGGTCCGCGCGCTGCCCCCGTTCGCCAGCCGCAAGCACCTGCCCTCCCGGCTCGCCCGACTGCGCGAACTCGACGGCCGCACCTCGGTGTTGACCCGCGGGCAGGGCACCGAGTTCGACTCGCTGCGCGAGTACCTGCCCGGTGACGACGTCCGCTCCATCGACTGGCGCGCCAGCGCCCGCCGCAACACCGTGGCCATCCGTACCTGGCGCCCCGAACGCGACCGGCACATCCTCCTCGTCCTCGACACCGGCCGCACCTCGGCCGGCCGCGTCGGTGACGCCCCCCGCCTGGACGCCTCCCTCGACGCCGCCCTGCTGCTGACCGCCCTGGCCACCCGGGCCGGCGACCGCGTCGACCTGCTCGCCCACGACGCCCGCCAGCGCACCGCCGTGGCCGGCTGCTCGGCCCACGAGGTGCTGCCCGCCTTCACCGACGCGATGGCCGACCTGGAGCCCGCGCTGCACGAGACCGACATGCGCTCGCTGGTCTCCACGGCCCTCAGGATGGCGCCGCACCGCTCGCTGATCGTCCTGCTCACCGGCCTCGACGCCGCACCCGTCGAGGACGGCCTGCGCCCGCTGCTGCCGCTGCTCACCAAGCGCCACGAGGTCGTCCTCGCCTCCGTCGCGGACCCGCGGCTGGACGCCCTCGCCGCCGGCCGCGGCACCCTGGACGCCGTCTACGGCGCCGCAGCCGCCGAGCAGACCCGCGCCGACCGCCGCGCCACCGCTGAGCGCCTCACCCGCCACGGCGTCACCGTTCTCGACGTCCCGCCCGCGCAGATCGCGCCGGCCCTGGCCGACACCTACCTCGCCCTGAAGGCAGCCGGCCGCCTCTGACCGGGCGCGCCCCTCGGCGCCGCCAACCGTCAGAGCCGCCGACGGGCCTTCAACTCGGCGTTGAGCCGGGCCGCCTGACGCGTCAGATAGTCGCGCTCGGCGAGGTTGGGCGCCCGGTGCGCCGCCTCGGAATACAGCCGCGCCGCCGTCTCCGGGTCGCCGTCACGCTCGTGCAGGTACGCCGCCACCGCGGTACGACGGGGCAGCGCCTCGTCCACTTCGGCGAGCGCCGCCAGCCCGGCGCGCGGCCCGTCCGCCTCCCCGACGGCCACCGCGCGGTTCAGCCGGACGACCGGACTGCCGGTCAGGCGCACGAGTTCGTCGTACCACTCGACGATCTGCACCCAGTCCGTCTCCTCGGCCGTCGGAGCGTCGGCGTGCAGCGCCGCGATCGCGGCCTGGGCCTGGAACTCGCCCAGCCGGTCCCGGGCGAGGGCAGCCTGCAGGATCTCGACGCCCTCGGCGATCAGCCCGGTGTCCCACGTCCTGCGATCCTGCTCGGCGAGCGGCACCAGGCTGCCGTCGACAGCGGTCCTGCCCGCCCGTCGGGCGTGGTGCAGCAGCATGAGCGCGAGTAGCCCCGCCACCTCGGGGTGGTCGATCACGGCCGCCAGCTGCCGGGTGAGCCGGATGGCCTCGGCGGCGAGGTCGACGTCCCCGGAGTACCCCTCGTTGAAGACCAGGTAGAGGACGCGCAGCACGGTCGCGATGTCGCCCGGCTGGTCGAACCGCACACCGGAGACGGTGCGCTTGGCCCGGCTGATCCGCTGGGCCATGGTCGCCTCGGGGACCAGGTACGCCTCGGCGATCTGGCGGGTGGTCAGCCCTCCCACCGCCCGCAGGGTGAGCGCGACCGCCGACGACGGGGTCAACGACGGGTGGGCACACAGGAAGTAGAGCTGGAGGGTGTCGTCCACCCCGACCACGGGCCCCGTCACCGGTTCCTGGTCGACGACCTCCTCACGCCGACGGCGGGCGGTGTCCGCCCTGGCCGCGTCGAGGAACTTGCGCCACGCCACGGTGACCAGCCAGCCCTTCGCGTCCCGCGGAGGGTCGGCCGGCCAAACGCGAACCGCCTCCACCAGAGCGTCCTGTACGGCGTCCTCGGCCGCCGCGAAGTCTGCTCCGCGGCGGACGAGGATCCCGAGCACGCCCGGTGTGAGGCTCCGGAGAAGAGCCTCGTTCATCGGGGAGCTCACTCCGTGATGGTGGGCGGCGCGGCCAGGAACGGACGCACCTCCAGCCACTCGTGGATCGGCTTCCCGCCCGCCCCGGGAGCGGCCGACAACTCCCCGGCCAGCTCAAGGGCGCGCTCGCGACTGTCGACGTCGATCACCATCCAGCCGGCGATCAGGTCCTTGGTCTCGGCGAACGGACCGTCGGTGACCGGCGGACGTCCCTCGCCGTCGTAACGCACCCACATCCCCTCGGGGGCCAGCGCCTGGGCGTCGACGAACTCGCCGGTCTTCTCCAGTCGGGCCGCGAAGTCCTGCATGTAGCGGATGTGCGCGGAGATCTCCTCCGGCGTCCACTGGTCCATCGGCACGCAGTTGACCGCGTCCGGGGCGCCTCGGTAGTGCTTGAGCAGCAGGTACTTGGCCATCGTGCTTCTCCCTCGATGCTGGTGCGACCCATTGTGGCCGCGTTCCACCCCGGGGACGGAGCCGGCCACGGGTTCTCGACACCATCGACCAAGATTTTTTGGAAGACTTCGACCTGAACATACGGCCCGGAAATGCGAAGAACCCCCATCCGGGATCCGGATGGGGGTTCTTCAGAAGAATTGTTCGGCGGCGTCCTACTCTCCCACAGGGTCCCCCTGCAGTACCATCGGCGCTGTGAGGCTTAGCTTCCGGGTTCGGAATGTAACCGGGCGTTTCCCTCACGCTATGACCACCGAAACACTATGAAACTGTCGACCCGCCGGCAGGGCGGTCGTTGTTTCAGAACAACACAGTGGACGCGAGCAACTGAGGACAAGCCCTCGGCCTATTAGTACCGGTCAACTCCACCCCTCACAGGGCTTCCATATCCGGCCTATCAACCCAGTCGTCTACTGGGAGCCTTACCCTCTCAAGGAGGTGGGAGTGCTCATCTCGAAGCAGGCTTCCCGCTTAGATGCTTTCAGCGGTTATCCCTCCCGAACGTAGCCAACCAGCCATGCCCTTGGCAGGACAACTGGCACACCAGAGGTTCGTCCGTCCCGGTCCTCTCGTACTAGGGACAGCCCTTCTCAACACTCCTACGCGCACAGCGGATAGGGACCGAACTGTCTCACGACGTTCTAAACCCAGCTCGCGTACCGCTTTAATGGGCGAACAGCCCAACCCTTGGGACCTACTCCAGCCCCAGGATGCGACGAGCCGACATCGAGGTGCCAAACCATCCCGTCGATATGGACTCTTGGGGAAGATCAGCCTGTTATCCCCGGGGTACCTTTTATCCGTTGAGCGACGGCGCTTCCACAAGCCACCGCCGGATCACTAGTCCCTACTTTCGTACCTGCTCGACCCGTCAGTCTCACAGTCAAGCTCCCTTGTGCACTTACACTCAACACCTGATTGCCAACCAGGCTGAGGGAACCTTTGGGCGCCTCCGTTACCCTTTAGGAGGCAACCGCCCCAGTTAAACTACCCACCAGACACTGTCCCTGATCCGGATCACGGACCCAGGTTAGACATCCAGCACGACCAGAGTGGTATTTCAACGACGACTCCACAACAACTGGCGTTGCCGCTTCAAAGTCTCCCACCTATCCTACACAAGCCGAACCGAACACCAATATCAAGCTATAGTAAAGGTCCCGGGGTCTTTCCGTCCTGCTGCGCGAAACGAGCATCTTTACTCGTAATGCAATTTCACCGGGCCTATGGTTGAGACAGTCGAGAAGTCGTTACGCCATTCGTGCAGGTCGGAACTTACCCGACAAGGAATTTCGCTACCTTAGGATGGTTATAGTTACCACCGCCGTTTACTGGCGCTTAAGTTCTCAGCTTCGCCCCACCGAAATGGAGCTAACCGGTCCCCTTAACGTTCCAGCACCGGGCAGGCGTCAGTCCGTATACATCGCCTTACGGCTTCGCACGGACCTGTGTTTTTAGTAAACAGTCGCTTCTCGCTGGTCTCTGCGGCCACCCCCAGCTCAAGGCGCAAGGCCCGTCACCAGGAATGGCCCCCCTTCTCCCGAAGTTACGGGGGCATTTTGCCGAGTTCCTTAACCATAGTTCACCCGAACGCCTCGGTATTCTCTACCTGACCACCTGAGTCGGTTTGGGGTACGGGCCGCCATGAAACTCGCTAGAGGCTTTTCTCGACAGCATAGGATCATCCACTTCACCACAATCGGCTCGGCATCAGGTCTCAGACTATGTGAACGGCGGATTTGCCTACCGTTCGTCCTACACCCTTACCCCGGGACAACCACCGCCCGGGCTGGACTACCTTCCTGCGTCACCCCATCGCTCACCTACTACCCCGTTGGGTCACCGGCTCCACCACGTCCCTTTGTCCGAAGACTCCGGGCCGGCTTCACGGGCTTAGCATCAAGAGGTTCAGCGTTGGCGCTTCAAAGCGGGTACGGGAATATCAACCCGTTGTCCATCGACTACGCCTGTCGGCCTCGCCTTAGGTCCCGACTTACCCTGGGCAGATCAGCTTGACCCAGGAACCCTTGGTCAATCGGCGCAAGAGTTTCCCACTCTTGTATCGCTACTCATGCCTGCATTCTCACTCGTATACCGTCCACGACTGGTTTCCACCGCCGCTTCACCCGGCACACGACGCTCCCCTACCCATCACAGCAGGCGTTGGCCCTCAATGCTGCAATGACACGACTTCGGTGATGTGCTTGAGCCCCGCTACATTGTCGGCGCGGAATCACTTGACCAGTGAGCTATTACGCACTCTTTCAAGGGTGGCTGCTTCTAAGCCAACCTCCTGGTTGTCTCTGCGACTCCACATCCTTTCCCACTTAGCACACGCTTAGGGACCTTAGTCGGTGTTCTGGGCTGTTTCCCTCTCGACCATGGAGCTTATCCCCCACAGTCTCACTGCCACGCTCTCACTTACCGGCATTCGGAGTTTGGCTAAGGTCAGTAACCCGGTAAGGCCCATCGCCTATCCAGTGCTCTACCTCCGGCAAGAAACACGTGACGCTGCACCTAAATGCATTTCGGGGAGAACCAGCTATCACGGAGTTTGATTGGCCTTTCACCCCTAACCACAGGTCATCCCCCAGGTTTTCAACCCTGGTGGGTTCGGTCCTCCACACGGTCTTACCCGCGCTTCAACCTGCCCATGGCTAGATCACTCCGCTTCGGGTCTTGGGCATGCAACTCAGACGCCCTATTCGGACTCGCTTTCGCTACGGCTACCCCACACGGGTTAACCTCGCTACACACCGCAAACTCGCAGGCTCATTCTTCAAAAGGCACGCAGTCACGGCCCACCAGCAAGCTGATGAACGACGCTCCCACGGCTTGTAGGCACACGGTTTCAGGTACTATTTCACTCCGCTCCCGCGGTACTTTTCACCATTCCCTCACGGTACTATCCGCTATCGGTCACCAGGGAATATTTAGGCTTAGCGGGTGGTCCCGCCAGATTCACACGGGATTTCTCGGGCCCCGTGCTACTTGGGAGATGAGCAAGCAAGCCGTACAGATTTCGTCTACGGGGGTCTTACCCTCTACGCCGGACCTTTCGCATGTCCTTCGACTACCCATACGGTTTCTGACTCGCCCAGCCGCCGGCAGACGACTGAAGCTCATTCCCACAACCCCGCAATGGCAACCCCTGCCGGGTCTCACACCAAAACGGTTTAGCCTCATCCAGTTTCGCTCGCCACTACTCCCGGAATCACGGTTGTTTTCTCTTCCTGCGGGTACTGAGATGTTTCACTTCCCCGCGTTCCCTCCACACTGCCTATGTGTTCAGCAGCGGGTGACAGCCCATGACGACTGCCGGGTTTCCCCATTCGGAAACCCCCGGATCAAAGCCTGGTTGACGGCTCCCCGGGGACTATCGTGGCCTCCCACGTCCTTCATCGGTTCCTGGTGCCAAGGCATCCACCGTGCGCCCTTAAAAACTTGGCCACAGATGCTCGCGTCCACTGTGCAGTTCTCAAACAACGACCAGTCACCCACCCTCAACAACCCGAACCGGGCTGCCTCAAGTGAGGCCGGCAACCACTGAGACAACGGTTACCCGTTCCCTCAGGACCCAACAACGTGCCCGACACACCCAGACCATGAATCTCTTCCACGCCGAAGCAGTACTAGGAAACATCGTCTGAACTGTGCCGAATAGTCAACGTTCCACCCATGAGCAACCGTGCAGGACATTCGCCTGCAACCGGCATATTTGCTCCTTAGAAAGGAGGTGATCCAGCCGCACCTTCCGGTACGGCTACCTTGTTACGACTTCGTCCCAATCGCTGGTCCCACCTTCGACGGCTCCTCCCCTTACGGGTTAGGCCACCGGCTTCGGGTGTTACCGACTTTCGTGACGTGACGGGCGGTGTGTACAAGGCCCGGGAACGTATTCACCGCAGCATGCTGATCTGCGATTACTAGCAACTCCAACTTCATGGGGTCGAGTTGCAGACCCCAATCCGAACTGAGGCCGGCTTTTTGGGATTCGCTCCGCCTCACGGCATCGCAGCCCTTTGTACCGACCATTGTAGCACGTGTGCAGCCCAAGACATAAGGGGCATGATGATTTGACGTCGTCCCCACCTTCCTCCGAGTTGACCCCGGCAGTCTCCTGTGAGTCCCCATCACCCCGAAAGGCATGCTGGCAAC
Organism: Streptomyces sp. 1331.2; assembly: GCF_900199205.1. Classification (NCBI taxonomy): domain Bacteria; kingdom Bacillati; phylum Actinomycetota; class Actinomycetes; order Kitasatosporales; family Streptomycetaceae; genus Streptomyces; species Streptomyces sp. 1331.2. The sequence continues at coordinate 4,678,976 of NZ_OBMJ01000001.1, read as the reverse complement.
ACAGAACAAGGGTTGCGCTCGTTGCGGGACTTAACCCAACATCTCACGACACGAGCTGACGACAACCATGCACCACCTGTATACCGACCACAAGGGGGCACCTGTCTCCAGGTGTTTCCGGCATATGTCAAGCCTTGGTAAGGTTCTTCGCGTTGCGTCGAATTAAGCCACATGCTCCGCTGCTTGTGCGGGCCCCCGTCAATTCCTTTGAGTTTTAGCCTTGCGGCCGTACTCCCCAGGCGGGGAACTTAATGCGTTAGCTGCGGCACCGACGACGTGGAATGTCGCCAACACCTAGTTCCCAACGTTTACGGCGTGGACTACCAGGGTATCTAATCCTGTTCGCTCCCCACGCTTTCGCTCCTCAGCGTCAGTAATGGCCCAGAGATCCGCCTTCGCCACCGGTGTTCCTCCTGATATCTGCGCATTTCACCGCTACACCAGGAATTCCGATCTCCCCTACCACACTCTAGCCTGCCCGTATCGAATGCAGACCCGGGGTTAAGCCCCGGGCTTTCACATCCGACGCGACAGGCCGCCTACGAGCTCTTTACGCCCAATAATTCCGGACAACGCTCGCACCCTACGTATTACCGCGGCTGCTGGCACGTAGTTAGCCGGTGCTTCTTCTGCAGGTACCGTCACTTGCGCTTCTTCCCTGCTGAAAGAGGTTTACAACCCGAAGGCCGTCATCCCTCACGCGGCGTCGCTGCATCAGGCTTTCGCCCATTGTGCAATATTCCCCACTGCTGCCTCCCGTAGGAGTCTGGGCCGTGTCTCAGTCCCAGTGTGGCCGGTCGCCCTCTCAGGCCGGCTACCCGTCGTCGCCTTGGTAGGCCATTACCCCACCAACAAGCTGATAGGCCGCGGGCTCATCCTGCACCGCCGGAGCTTTCCACCCGAGAGCATGCGCTCCCGGGTCATATCCGGTATTAGACCCCGTTTCCAGGGCTTGTCCCAGAGTGCAGGGCAGATTGCCCACGTGTTACTCACCCGTTCGCCACTGATCCACCCCGAAGGGCTTCACCGTTCGACTTGCATGTGTTAAGCACGCCGCCAGCGTTCGTCCTGAGCCAGGATCAAACTCTCCGTGAATGTCTACCCGTAATCGGGCGGCACTCGCGTTGAGCGGCACGGCAACCACCGGAATAGGGTGATCCCGCGCACTGCGTCCTCGCTAGTGTTATTTCAAAAGGAATCTCCAACCCCAGGAAACCTGAGGCCGGGGATGTCAACATATCTGGCGTTGACTTTTGGCACGCTGTTGAGTTCTCAAGGAACGGACGCTTCCTTCGGACCGCCTTCCAGCGGACCCTCCGGGCTTCGTTCTTTCGTGTTCCCAGCTTATCAGATCTTCTCGGCCGTTCTTACCGGCTTCGTTTTTCCGAATTCCCGCTGGGGGGATTTCCTGCAAACTTCGCTCCGAAGCTTATCAAAGCTTTCGGTGTGCTCAGTTTGCGGGATTTGCTTCGTCGGAGGGCGCGCATTTCGTGAAACGCGCTCGCCTCGATTTCGGCGGTGTCGTAGACACTAACGCCCGGGCCCGACCGTTGTCCAGTCAGTCCCAACCGTTCAAACCTACTAGCCCACCCCCACCAAGTCAATGGTTCGGCTGGGATGAGGGAAGACTAGCAGGTCAGAGGGCTGTTGATCTCATCGGCTCAGGCCGCGACGGGCTGCAGGTCCGCCTGGTCGGCCGCGTCCACATCGCCGAACTCGCCGCCCTCCGCGGCCTTTCGGCCCAACACCAGGGCGTAAAGAAGGAAGGCGACCTCCGCCAACAAGCCGATGGCGATGCGGGCCCAGGTCGGCAGGCCGGACGGGGTCACGAAGGCTTCGAGGACGCCGGAGACCGCCAGCACCGTCGTCAGCCCGATGGACATGCCGATGATCGAGCGGCCCTGTTCCGCCAGGGCCACCGCGCGGGTGCGCGGCCCCGGGTCGATGACGGTCCAGCCGAGGCGCAGGCCGAAGCCGCCGGCCACGAAGACCGCGGTCAGCTCCAGCAGGCCGTGCGGGATGAGCAGGCCGAGGAAGGTGTCGAGGCGCCCGGCGGAGGCCATCAGCCCGACGCCGATGCCGAGGTTCACCACGTTGGTCCACATCACGTAGAGCACCGGGATGCCGAGCGCGATCCCGAACAGCAGGCACTGCACGGCGATCCACGCGTTGTTCGTCCAGACCTGCGCGGCGAAGGAGCTGGCCGGCCGGTCCGAGTAGTACGCCTCGTACTGTCCGCCGGGGCGGGTCAGCTCCCGCAGGCGGTCGGGGGCGACGAGGCTGTTGCGGACCTCCGGGTGGCTGACCATCCACCACGCGAGCAGCGCGGTGGCGAGCAGCGAGACGATCGCGACCGGCAGCCACCAGCGGCGCGCGCGGTACAGCGCGGCCGGGAAGCTCACCGTGTAGTAGCGGGCGACGTCCTGCCAGCCGTTGGTCCGGGCGCCGGTCACCGCGCTGCGCGAGCGCGAGACCAGGCTGGTCAGCCGGCTCAGCAGGGCCGGGTCCGGAGCCGCGGCCTGGACCTTGGCGAGATGGCCGGTGGCGCGCTGGTAGAGGGTGACGAGTTCGTCCGCCTCTTCTCCGTTGAGCCGGCGCCTGCGGGCGAGGGCGTCCAGCCGGGCCCACTCCCCCTGGTGGGTGGCGACGAAGACGTCCAGGTCCATTCGGCGGCTCCATGATCGGCGGTGGTCGCGGACGTGCGTGCGCGGGTGGGCGGGCAGGTACGGACGGACAGACGTACAGACGGACGGACACGTGCGGCCCAGCATGCCAGCAGCCGTCACCGCCCCGACCTCCGGGGATCTCACTTCCCGTGTGCCCACCGGGAGTCGTATGTTGGCGGCTGCGGATCAGACTGCGGAGAGCGGATCCTGGGGGCCGATCCGAACCGGATCCCTCCCCCCGGCGCTGCCGCTCTCGATGGTCCCGGATCTCCATGGGCGAGCCGTACGGGCTCCAAGACTGTGAACGGACAGGTGTCTTGAGCGACCTGGTGACGGGTGAGGCGGTCGTCCTCGGCCTGCAGACGGCGAAGCTTCCGAGCCGGGCGCTGGCGATCGTGCTCGACCTGCTCGTGGAGTTCGCCGCCATGCTGGTGTTCACGCTGCTGCTGAGCGTCGCTCTGGTCGACGTCGACGGCGCGGCGCTGGCGGCCACCATGATCGGCCTGATGGTGTTCTTCCTGGTCGCCGTCCCGGTGATGGTGGAGACCCTCAGCCACGGACGCTCCCTCGGCAAGGCCGCGCTCGGCCTGCGCGTGGTGCGCGTCGACGGCGGCCCGGTGCGGTTCCGGCACTCGCTGGTGCGCGGGCTGGTCGGCTTCTTCGAACTGATCGCCCTGACCGGCTCCCCCGCCGTGATCACCTCGGCGGTGCACACCGAGGGCAAGCGGCTCGGCGACATCTTCGCCGGGACGGTGGTCGTCCGCGAGCGCACCCCGGGTGGCTCCGGCGCCCCGTTGCCGCCGGTGCACCCGCACCTGCTGCAGGTGATGGGGCACGAGCTGGTCGCGATGGACCTGTCTGCCGTGCCGGAGCCACTCTGGCTCGCCGTCCGCCAACTGCTCGGCCGGATCGGCCAGTTGGACCCGTCGGTGATGAACCGGATGACTGCCCGGCTGGCCGAGGACCTGTCCGCACGGATCGGCCGTCCGGTCGCACCGGGGCTGCACCCGGCGGCATACCTGGGCGCGGTGCTGACCGAGCGCCAGCGGCGGGAGTGGGAGCGCGCCCAGCAGCAGCTGCGAGCGGCCGGGCCGATACCCGTGCAGATGACGGCACCCGTACAGATGCCGGTACCCGCGCAGGGGCCGACGCCCCGCCCGGCCTCCGAACCGGCTCCGGGCACGGTCCACGGAAGGCCCACCCGGGTCCTCGGACTGCCGACGACGCCCGCCCCGACGGCCCCAGCCCCCGCAACGCCGTCCCTCGACAAGCCCGCCCCCGGCGCCGGCTTCGCCCCGCCCTCCTGAGCCCGCCCCCGCAGCACCCGCCCCGCAGCACCCGGCCCTCAGTCCCCGGTCCCCGCTACTCCTCGCCCCCTACCCGCCAGGCGTTCGGCGGCGACTCCAGCTCCTCCAGCTCGATCCCCTCCGCCGCCAGCACCACGTCCCCCGCCAGGTGCACGACCTGCTGCTCCCCCGTCTCCAGGTCCGCGACCTGGTACCGCTCGACCAGCAGCGGCCCCGAATCGGTCTGGTGCGTGTCGACGCCATCCAGCAGCCACCCCTGGTCGAGGGTGCGCGGCGCGAGCACCGGCTCGGTGAACGCCACCAGCCGCACCCGCGCGCTCGCCCCCTCCCGCAGCCGCAGCAGCCGGGCGGTGGCGACCAGGAAGCCCGGCGAGCGGCCGGTGAAGGCGTGCGCCCGGTCGTGGCCCTCCGTCGTGTGCTCGCCGCCGGGGTCGGCCGCGTCGGTCCGGACCCAGGCCACCCCGTCCACCGCACCGCCGCGCACCTGCCAGCCCGCGGCCCGCAGTTCCATCCGCAGCGGCCGGGCCCGCGAGTCCAGGGTGAGGTCGACGCTGCCGAGCACCCGGCCGTCCGGCGCGTAGGTCTTGGAGACGTACCGCCACCCGGCCGCCCCGGGGGCGCAGCTGAAGCGCTCCTCCCCGAGCAGGACGTGGTCGTGGGTGTCGTGGAGCGAGTACCGGCCGTTGGGCATGCCCGAAGCCTACGTGCGCCCGCCCGTGCAACGTTCCCGGGTGGTCCGCGCATTAGGGGGGTGGACGGCGCCGGGACCGGTGCCGCCACCATGACGAGAGGGGGTGCAGATGGCGAAGCAGACGCGCGACGAGGGGTTCACGGACTACGTGGCCTCCAGGAGCGGCTGGCTGCGGAAGGTCGCCTATCTGCTGTGCGGGGACTGGCACCGGGCCGACGACCTGGTCCAGGAGACGATCACCAAGCTGTACGTGAACTGGGCGAGGGCCCGGCGGGTGGAGAACCTGGACGGCTACGCCCGCCGGGTGCTGGTCAACACCTTTCTGGGCGAGCAGCGCACCGCGTGGTGGCGCCGCACCGTACGGACCGACGGCGAACCGGAGACCGTCGCCGTGGCGCTCGACCTGGACACCTCCCTGGACCTGCGCCGGGCGCTGGCCGCCCTGCCGCCCCGCCAGCGGGCCACGGTGGTCCTGCGGTACTACTGCGACCTGTCGATCGATCAGGCCGCCGAGGCCATGGCCTGTTCGCCGGGCAACGTGAAGAGCCAGAGCTCCCGCGCGCTGGAGGCCCTGCGCAGGGCCCTCGTTCCCCTCCCCTCCGTCCCAGAGAGGACGTCATGACCATCGGACCGGACGAGCTGACCGACCGCCTGACGGCTCTGGCCGAGGAACCGGCCCCGCCGCCCACCTTCGACCCGGCCGCGTCCATCGCCCGCGGGCGGTCCCGGCTGCGCCGGCGCCGTGCAGCCCTGCTCGGCGCGGTGGCCGCGGTCACCGCCGCCGTGGTCACCACCACCCTGCTGCTGCCCTCCGGCGGCGGCGCACCGGCCACCACCCGCCTGGTACCGGCGGGCCGGGGCGAGGCCGGCACGCCGGCGCCGCCCGCCGCGCCCGCGGTGCCGGTCGGCAGCGCGACCGACCCCCTGGTCGTCCGGGCCACCTTCGGCTGGCTCCCCGAGTGGCTGGACCCCGTGACCGGCATCAGCCACACCGCGACCGGCACCGACGTCGTCACCTCCGCCGCCCAGCCCGGCCCCTCCGGCCGCCGGATCGAGCTGCTCGTCTTCCAGGACGCGGCCGAGCCCTCGCTCAGCCAGTCGGCGACGCAGAAGCAGGAGAAGCAGCCGGCCCCCCAGGTGAACGGCCGGACCGCGTACTGGGTCGTCGACCCGACGCATCCGACGTACGACGGGCGGCGCCTGCTGCGCTGGCAGACCTCCTCCGGCCGGTGGGCGCAGCTCCTGTCGAACCGCAGCAGCACCGAGGTCCCCGACGAGGTGCTGCTGCGGGTCGCGGCCGACGTCAAGGTGGGTGAGAAGCCGGTCCCGCTCCCGTTCTGGCTGTCCGGACTGCCCGAGGGCGTCCGCCCGACCGAGGCCGTGCTGAGCCGTCCCGGCAACGGGCAGCCCTGGTCCGCCGGCCTCGCGTTCTCCGGCGGCGGCATGACCGCAGGAATCATCGTGGCCCCGGCGGGCCCGCTGTCCTACGGGAAGTACGCGACGAAGTGCCGGGAGGAGCAGGGCCTTCAGGTCTGTGCGACGGCCGAGTCCGACAGCGTGCCGCTGGTCGAGCGGTTCGGGGGCCTGGAGGCCATGACCGGGCTGGTGCACCTCACGGGTGCCGCCGAGAGCACCTGGACCACGAACGTCCTGCGCTGACCCGACGGCCCGCTGACCCGAGGGCTCGACGGCCCGGCTGACCCGGACACGCCGGTGGCCGGCACCCCCGCCCAGGGGTGCCGGCCACCGGCGTACGGGCGTCACCGCATCAGTAGCGGTACTGCTCCGCCTTGTACGGGCCCTCGACCGGAACGCCGATGTAGTCGGCCTGCTCCTGGGTCAGGGTGGTCAGCTTCACGCCCAGCGCGTCGAGGTGCAGGCGGGCGACCTTCTCGTCCAGGTGCTTCGGCAGCACGTAGACGCCGATCGGGTACTGCTCGGTCTTCGTGAACAGCTCGATCTGGGCGATCGTCTGGTTGGCGAAGGAGTTGGACATCACGAAGGACGGGTGGCCGGTCGCGTTGCCCAGGTTCAGCAGGCGGCCCTCGGAGAGGACGATGATGGTGCGGCCGTCGGCCTTGCGCCACTCGTGGACCTGCGGCTTGACCTCGGTCTTCACGATGCCGGGCAGCTGCGCCAGGCCGGCCATGTCGATCTCGTTGTCGAAGTGGCCGATGTTGCCGACGATGGCCTGGTGCTTCATCCGGGCCATGTGCGAGGCCATGATGATGTCCTTGTTGCCCGTGGTCGTGATGAAGATGTCGGCGGTCTCGACGACGTCATCGAGGGTGGCGACCTGGTAGCCGTCCATCGCCGCCTGGAGCGCGCAGATCGGGTCGATCTCGGTGACGATGACGCGGGCGCCCTGGCCGCGCAGCGACTCGGCGCAGCCCTTGCCGACGTCGCCGTAGCCGCAGACGACCGCGACCTTGCCGCCGATCAGGACGTCGGTGGCGCGGTTGATGCCGTCGATGAGCGAGTGGCGGCAGCCGTACTTGTTGTCGAACTTCGACTTGGTGACCGAGTCGTTGACGTTGATGGCCGGGAACAGCAGCTGGCCGTCACGGTGCATCTCGTACAGGCGGTGGACACCGGTGGTGGTCTCCTCGGTCACGCCCTTGATGGTGGCGGCGACCTCGGTCCACTTGTTCGGGGTGTCCTTGAGGGTGCGGTTGAGCAGCTCCAGGATGATCCGGAACTCGTCGTTGTCCGCGGTGGACGGGTCCGGCGCGGCGCCGGCCTTCTCGAACTCGACGCCCTTGTGGATCAGCAGGGTGGCGTCGCCGCCGTCGTCCAGGATCATGTTCGGGGTCTTGCCGTCAGGCCAGGTCAGGGCCTGCTCGGTGCACCACCAGTACTCCTCCAGCGTCTCGCCCTTCCAGGCGAAGACCGGCACGCCCTGCGGGTTCTCCGGGGTGCCCTCCGGGCCGACGGCGATGGCGGCGGCCGCGTGGTCCTGGGTGGAGAAGATGTTGCAGGAGCACCAGCGGACCTCGGCGCCGAGGGCGGTGAGGGTCTCGATCAGCACGGCGGTCTGGACCGTCATGTGCAGCGAGCCGGTGATGCGGGCGCCGGCCAGCGGCTGCGAGGCGGCGTACTCGGCGCGGATGGACATCAGACCGGGCATCTCGTGCTCGGCCAGCTGGATCTCCTTGCGGCCGAACGGCGCCAGGGAAAGGTCGGCGACCTTGAAGTCACCGGTGATGTCGGTCGACATGCGTCTGCTCCTCGCTGATGGGGGTGGGGCCGAAGGTCCGGGTGTTGTGTCGCGCTCGACGGACCGTACGGGTGTACGGCCGCGCCCGGGCGGCCGGATCCCCGCGGTGGCGGACCGGCTCCCTGCGCAGCACAAACCGTCGGAGGACCTCTCTCCCTCGACCGGCGCACACCCTACGGGTGCGGGCCGCCGATCGACCGCCATCAGCAGCGACGTTCTGGCTCTGGGGACGAATCTACACCGATGGCCCCATCGGCCGTCTGCCGATGACCGATTTCGACCCGCCGCCGGGGAGCGGGCCCGCTCCGCGGAGTCACGCGTCCGCGGGCCCCGGGCCTCCCGGCGTGGCGGCCGGGTCCTCGCCCGCCGCGGCCTTCTCGGCGCTGTAGACGTCGGGCTCCAGGTAGATCGCCCGGGCGATCGGGACGGCCGACCGGACCCGCTCCTCGGCCGCGTCGATGGCCGCAGCCACCCGCGCCGCGCTGTCCTCCGCGTTGACCGCGATCTTGGCGGCGACCAGCAGCTCCTCCGGGCCCAGGTGCATGGTCCGCATGTGGATCACCCCGGTGACCGAGCGGCCGTCCACCAGCGCCTCGCGGATCCGCCGCACCGAGTCCTTGTCGGCGGACTCGCCGAGCAGCAGCGACTTGGTCTCCAGGGCGAGCACCACGGCGATCACCACCAGCAGGACGCCGATGCACAGGGTGCCGATGCCGTCCCAGACGCCGTCCCCGGTGATCACCGTGAGCGAGACGCCGAACAGCGCGAGCACCAGGCCGATCAGCGCGCCGGTGTCCTCCAGCAGCACCACCGGCAGCTCCGGAGCCTTGGCGGTGCGGATGAACTGCGGCCAGCTCTGCCCGCCCTTGATCTTCGCCGACTCGCGCACCGCGGTGAGGAAGGACCAGCCCTCCGTCGCGATGGCGAAGACCAGCACGCCGACCGCCCAGCCCCAGGAGTCCAGCGCCTCCGGGTGGTTGACCTTGTGCCAGCCCTCGTAGACCGCGAACAGGCCACCGACGCTGAACAGCACGATGGCCACCAGGAAGCCGTACACGTAGCGCTCGCGGCCGTACCCGAACGGGTGCTCCTCGTCCGCCGCCCGGCGCGCCCGCTTGCCGCCGACCAGCAGCAGCACCTGGTTGCCGGAGTCGGCCACCGAGTGCACGCCCTCGGCCAGCATCGAGGAGGAGCCGGTGAAGCCGAAGGCGGTGAACTTGGCCGCCGCGATCGCCAGATTCGCGGACAGCGCCGCCACCAGTGCCTTGGTGCCGCCTTCGGTACTCATGCGAAGAAGTCCTCACGGTTCGGTCAAGCGTCGTCGAGCGTCGAGCGCTTACCGTACCGGCCGGAGCTTGCCCGGCGGCCGACCGTCTCAGGCCTGCGCCGCGGCGAGCCCCAGGTAGACGGCGGCGAAGTCGGCCAGCGCGACCAGGTCGACCAGCGCGTGCAGCGCCTCCGGCCGGGTGCTCGCGTACTCGGTCAGCCGGACGTCGTGCCCGGCGGCCAGCCGGTGCGCCCTGCTCACGCCGAAGCTGCGCGGGCCGGCGTCCTCCTCCGGCACCTCGGCCGGGCCGTCCTGCTCCTCCGGCGATCCGGCCGTCCCCGGCGCGTGCCGCAGCAGCAGCACCTGGAGGTGCAGCGGGTCCGGCTCCTCGACCCGGTCGCGGAAGAAGTCGTCCGGGTCCGCGCCCGCGCCCAACTGCCCGGTGAACATGCCCCGGTGGGCGGTGAGCACCTGCGGCAGCTCCCCGGCCAGCGCCGGCCGCCCGGCCCGGTCGGCCAGCTGGGCGGCGAAGCGGGCGGCGGCCGCCCCGGCGATCGGGCCCTCGGCCCACAGCAGCGGGACGGTCCCGGCCAGCCGCGCGGCCAGGCCCTTCGCCGGGTTGGTGTACGCGGCCGCGTCCGGGCGGCAGCGCACCGCGGTGGCGTCCAGCAGGTCGGCGACGCCCGGCAGCGCGTCGTACGGCAGCTGGGTGAGGCCGATCTTCTGGGCCAGCGCCAGCAGCGGGGTGAGGTGGGACCAGAGCGCGGCCGGGTCCTCGGGCGGCAGGTCCGGCTCGGCGGCCGCGACGGGCGGGCCGTCCTCGGGCAGCATCGAGGTCACGTACGGCAGCGGCAGCGCGCGCACCTGCAGCGCGGCCTCGGCCAGCGCGGTGCCCGTCGGGGCGGTGACGACGATGGCGCAGCCGCGCGCGTAGGCCTGCTCGGCGAGGCCGACCAGGCCCTGCTCGCCGCCGCCGGCGGAGCTGATCACCAGCAGGTCGAGCGGGCCGGCCCAGCCCGGCAGCTGCCAGCCGAGCCCGGCGGTGAACGCGGGCGGGGCACCGGCCCGGTCGGCGCGCGGGGCGGCCGCCTCGGACGGCGGCAGCGGGACGACCAGGCTGGCGGTGCCGGCCAGCGCGGCCAGCATCCCGGCGGCGGTCAGCGCACTGCCGTGCCCGGCGACCAGCACGGCGCGCGGACGTCCGTCCGGGCTCAGCCGGTCGAGGCCGGCCGCGTCGGCCTGCCGCAGCGCGGTGCGGACCCGGGCGCCGGCCCCGGCCAGGGCGAGCAGCGCGCGGTCCTGGTCGGCGCGCTGGAGGGCGGCCGGATCGTCGAGCAGGGTGTCGTCGAGCATGCGGCGGGCCTCCGGCTGCGGTCCTGGACGGCTGGCGGGGTGGGGCTTCGCCCCGGGGCGTCAGACACGCCCAAGCATCAGGCCGGGCGGCGGGCCTCGTCCACCAGGAGCACCGGAATGCCGTCGCGGACCGGGTACGCGAGGCCGCAGTCCGCGCCGGTGCAGACCAGCTCGGGCTGCTCCTCGGTGCCGCCCTCGGCGAGCGCGGCCCGGCACTGCGGGCAGACCAGGATCTCCAGCAGGAAGGATTCGAGCTTCATGGGGGCTCTCCAAAGATCGGTGGTGGCACGGAGGTGCCCCGGCCGATAGGCAACCCTACCGGCCGGGGCATCACGCGCTGAGCTCAGGCGCGTCCGCCCGGGCGGGCCGTGGTCAGCCGCGGACGATGGCCAGCACGCCGTCGCGCAGCTCGGCCATCTTCGCCGGGTCCTTGGCCTCGACGTTCAGGCGCAGCAGCGGCTCGGTGTTGGAGGCGCGCAGGTTGAACCACCAGTCCGGGCCGGCCACGGTCAGGCCGTCCAGCTCGTCCACGCTGGTGCCCTCCAGCCCGGCGTAGGCGGCGCGGACGGCGGCGGTGCTGGCGGCCTGGTCGGCGACGGTGCTGTTGATCTCGCCGGAGGCGGCGTAGCGGTCGTACTCGGCGGTCAGCGCGGAGAGCGTGCCGGGCTGCCCGCCGAGCGCGGCCAGCACGTGCAGCGCGGCCAGCATGCCGGTGTCGGCGCGCCAGAAGTCGCGGAAGTAGTAGTGGGCGGAGTGCTCGCCGCCGAAGACGGCGTCGGTGACGGCCATCTCCTGCTTGATGAAGGAGTGGCCGACCCTGGTGCGCACCGGCTTCCCGCCGAGCTCGCGGACCACCTCGGGGACGGTCCAGGAGGTGATCAGGTTGTGGATGATCGTCGGCTCGGCCTCGCCGGCGGCCTTGGCGCGGGCGATCTCGCGGGCGGCGACCAGGGCGGTGATCGCGGACGGGGAGACCGGCTCGCCGCGCTCGTCCACGACGAAGCAGCGGTCGGCGTCGCCGTCGAAGGCCAGGCCCACGTCGGCGCCGACCTCGCGGACCTTGGCCTGCAGGTCGACCAGGTTCTTCGGGTCGAGCGGGTTGGCCTCGTGGTTGGGGAAGGTGCCGTCCAGCTCGAAGTACATCGGGACGAGCTCGATCGGCAGGCCGTCGAAGACGGTCGGCACGGTGTGGCCGCCCATGCCGTTGCCGGCGTCCACCGCGACCTTGAGCGGGCGGATCGCGGTGAGGTCGACCAGGCCCAGCAGGTGGTCGGCGTAGCCGCGCAGGGTGTCCTGCTCGGAGAGCACGCCGGGCTTCACGTCCCGGGCCGGGACCGTGACGGTGTCGTCCTCGGCCGTCCAGGACTCGACCAGCTCGCGGATCTCGGACAGGCCGGTGTCCTGGCCGACCGGGGCGGCGCCGGCCCGGCACAGCTTGATGCCGTTGTACTGGGCCGGGTTGTGGCTGGCGGTGAACATCGCGCCGGGCAGGTCGAGCTTGCCGCTGGCGTAGTAGAGCTGGTCGGTCGAGCAGAGCCCGATCTGCACCACGTCGGCGCCGTAGGCGGCGGCGCCCTCGGCGAAGGCCAGGCTCAGCGCCGGGGAGGAGGGGCGCATGTCGTGGCCGACCACGATCGCGGTCGCGCCGGTGACCTGCACGAACGCGGCACCGAAAGCCCGGGACAGGCTTTCGTCCCACTGGTCCGGGACGACGCCTCGGACGTCGTACGCCTTCACGAGCTGCTTGAGGTCGCGCACTGCGGCTCCACCTGGTCTCTGTACTGAACACGTCGGTGCCACCGCCCGTCCGGTCGACGGGTGCGGTGGCGGTAGACGGGCAGCGTACCTGTGCCGGACGAACGCGCGGTGCGCGTACGGCGTCAGTTCTCCGGTGAGCGAAGGACCCGGAGGTGGCCCCGGCGGCTGCCCTCGGTGGACTCGCCCTCGGGCGACCGGGCCTGACGGGGGGTCTGCGGGCGGGCGGCCTCGCGGACGGCGTTGGCGAGCGCTTCCAGGTCGTCGCTGCTGCGGCGCAGCGGCCCGGCCTCGGCGGCGAGCCGGACGACCTCCCAGCCGCGCGGGGCGGTGAGGCGCTCGGCGTGCTCGGCGCACAGGTCGTAGCAGTGCGGCTCGGCGTAGGTGGCGAGCGGGCCCAGAACGGCGGTGGAGTCCGCGTAGACGTACGTCAGCGTTGCGACGGCCGGCCGGCCGCACGCGGTCCGCGAACAACGACGTACAGAGCTCACGAGGGTGGACGGTACAGCACTCCCCGCCGGGGAGCGAAGACCGCCTGCCAGGAGGGTGTGCCGTGTCGCCTCCGAGCGCCGGGGGCGCGTCTCGACCGCCCCGGGCGATTCCCCGCCGGAGTGGTCCACTTCCGACCGTCCAAGGACTACTCTCGGCAGTGATATGGACAGCTCCGCACCGCAGTCATCGACAGGCCCAGCGCGCCGCCCCCGGCACCGGGACCGGCACGGCAGGGGGCTGCGCGGCCCCCTGGCGCCGCCGCAGGTGCCGATCTCGCTCACCCGCTCCGAACTGTTCGACGACTACGTGCGCGAGTCGGTGGAACGGCTGGAGCGGCGTTGGCCGCAGCTGATCGAGGTCGAGTTCGCCGTCCAGGAGGTGCCGCTGCACGAGCCGGACGGCGCGGACACCGAGGACGGCGTTCCGCTGGGGCGGGTGTCGCCGGGCAAGCAGGGGCACAAGAGCCAGATCGTGGTGTACCGGCGGCCGGTGGAGATCCGGGCGAAGACCCGGGAGGACCGGGCGGCGCTGGTGCACGAGATCCTGATCGAGCAGGTCGCCGAGCTGCTGGGGCTCTCCCCGGACGCGATCGACCCGCGCTACGACGAGGACTGACACCGCAGGACGGGCGGTCGGGCGGTCGGGGGCGGCACCCGGGAGGTGCCGCCCCCGACGGCTGCTCAGCGCAGGACGACGCCCGGGTCCTGGGCGGCCTGCGGGACCTTGACGGTGCTGCGGTCGTCGCGCAGCGCCTGGATGGTGAACATCGGCACGTCCTTGGCGGGGATGGAGAGCATCCGGGCGGCGACCACCGGGCCGCCGGAGACGGTCTCCACCGTGAGCGCGAAGACGCCGTTCAGCCCGGCGGGCTCGGGCGCCGGGAGGGCGACCGTGCCGCCGGCCGGGAGCTGGACCTCCTTGGTGGCCGGGGTGCCGCCGCCGCTGCCGGCCGAGGCGGTGACCCGGACGGTGGCGGCGTCGCCGGTGGAGGTCAGGTAGAGCGTGGAGGCGCCGGCCCGGTTGTCGGCGACGGTGGCCCGCGCGCCGACCGGGACGGTGCCGGTGAGCCAGGCCGCGTCGCTCTTGCCGTTGCCCGCCGCGCGGTCGACCCGCAGCCCGGCCACGATCGGCGTGGGGTGCTTGTCGTCGCTGGGCGACAACCGCAGCCCGGCGACCTCGTCCCGGGTGACCTTGCCGAGGTCGACGGCGGCCACCATGCCCGCCTTGACGTGGATCGACTCGTTGCCGGCCGGGGTGAACCAGCCGTTCTTGCCGGAGAGCTGGATCTTCAGGTCGGCGTCGTCCTCCGGCGGCGCCCAGACCACCAGGCGGGCGGTGGTGGTGTCGGCCGGCAGGCCGGGCAGCACCTGGGTGGCGGCCGGGGCGGCGGAGGCCGGGATCCAGTCCGCGCCCTTGTTGCCGTCGGCGGCGTGCAGCGCGGCGCCGACCCGGCCGGCGCGGACCACCACGTGGACGGCGAGGTCGGTGACGGCGCCCTTGGTGAGGGTCGACAGCAGGACGGACTGCGAGCTGCCGGGGGCGACGGTGAGGCCGTTGGCGGCGTCGTTGTCGATCAGGCCCTTGTCGCCGTACAGCTTGATGTCGACCACGGCGGCGGAGGACTCGGTGTTGACCAGGCTCAGGTAGTCGACCCGGTCGCCGGCGGTGCTGGCCCCGGCGAACCAGAACCCGGTGCCGGCCGGGGTGCAGGTGAGGCCGGACAGGCCGAGGCCCCGCTGCTCGGTGACCACGGTGGTCTGGGTGACGGTGAAGCCGGGGGCGAGGGCGCCGGTGGCGAGGGCCCCGGTGCCGGGTGCGGCGTCTCCGTTGGCGGCCGGGCCGGTGGCCGGGGTGCCGGGCTTGGCGAGGGCCAGCCGGGCGTCCGCGGGCGCGGCGTTCTTGTCCGGGACGGGGGCGGCCGGGCCGGTCGGGGCCGGGGTCGCGGCCGGGGTGGCCGGGGCCGAGGGCGCGCCGGAGGGCGGCGCGGCGGGCGTGGCGGGCGCGGCCTCGTCGGAGAGCCAGCCGGCCCCGCCGGTGGCGGAGCCCGTCCCCGGCGGGGTGTAGGCGCTGAGCGTGGTCGAGCCGGTCAGGCCCTGCAGCGGCTGCGGGCAGACCGCCGCCGTCCGCTCGACCTGCGCGGTGGTCGGCGCCGCCGCCGCGGCCGCCGTGGCCGGGGCGGCCGGAGGGCGCACCTCGGCGATGCCGAACACCGCGGCGAGCACCACCGCGGCGGCGAGCAGGGACGGGGTGGTCTTCGCCCCGCCGCCCTTCCCGGCGAACCGGCCGGGCCCGGCGGCCGGAGCCGGTGCGGACGCGGGCGCGGGTGCGGACGCCGACGACGCAGCCTCGACGGAGGGCTCGACCGGCTCGGCGGCCCCGTCGGCGCCGGACTTCTTCCTGAATGCGGGCTTCTTCATCGCGGGTCAGCTCCCCGATCCGTGCTGGTGCGGGTACCGGCGGCTGCCGTCCGGGTCGTTCGGGTCGTAGTAGGGGTCGGCCTGCTGCTGCCCGGGCATCCAGGGCTGCTGGTGCTCCGGCTGCCCGTACGGGTCGTAGCCGTACTGCTGCTGCTCCGGCTGGTACGGCTGTTCGAAGCCCTGCTGCTCGTAGCCCTGCTGGGGGTGGCCCTGCTGGGGGTAGGCCTCCTGCTGGTGGCCGTCGTACCCGGCAGCGTCGTAGCCCTGGCCGCCGTACGGCGCGGCCACCGGCTGCTGGGCCGCGTACTGGTCGTAGCTGTACGGGTCGGCCTGCTGGTACGTCTGGTACGGGTCGGTGTACGGCTCGGCCTCCTGGACGGCGGCGGCCGCCTGGACCGCCTCGGTCACCGGCTCGCCGGTCGGCTGCGCCGGGACCGCGCCCGGCCGGCCCTCGTACACCCCGGGCTCACCGGCCCCGGGCTCGCCGCCCTCCCCGCCTTCGCCGCGCTCGGCCATCCGGCGGGCCCGGCGGCTGCCGGGGGCGGGGGCCTGCGCCTGGGCGGCGGCGGCCAGCGCGGCGGCGGCCACCACCTCCTCGGGCAGGTCGTCGTCCTTGTGGCTGCGGCGCCCGGGCAGGGCCAGCACCAGGACGGTCAGGCCGAGCAGCACCTGGGCCCAGATCCAGCCGGTGTGGGCAAGGCTGCCCTCGCGGGTGACGCTCAGCTTGCCGCCGCCGGCCGGGAGCTTGAAGCCCTGCGCCCAGCCGTCCACCGTGACGGGCTCCAGGGCGGTGCCGTCCAGGGTGGCCTTCCACTCGGGGGCGGCGGACTCGGCGAGCCGCAGCACCCGGCCGTCCGACCCGGCCGGGACGGTGGTCGAGAGGTCGCGGACGCCGGAGGGCACGACCACCGGGTTGGCGCCCGGGGCGGTGATCACGGCGCGGACCGCGGGGGCGCCGTTGACCTGCCAGAGCGCGGTGCCGTTGTCCTGGTTGGCCTTGACCAGGCCGGGGGTGGTGTCCAGGACGTCCTTGAAGGTGTCGATCACCGGCTGGCGGACCAGCACGTAGGCGATGCCGTAGCCGGCCAGGGCGTTCGCCTGGTCGGCGCCGGAGCCGGCCAGCAGGCTGCCGACCATCCTGTCCAGGCCGGCCTGGGTGCCGGTCGCCGGGTCGACGGTGGACTCGGCCTGGCCGAGCGTCAGGCCGGCGCCGCGCAGCACGGTGTAGCGGACGGCGCCGCCGGCCTTCTCGCCGGTGACGACGAGGGTGCGGGCCCGGTCGGTGGTGCCGGCCTCCTCGGCGATGAAGGCGGGGACCTGGCCGGACGCAGCGCGGTCGAGCGGCTTGCCGGCGCCGGTCAGCGCCCACCACAGGCCGGTGCCCAGCGGGGCCAGCACGGCCGCGGCCACCACCAGAGCGGCCACCGGCTGGCGCCAGCCGAAGGCGATCCCGGCCACGCGGGCGTTGGCGCCGTCGGCGCCGATCGCGGCGGCGGCCAGCAGGGCGATCCCGGCGATCAGGGTGGCCGGGCCGGCCCAGGCGGGCACTGCCGGGCCGCCGGAGGCAGGGGTGACGGAGGTGCCCGCGACGGCGGCCGCGAAGACCAGGCCGGCGCCGGCCGCGCCCCACGCGGCGAGCACCGCCCGGCGGCGGTCGGCGCGCAGCAGCGCGGCGAGCGCCGCGAGGACGACGCCCGCCGACAGCCAGGTCGGCGGCACACCGGCGCCGCCGGGGTTGACCAGCAGCAGGCCGGCCGCGCTCGCGCCGGTGCCGTGCAGGCCGGGCAGCCCGGCCTCCAGCAGCAGCGACTGCGGGTGCGCGAGGACCTTGAGCGACCACGGGGCGAGGAGGCCGACCGGGACGGCGAGGATCAGCAGGACGCGCAGGCCGAGCAGCCGCAGGGCCGTACCGCCGGAACCGAAGGCGCCGCCGCGCACCACCGCGACCACCAGCGTCGCCAGGCAGAGCGGCACCGCGAGCGCCCAGGTCAGCGGGACGAAGGCGGTGGCCAGGGTGAGCAGCAGGACGGCCATCCAGACCGGGCGCCAGCCCGGGCGGGCGCCCTTGGCGGCGCTCTCGTCCCGGATGCCGAGGCCGGCCGCGATCGCGGCGGCGCGGGCCAGCGGCGGCAGCAGCACGGCGAGGACGGCGGTGCCGATCCGGCCCTGGGCGAGCGCGCCGGTCGCGGCGGGCAGCAGCGCGTAGGTGGCGCTGGCCCAGGCGCGGACCAGCTTGGAGTCCAGCAGCGGCCGGGACACCAGGTAGGCGCTGACCGCGGACAGCGGGACGGTGAGCACCACGAGCAGGGTGAGTGCGAGGTCGGCGTGGCCGAACAGCAGCCAGGAGAGCACCGCGAGCGCCCCGAGGTACGGCGGTGCGGCGGCGGTGGAGCCGGTGCCGACGGGGTGCCAGGCGTCCGCGTACATCGACCAGAGGCCGCCGGCGCCGTCGGAGGCGGGCAGCAGGGCGCCGCCGAAGAGCTCGCCGCTGCCGAGCAGGCCGCGGCCGGCGACCAGGGCGAACACCAGCAGGGCGGCGAAGAGCACCGGCGCCGGGCGCCGGGCGAGCTTCTTGATCAGCGCGAACTGCTCGACGACCAGGTCCTCGGAGTCCTCGTCGCCGCCGGCCTCGACCGAGCCGTGCCGGCCGCCGGAGTCGTCGCCGCCCCCTATCCCGAGCGAGCCGATGACGCCCTCGACGGCCAGCCGGGTGGTGGCGCCGGGCGCCGGGAAGAGGGTGCGGTCGTCCAGGGCGTCCGCCGACCTGGTCTGGGCGCGTCGTTTGCGCGCGGCCAGCAGCCGGGGGAACCGGACGAGTTCGTGGCCGAGGCCGGCGAGCTCGTCGAAGGCCTGGCGCGGGTCCTTGCCGAGCAGGTTGGTGACGGCCCGCAGCAGGGTGCCGAGCACCAGCCGCAGCAGGACGTAGGGGAAGAGCGCGCCCCGGCAGTTGGCGAGCAGGGTGTAGACGGCGCCGGCCTTGTCCACCCGGTGCGGGTGGGAGGCGCCGCAGTCGATGGCGCGGCGCTCGCGGCCGGCCGCCTCGGCGTGCCGCAGCACGGCCTCGGGGGCGACCACGACGCGGTGGCCGGCGGCGTTGACCCGCCAGCAGAAGTCGGTGTCGTCCCGCATCAGCGGGAGGGCCTTGTCGAAGCCGCCGAGCTGCTCGAAGACGTCGCGGCGCACCAGCATGCCGGCGCTGGAGACGGCGAGCACCGGGCGGACCTGGTCGTGCTGGCCCTGGTCCTGCTCGCGGCGGTCCAGTCCGGTCCAGCGCCGCCCGGAGCGGGCGATGGTGACGCCGACCTCCAGCAGCTGGCGGCGGTCGTACCAGCTGCGCAGCTTGGGGCCGACCACGGCGGCGCTGGGGGTGGAGTCGGCGACCTGGAGCAGTCGGCGCAGCGCGTCGGTCTGCGGTTCGCAGTCGTCGTGCAGCAGCCAGAGCCACTCGACCGGCTGGGTCTCGCGCGGGCCGCCGCGGCCGAGGTCGTCCTCCTGGGCGAGCGGGTCGCCGAAATCGTCCCAGCCGCCGGTGACCGGGTCGTAGCCGGAGGGGTCGAGCCGGTACGGCAGGTCCTCGGGGCGCAGCGGGGGGCTGTTGAAGACGGCCTCGGCGACGGCCGTGCCGAAGCCGGCCCGGCGGCCGAGGACGAGCGGGCCGCTCTCGGGCAGCCACTCGGCGAGGGTGTCCGCGAGCAGCTGCGGGGAGTTGTCGGTGGATCCGGTGTCGACCGCGAGGACGCGCTGGACCTGACGGTCCTGGCCGAGCAGGCCGGCCAGCGCCTGTGGGAGCCAGCGGGCGCCGTCGTGCGAGACGATCACCGCGGTGACCAGGTGGCGCGGATAGGCGGGCGGCCTGGAAGCGGTGAAGCCGCTCTGGTGGCTGTAGACGGTCATCGAGTGCGCGGGCCCCAGTTCTCGGTGGACACAGCCGGTGAACGGCAACCGGATGGCGCACCACACTAACGGCTCCGGGTGGCCGGTTCGTCCGGGGTGCCGGTGCGGAGACGGTGAAGGAGGGGCCGGGCGGCCAGCGATGCCCAGGCCGTCGGCCGGGAGAGGGGCCGGGAACACGAAAGCGCCCCACCACCGCGGTGAGGCGCCCGTACAGCTGTGCGATTGTCCGTCGTTGGCGACGGGTCAGCGGGGCGGCGCCCCGGTCAGACCGCGCTCTTCTTGAGCCGACGGCGCTCGCGCTCGGAGAGACCGCCCCAGATGCCGAAGCGCTCGTCGTTGGCGAGCGCGTACTCCAGGCATTCCGAACGGACCTCGCAGGCGAGGCAGACCTTCTTGGCCTCGCGGGTCGAGCCGCCCTTCTCGGGGAAGAAGGACTCGGGGTCGGTCTGGGCGCACAACGCGCGCTCCTGCCAACCGAGTTCCTCCTCATCCTCCGCGATGCCGTCCCCGATCAACAGCTCAAAGAGCTCGCTCATGTGGCGCGCCTCCTCTGCCCCTACTTGGCGTCCCCGTGGTTGCCGTTGCCTCGTGCGGCTGACGACACGAGTGAAATTACAGTTGCGTCACTCTGGCCCAGTCAAGCCGAGCTCTGGTATTGAGGCCAGGATTCACTCCCCGGCACCAAGCCGTTACGAATAGTGTACATATTCGGACACATCGGACCTTTTGGCTCAAAGTCCTGAACGATGCCGAACCATCCGCAACCAATCGCCAGGTGACGCACGGTCACCGGCGCGGGCCGGTCATCGGGCTGCCTTCCCGGCGATCTTCCCATCGAAACATAGAGAGTGATGAATCACCCCATCAGGGAAAGATCCGGACCTAATCCACTCGAATGCCGCATCCGTCGGTTTGACACCCGCCCCGCGGATGCGGTCTCCTTTCCCCTATGTCAGAGTTCGCCAGCCCCCGGAGCGGTTCCACGCTCCGCCGTGCCGTGAACTTCTGTTGTCGCCTCTGCTCCTGCTGTATCTAGGCGCCCGCGTCCCACCGCGCGCCGCCACCAGGAAGCACAGAGGCCGCCCGCGATTCCCGTCCCAGGACATCCCGGATCCGGCTGATCCCGACGAACCAGCCGACTCTTCCGAGGACGATCCCGTGCGCATGATCCGCATCCGCAAGCGGAACCGCGACCGCAACAAGCTCGCCCGGCGCGGCCCCGCCACCGTCACCGCCCGCACCGCTGCCACCGCCGGTACCGGCGCCGCCCGCTGGGCCGACGGCCTCAGCGACGTCTCCATCGCCGGCGACCCGCTCGCCTTCCCGCACCTGGCCCGCACCGACCTGCCCGAGCACCCCACCACCGTCGCCGAGTACGCCCGGCTGGTCCGCGAGATCGCCGCCGACCGCGCCCGCTGGGAGCCCCTGGTCCGCTACGACGCGCTGACCCGCTGGTACGCCCGGCTGGAGACCGGCCCCGGCTACGAGGTCTGGCTGCTCAGCTGGCTGCCCGGCCAGAGCAGCGGCTTCCACGACCACGGCGAGTCCTCCGGCGTGATGACCGTCGTCCGGGGCGAGCTCATCGAGCGCTCCCTCACGCACGCCGGCGAGGGCGCCCGCACCCTGCGGCCCGGCGGCCACCGGGTCTTCTCCTCCGGCTACCTGCACGAGGTGGTCAACGGCGCGCTGGAACCCGCCGTCTCCATCCACCTGTACACCCCGGGCCTCACCGAGATGAACCAGTACGGCGCGGCCGCCGTCCCCGAGCAGCACCCGGAGCCGCACCGGCCGGCGCAGGCCGAGACGCACTGAGACGGGGCTGACGGGCAGTCGGGCCGTGGCAGGATGAACCCCATGCGCATCGTGGCACTGGCAGGCGGAATCGGCGGAGCGCGCTTCCTGCGCGGGCTCCTCGCGGCGGTCGGACCGCAGGACGAGATCACCGTCATCGGCAACACCGGCGACGACATCCACCTCTACGGCCTCAAGGTCTGTCCCGACCTCGACACCGTGATGTACACCCTCGGCGGCGGCATCCACGAGGAGCAGGGCTGGGGCCGGACCGACGAAACCTGGTCGATCAAGGCCGAGATGAAGGAGTACGGCGTCGGGCCCGAGTGGTTCGGGCTCGGCGACCGGGACTTCGCCACCCACCTCGTCCGCAGCCAGATGCTCACCGCCGGGTACACCCTCAGCCAGGTCACCGAGGCGCTGTGCGTGCGCTGGAAGCCCGGCGTCCGGCTGCTGCCGATGAGCGACGACCGGGTCGAGACGCACGTGCGGATCACCGACGAGCAGGGCTCCCGGGCGGTCCACTTCCAGGAGTACTGGGTCCGGCTGCACGCCGCCGTGGACGCCGAGGCGATCATCCCGGTCGGCGCGGACACCGCCAAGCCCGCGCCCGGCGTGCTGGAGGCGATCGCCGACGCCGACGTCATCCTCTTCCCGCCGTCCAACCCGGTCGTCTCGATCGGCACCATCCTCGCCGTCCCCGGCATCCGGGAGGCCGTCGCCGCCGCCCCGGCGCCGGTCGTCGGGCTCTCGCCGATCATCGGCGGGGCGCCGGTGCGCGGCATGGCCGACAAGGTGCTCGCCGCGGTCGGCGTCGAGGCGACGGCGGAGGCCGTCGCGCTGAACTACGGCGCGGAGCTCGTCGACGGCTGGCTGGTCGACACCGCCGACGAGGGCGCGGTCGCCGCGGTCGAGGCCGGCGGGATCGCCTGCCGGGCCGTCCCGCTGCTGATGACCGACGTCGGGGCCACCGCCGAGATGGCCCGGGCGGCGCTGGCACTGGCGGAGCAGGTACGGAAGTGACGCTGCACGTCCTGGGGGTCGAGGGGATTCCCGAGGTCGAGGCCGGGGCCGACCTCGGCGCGCTCATCGCCAAGGCCGGCACCTTCCTGGACGGCGACATCCTGCTCGTCACCTCGAAGATCGTCAGCAAGGCCGAGGGCCGGCTGCTGCACGCCGCCGACCGCGAGGCCGCGATCGACGCCGAGACCGTCCGGGTGGTCGCCCGGCGCGGGCCGGCCCGGATCGTGGAGAACCGCAACGGCTTCGTCATGGCCGCCGCCGGCGTCGACGCCTCGAACACCGCCCCCGGCACCGTCCTGCTGCTGCCCGAGGACCCGGACGCCTCGGCCCGCGCGCTGCGGGCCCGGCTGCAGCAGCTCACCGGCCGCCGGCTCGCCGTCGTCGTCACCGACACCTTCGGCCGGCCCTGGCGCAACGGGCTCACCGACGTGGCGATCGGCGCCGCCGGCCTCGCCGTCCTGGAGGACCACCGCGGGCGCACCGACACCCACGGCAACGAGCTGGCGCTGACCGTCACCGCCACCGCCGACGAACTCGCCGCCGCCGCCGACCTGGTGAAGGGCAAGGCCACCGGCGTCCCGGTGGCGGTGGTGCGCGGGCTCGGACACCTCGTCACCCCCGAGGACGGCGAGGGCACCCGGCCGCTGGTCCGGCCCGCCGCGGACGACATGTTCCGGCTCGGCACCTCCGAGGCGCTGCGCCAGGCCGTCACCCTGCGGCGCACCGTCCGCTCGTTCACCGCCGAACCGGTCGACCCGGCAGCCGTCCGCCGCGCGGTCGCGGCCGCCGTCACCGCGCCCGCACCGCACCACACCACGCCGTGGCGGTTCGTCCTGCTGGAGTCGGCCGACACCCGCACCCGGCTGCTCGACGCCATGCTCGCCGCCTGGCAGCGCGACCTGCGCGACCTCGACGGCTGGGACGAGGCGCGGATCGCCCGCCGCACCGCCCGCGGCAACGTCCTGCGCGACGCGCCGTACCTGGTGGTGCCCTGTCTGGTCATGGACGGCTCGCACGACTACCCCGACGCCCGGCGCGCCACCGCCGAGCGGGAGATGTTCACCGTCGCCGCCGGCGCCGCCGTGCAGAACCTGCTGGTCGCCCTCACCGGTGAGGGCTACGGCTCCGCCTGGGTCTCCTCCACCATGTTCTGCCGCGACACCGTCCGCGCCGCCCTGGACCTCCCGGACGGCTGGGACCCGATGGGTGCCGTCGCCGTCGGCCGCCCCGCCGAAGCCCCGCGCGAACGGCCGGCCCGCAGCGCCGACGCCTTCATCGAGGTGCGGTAGTCCTCTGCACCGGAGGCTCAGCGGCGGCGGTGGTCGTTGGGAGCGAGACGGGGGCCGTAGCGGGGGGCGCGGGCGCCGACGGCCAGGAGGAGGCGGCAGACCCGGTAGCGGTGCGGGCGGTAGGGCTCCAGCAGGGCGAGCATCTGTGCGTCGTCGCTGCGGGGCCGGCCGGCCAGGGCCGAGCCGACCAGGTTGGGCAGGTGGAAGTCGCCGACCGAGACCGCGTCCGGGTCGCCGTTGCTGCGCTGCAGGGTCTCGGCGGCCGTCCAGACGCCGATGCCCGGGACGGTGGTCAGCCGGGCGAAGGCCTCCTCGTGGCCCATCGCGGAGGCCTCCTCCAGCCGAGGCGCCAGCCGGACGGCGCGCATCACGGTCGCCGAGCGCTTCGGGTCCACGCCCGCCCGGTGCCACTCCCAGCTCGGTATCCCCGCCCACTCCCGGGCCGAGGGCGCCACCCGCATGCCCTCGGCCGGGCCCGGCGCCGGGCTGCCGAAGTCCCGGAGCAGGGTGCGCCAGGCCCGGTAGGCCTCGTCGGTGGTGACCTTCTGCTCCAGAATCGCCGGGACGAGCGACTCCAGCACCAGGCCGGTCCGGGTCAGCCGCACCGCCGCGGTACGGCGCTGGGCGTCGCGCAGCGGGCCGGGCGGCAGCACCAGCGCCTCCGGCTCGTCCTCGGCGCCCAGCAGTGCGGGCAGCCGGTCCAGCAGCCAGTCCGCGCCCGGGCCCCAGGCCGTCGCCTCGATCTCGCCCGCGCCCGGGTGCGGCAGCACCCGCAGGGTGCCGATGCCCGCCGGGGTGCGGGAGGCCCGCCAGACCGCGCCGTCACCGGTGGTGCGGTACGCCGGGTCGGCGGGACCGCGGCGCAGCGGCAGCAGGGTCCGGGCGGTGTCCAGCGGGAAGCCCGGCCGCCAGCGCCGTACCGACTCGCCGCCCGTCACCGCTGTCGCCTCCTGTGCCTGCCGGGCGGCCCGTGCCGCCCGGGGATAGGAACGATACGCGGCTGCCGGAGCTGCCCTCCGGGGACGGGGCGGGAAACGAGGGCACCCCCGGGGCCGGACCGGACGGTCCGGCCCCGGGGGTGCCGACGGGGCTCAGCGGCCCTGGAGGTGGGAGGCCCAGGAGCGGATGTCGCCGAGCCGGGCGTAGAGGCCGTCGCCGGGGCACTCGGTGGCGAAGGCGTCCCGGTGGCCGGAGATGGTGTCGAAGGAGACGACGGTGCCCTTGGGGTAGCGGCTCTGCGAGGAGCCGGAGGTCAGGTCGGTCCGGCCGCCCGCGTCCTGGCCGGTCAGGCCGAGCTTCCAGGCCGCGATCTTGCTGACACCGTCCACCAGCTCCTGCGGCGGGCCGTTCGTGGTGAAGGTGCCGAGCGCGGCGACGCCGGTCGAGTCGGTGTTGAAGCCGAGGGTGTGCGCGCCGAGGACGGGCTGCGCGACACCGCCGGCCCGGCCCTCGTAGATGGTGCCGCAGCGGTCGACCAGGAAGTTGTAGCCGATGTCCCGCCAGCCGTTGCTCTGGACGTGGTACTGGTAGATCGCGCGGATCATCTGCGGCGCGTCACTGCAGGCGTAGTCGGTGGCGGTGTCGGTGTGGTGGACGAACACCGCCTTGACCGTCCCGGTGTAGACGAAGCCCGGGTCGCGCAGCGATTCGTCGGCACCCCAGCCCGCCCGGGTGACGATGCCCGGGCGCGGGGCCTCGTGGTCCTGCGGCGCCCGGCCGGTCGCGGCCTCGCCCGGGAGGGTGCGCGGGGCGGACTGCGGGGCGCCCTTGCCCGGGTCGACCAGTTCGGCACGCAGCCCGGAGGGCAGCCCGCGCGGCCCGGGGGTGACCTCGATGGCCACGCCGTCGCTGGGGCCGGTCCACAGCGGCGCCGTGGAGCCGCGGATGCCGGCCCGGCCGTCCCGCTCGTCGGGGGCGTCCTCGCCCTCGACGGCGAGCCCTCGCCACTCGGTCCAGGCGCCGGTGGAGACGCGGTGGGTGCGGACCCGGACCGAGGCGCCGTCGAGGGACTGCCGGGGGTCGTCCCAGCTCACCCCGATGAGCGAGAAGGGCGCGGTGGCGCGTTGTGTGACGCGGTGTTCGGCGGTGGTCAGCGACAGGCTCGTGACGGTGCCGCCACCGGCGGAGGTCCGTTCGACCGGCACCGGGGTGGCGACGGCGGAGACGGCGGTCGACGGGAACAACAGGACGGCGACGCAGCTCGTGGCCGCGCCGGCAAGAAGTGAGATACGCATAAAACGGATATTGACGACAAATCACTGATGCCGCCACGTCGGTCTGCGCCACTCGCGCGTGCCTCCGGCCACCCCTCCCGGCCTCCCACTCGAAGGCCGTAGGCTGGGGCGCACCATGACTGCGCCTTTCGCTGCCGATGCCCGCACCCCCGTCGAGCTGCTGCACGCATTCCTGCGCGGCGGCACCCCTTCGGTCGATCCCGCGGCCCCGCTGGTCACCTTCTACGACGACGCCACCGGCGAACGGGTGGAGCTGTCCGCCCGGACCTTCGACAACTGGGTGGCCAAGACCGCCAACCTCCTGCAGGACGAGCTGAACGCCGGCCCGGACGACCGGGCGGCCCTGCTGCTGCCCGCCCACTGGCAGAGCGCCGTCTGGCTGCTCGCCTGCTGGTCGGTCGGGGTGACGGCGGTGCCGGCCGGAGACCCTGCCGACGCCGACCTGGTGGTCAGCGGCCCGGACGGCCTGGAGGCCGCGCAGGCCTGCGACGGCGAGCGGGTCGCGCTCGCCCTGCGCCCGCTCGGCGGCCGCTTCCCGCAGCGCCCGGACGGCTTCCTCGACTACGCCGCCGAGGTGCCCGGCCAGGGCGACCGCTTCGCGCCGTACTCCCCCGTCGCCCCGGACGGGCAGGCGCTGGAGACCTCGGTGGACGGGCTGCCGCTGAAGCTGACGGGCGAACAGACCGTCGCACTGGCCCGGGAGGGGGCGGCCCGCCTCGGGCTGAAGCCCGGCGACCGGGTGCTGTCCACCCTCTCCTTCGACGACTGGACGGGCCTGGAGGCCGGTCTGCTGGCGCCGCTGGCGGCCGGCGCCTCGGTGGTGCTGTGCCGCAACTCGCAGGGGCTGGACGCCGCGCAGTGGGAGAAGCGGATCGAATCCGAACGGGTGACACTGCGCCTCGGGTAACCCCCGGCCCGGGCCCGGCGGGTAGGGATCGCTGCCATGGCCGAGGACGACACCGAGCACCCCCCGACCGCCCCTCCCCCGCCGGACGACGCTCCGGCGAACGACCCCCCGACGAACCGTCCCCCGCCGGACGCTCCCCCGCCGGACGATCCTCCGGGCGGGACCGGACGCCCGCGCAGGCGCCGGCGGTGGCTGATGGTCACCGCCGGCGTCGTCGCGTTCCTGCTGGTCGCCGGCGGGGTGCTGCTCTGGATCGCCTACCGCAAGCTGGACGGCAACATCCGGACCGACTCGGCCACCGACCGGCTGCTCGCCAAGCTGGAGGCCGAGCGGCCCAGCCGCACCGCCGGCGCGCAGGGCGCCGAGAACATCCTGCTGATCGGCAGCGACGACCGCTCCGGCGCGAACGGCTCCTACGGCGGCGAGGCCGGCACCCAGCGCTCGGACACCACGATCCTGCTGCACCTGTCGGCCGACCGGAAGCACGCGACGGCGGTCTCCGTCCCGCGCGACGTCATGGTCTCCGTCCCCGCCTGCGAGAAGCCGGACGGCACCCGCAGCAAGCCGGGGCTGATGCAGTTCAACTGGGCCTTCGAGACCGGCGGCCCGGCCTGCTCGATCCGCACCGTGGAGCAGCTGAGCGGGATCCGGATCGACCACTACGTGATCCTCGACTTCAGCGGCTTCAAGACGATGGTGGACGCGATCGGCGGGGTCGAGGTGTGCGTGCCGCAGCCGATCCACGACAAGGACGCCAAGCTCGACCTGCCCGCCGGCCGGCAGACCCTGCACGGCGAGCAGGCGCTCGGCTACGTCCGGGCCCGGGAGAGCCTGGGCGACGGCAGCGACACCCAGCGGGTGGGCCGTCAGCAGCAGTTCCTGGCCGCGCTGGTCCGCAAGGTGGAGTCGCAGGGGGTGCTGCTGAACCCGGCGCGGCTGTGGCCGGTGCTGGACGCGGCGACCTCCTCGGTCCGGGCCGACGGCGGGCTGTCCTCGCTCGGCGCGCTGTACGACCTCACCCAGGACCTGCGGGGCATCCCCAGCTCCGACGTGGTCCTCCTGACCGTGCCGCGCCGCCCGTACCGCTACGACTCGGACCGGGACGAGTTCGTGCAGCCGCAGACCACCCAGCTGTTCACGGCGCTGCGGGACGACCGGCCGGTCGCGGTCCGCCCGCCCGGGTCGACGCCCTCGCCGAGTGCGGGCCCGGACACGGGGCAGGGCACCGATCCGAGCCCGGGCGCCGGCTCGGCCGAGGCGGCGTTCGCGCGGGCGACGGCGACGGCGTCACCCTCGGCGGGCGTCTCTCCCACCTTCGAGGGACGCACCGCCGACGTGGACGCCTGCGTGCAGCACTGAGGAATCGCACCGGCCGGCCTCCGGTCGCACCGCAGGTCGGGAGCGGGTTCTCCGGGAATTACCCACTGCTGAACGGATTTTGCCTGCGCATTGTTCAAACATGATGCAAGTCACAGCCGGAACGATTCCCCCATTCGGCTCGTCTACTGTGTCCGGATCGGCTCGTCAGAACGGGCGGGCCGGAGCCGTGACCGGTCGAAGCTAGGGAGCCCCGTGCACGAGGAACAGCCGGAAACCGGCCGGTACCGCGTGGACCCGACTCCGGATGTCCCCCGGCAGCGCCGCCGTCGGGCCGCCGAGGCGCCCGCGGCACCGGCAGCCGCATCGGCGGCGGCCGGGGAGGGCCGCCGGGACAACCGGCGGCGGGCGGCCGCCGTCGCCAAGCGCAACCGGCGCCGACGGGTGCTCAAGTGGACGGCCGGGACGGGCGCCCTGGTCATGGTCGCGGGCTGCGGCGGGGCGTACTACCTGTACAAGCACTTCAACGACAACCTGACCTCGGTCAAGGTGCAGCTGGGCGACGAGGCGGAGCGCCCCAAGGCCGCCGGGGACGCGCTGAACGTCCTGGTGATCGGCACCGACAGCCGGGAGGGCCTGGGGCGCGAGTACGGCGACGAGGGCAGCACCGGGCACGCCGACACGACGCTGCTGTTCCACATCGCCAAGGACCGCTCCAACGCGACGGTGGTCAGCTTCCCGCGCGACCTGATGGTGCCGATACCGGAGTGCCAGAGCGCCAAGGGCAAGAAGGTCCCGGGCTCGGCGCGGGACATGTTCAACAACAGCCTCGGCCAGGAGGGGCGGGACGCGGGCTGCACCTGGAAGACCGTCGAGAAGCTCACCGGGATCCGGGTCGACCACTTCGTGCAGGTCAACTTCGAGGCGGTGAAAACGCTCTCCACCGCGGTCGGCGGGGTCGAGGTCTGCGCCGCCAAGGACATCAACGACTCGGGCTCCCACCTCAAGATGACCAAGGGCCGGCACGTGGTCCAGGGCGAGGAGGCGCTGGCCTTCGTCCGCACCCGGCACGCCGTCGGCTTCGGCGGCGACCTCTCCCGGATCCCGCTGCAGCAGCAGTTCATCAGCTCGATGATCCGCAAGATCAAGAGCGACGACACCCTGACCAGCCCGACCAAGCTCTACAAGCTCGCGGACGCCGCCACCAAGGCGCTCACCGTGGACTCCGGCATCGGCAGCGTGGACAAGCTCAAGGACCTCGCGCTGGACATCAGCAAGGTGGACACCAAGAACATCACCTTCGCCACCGTGCCCGTCGTGGAAGACCCCGCGGACAAGGACCGGGTGATCTTCAAGCAGCCGGACGCCCAGCAGGTGTTCGCGATGATCGCGGGCGACCGCTCGCTGACCGAGACGGCCGCGCCGCCGCCCGCCGAGACCGGCGCCCCGGCTGCCACGGGTGCACCCGCCGCACCGGCGGCTCCGGCTGCCACCACCCCGGCGGTGGACCCCAAGGCCGTCCAGGTGACGGTGCGCAACGGCAGCGGCAAGCGCGGACAGTCCGGTCCGACCGTGGACAAGCTCAAGGCGAAGGGCTTCGCCCTGGCCGCCGTCGGCAGCGACGCGCCGGTGGCCGCGGGCACCACGGTCTCCTACCCGGTCGGCCAGGAGGCCGCCGCCACCGCCCTGGCCACCGCCCTCGGGCTGCCGGGCGAGGCCGTCCGGCCGGCCGCGAAGTCGGACCCGAAGGGCGGGCTGCTGCTGGTGCTCGGCAAGGACGTGCTGGCCGCGCCCGGTGCGCCGGCGGCGGTGCCGACCGCGGCGCCGGAGGACCTGCAGCGGGTGCAGGCGGACGACGTGGACGTCTGCGCCAAGTAGCGGCGCCACCGGCCCTGCAGCCGTACGAGGGCGCCGGCCGCGGCCGGAGGGCCCGGCGGCCGGCCGTCGCCCTCCGCTCAGCCGGCCTTGGAGAGCATGTCCTTCGAGGACGGGCCGACGCTGCCGATCACCCGGCGCGCCAGCGAGCGCGGTGAGGTGAGGAAGCCGAAGCCCCAGCTGAGGTGCATGGTCGCGAACGCGACCGGCAGCAGCGCCCGCGACTTGAACGACAGGCCGCGGCCCTCGACCGCGGCACCGCCGACGATGCCCAGCAGGTAGGCGCCGGGCACCGCGAGGAACGCCGGGTGGACGGCCACGCCGAGCACCAGACCGAGGGTGAACGCCACCAGCGCGGCCGGCGGGGCGAGGTAGCGCAGGTTGACCGAGCCGCGGTGGTAGCGGGTGACGACCCGGCGCCAGCGGCCGTAGTCCTTGTACTGCTTGGCCAGCGCCCGCACCGAGGGCCGGGGCCGGTAGGTCACCTTGAGCTGCGGGGTGAACCAGACCAGGCCGCCGTGCTGGCGGATCCGGTAGTTCAGCTCCCAGTCCTGGGCGCGGATGAACTCCTCGTTGTAGCCGCCGAGCCGCTCCAGCACCTCGCGCCGGAACACCCCGAGGTAGACGGTGTCCGCCGGGCCGGCCAGTCCGCCGGTGTGGAAGGCCGCGTTGCCGACGCCGATCTTGGAGGTCATCGCGGCGGCGACCGCGTTCTCCCACTCGGTCTCGCCCTCGGCGTGCATGATGCCGCCGACGTTGGCCGCCTCCATCTCGCCGAGCAGCCGGACCGCGGTGGTGATGTAGCCGGGGGTGAGCAGGCCGTGGCCGTCCACGCGCACCACTATCGGGTGTCTGGAGCCCCGGATCGCGGCGTTCAGCCCGGCGGGCGTCCGCCCGGTGGGGTTCTCCACCGTCCGCACCCGCGGGTCCTCGGCCACCAGCTCGGCCGCGATCTCGTCGGTGCGGTCGGTCGAGGGGCCGAGGGCGATCACCACTTCCATCGGCCCGGGGTACTCCTGATCCAGGATGCGCCGGACCGCCGTGCGCAGGTGACGTTCCTCGTTGAGCACCGGCATGATCACGGAAACAGCCGGCAGCTCCTCAGCAGCCTTGGTGTTCATCGGGGCCAACCGTACCGGTGAGGACGGGCCCCCGTCTTGTCCCGGTCTGGGCGGCTGCGCGCACCTCGCGGCGCGGCACCGGCACTGTGATCAAGGACACCGTACTCCGCCGGTGGCGAGGGCCCGAATCGGGGTGGATCCGGTGCGGATCCGGGGTGGATTCAGAGTGCGTAGTGGGCCACGGTGAACACGGCGTAGCCGATCAGTGCGAGCCGGTTCACCAGGTGCTGCGGGCCGCCCAGCCGGTCCGGGAGGGTTCGGTCGGGGCGCAGGTCGGGGCGGTGGGCGGCGGTGGCGACCGTCCGGGCCAGCGCCACCGGGTCGTACCGGTCGCCGAAGCGGCCGGCCAGCCAGACCGCCGGGCGGCTGGCGAAGGAGTACTCCCGGCCGCTGCGCAGCCGGATGATGAGCAGCTCGCGGTGCACCGCTGCCGCGCTGATCTCGGCCCACCGGAAGCTGCGGGTGCGCAGCGCGGTGGCCACCCGCAGGCCGTTGCGGTCGGCCACGATCTGCCAGGACAGCGTGTGGGCGCAGGCGAGGATCGCCATCGAGCCGATCCAGAGCGGGCGCAGCAGCCCCTCCCACCAGCCGTCGTCGCCGAGCAGGACGACGGCGGTGCCGACCAGCAGCGCCGCCAGCGGCCCGGCCGCCACCCGCAGCGGCGTCGGCATCTCCCAGCGGCGGGCGGCCACCGGCTCGGTGTCCGGCCCGGCCTCGGGGGCGGCGGCCACCGTCTCGGCGGTCAGTGCGGCGACGGCGAGTTCGCGCTCGCGGTAGCGCTGGGTGCGCCGGCCGAGCCGCGGGGCCCGGGCGGCGGGGGCGACCACGGCCGCCACCCAGTCCGGGTCGCCGTCCAACAGGCCGGGGCGGACGAGGAGTTGGCGGTCGTGGCCGTCGGGGCCGCGGTACAGCACGGCGGGCACGCTGCGGCCGGCGCGGGCCAGCCGGGCGGCGGCCTGGTCGGGGCCGGTGCGGTCGAGGGGCTTCTCGTACGCGTCCTGGTAGTCCTCGTACTCCTCCGCGTAGTCCGTGTCCTCGTCGTACTCGTCGTGCTCGTCGTGCTCGTCGTGCTCGTCGTGGTGGAGCGCCGGTCCGGGGAGGCGGGTGGGCGGCCGGCCGACGTCCAGGGGCTCGGGCACCCAGCCCGGGCCTGCGCCGCCCGGGCCGCCGTCGCGGGCCCAGCGGTAGCGGTCGTGCTCGACCAGGCGCCAGAGCCCGAGGCCGTCCGGCGGGCCGTCCAGCGGCTGGACCAGCAGGTCCCCGCGGATGTCGGCGCGGACCCGGACGGCGAGCGCGGGGGCGTGGCCTTCGAAGGCGGGCCGGGTGCGGCGGGCGCTCGCGGTGGCGGCCGAGCCGAGCAGGATCAGGCCGAGCAGGGCGATCAGGCCGCCGGCGGTCAGCTGGCCGGAGACGTCGTACTCGTCGCCCAGGGCGTGCACGGAGTCGCCGTCGACCAGCAGCGGGACGGGCTCGCCGGGCTGGGGGCGCCGCTGCCACCAGAGGTCCAGGGCGGCGGTGCGCTCGGGGCCGCCGCCGGGCGGCGGGAAGCGGACGGTCAGCACGCCGTCCTGGTCGCTCGCGCCGGCGGTGCCGGTGACCCGGGTGGCCTGCTCGGCGGCGGCGTCCGCCTGGGCCTGCGCCCAGAGCCCGTACAGCGGGACGGCCACGGCGGCGACGAGCAGCAGGGCGCCGAGGGTGCGGCGCAGGACGGGCGGGCCGTCGCGGTGGACGGGCGAGGGCGCTCCGGCGGCCGTCCACGGGAAGGGGACGGGCGGGGCCATCAGCTCGTCCAGCTGCTGGCGGGCCCGGCGCCGACCGGCCTCGGCGGCCAGCAGGACGGCGGTGAGCAGCAGCTGGAGCAGCACGGCCGACCAGCGGGCGAGCGGGGTGACCAGGCCCTGCGGGAGGTACCAGAGCAGCACCAGGACGACGGGCGGCACCAGCGCCCGGACCCGTACCTTGGCGGCCAGCAGGACGATCTCGGCCAGCACCGACCAGGCGGCCAGGGCCGAGCCCCAGGTGTCCCGGCAGATGCCCTGGGCGCTGCACCGGCCGGTGTCGGGCTCCACGGCGGTGGCCAGGACCACGAACGCGACCGGTGCCAGCGCGAGCCAGCGGCTGTCCAGCCGCCAGGCCGTACGGGCGGTGCGCCAGCGGATGGCGGCCGCGGCGGTGAGGGGCGCGGCGCTGGGCAACGGCGGGGCGTCCGAGGGGAACATCGGACGATCATCTCAGCCCTCCTGGGGCTGAAACCGAGCCAGGGGCCGGGTGCTGTGCGCACCCGGCCCCTGCATCCGTTCCGCCGTCCTTCCGCGTCCTTTCGCGTCCTTTCGCGTCCTTCCGCCGTCCGACGCCCCCCGGCGCCGGTCAGTCCGTCGCGATGGCCGCGAGGACGTTCATCCGTCCGGCCCGGAAGGCCGGGACGAGGGCGGCGACCAGGCCGATCGCCACCGAGGAGACCAGGGTGATCGCGATCGTGGTGGTCGGGACGGAGAGCGTCCCGAGGCCCTGGTCCCGCAGGACCCGCTGCGCGGTGACGCCCCAGGCCAGGCCCAGCCCGGTGCCGAGGACGGCGCCGAACACCGCGATCACCACGGACTCCAGCCGGATCATCCGGCGCAGCTGGCGGCGGGAGAGCCCGATCGCCCGCAGCAGGCCGATCTCCCGGGTCCGCTCGACCACCGACAGCGCCAGGGTGTTGACCACGCCGAGCACGGCGACGGTGATGGAGAGGCCGACCAGCCCGTAGATCAGGTAGAGCAGGGTGTTGACCTGGGACTGCACCAGCTCCTTGTAGCCCGCCTGGTCCTTGACCGACAGCTGCGGGTACTCCTTGAGCGCGTCCTCCAGGGCGGTCAGCGTCTTGCCGGCGTCGGCGCCGGAGGAGGCCTTGGCGAAGAAGGTCCGGGGTTCCGGCACCTCGGCGGCCGGTACGGCCTTGGCCATGGTGGCGACGTCGACGAAGGAGGCGTCCGCGTAGAGCGAGCTCTTCGCGAACACGACCCCGACCTGCAGCACCTGGGTGCGGCCCTTGAGGTAGGTGACGGTGACGCTGTCGCCGACCTTCAGGTTGTGGTCCTTGGCGAAGTTCTCGCCGATGCCCAGCGAGCCGCTTCCGATCGAGTCGACCGCGCCGGAGGCGACCGGGAGGCGGAAGTCCGTGCCGAAGAAGGTCGGCGGCACGGCGGCCAGGCCGGTCCGCCCGGTCCGGCCGTCCGACAGCTGGACCTTGGCGTCGAAGTCCCTCTCGGCGGTGACGTGGTCGACCCCCGGGGTCCTGCGGACCGCGTCCAGCATCTCGGCGGTGACCGCGGTACGACCGCCGCTGATGATGTAGTCCACGCCCACCGACCGGTCGATCTGCTCACTGGCCGAGGTGACCGCCGAGGAGCTGAACACCGAGGAGGCGATCACCAGCGCCAGGCCGATCATCAGCGCGGCGGCGGTGGCGCCGGTGCGGCGCGGGTTGCGCATCGCGTTGCGCTGGGCGAGCTTGCCGGACGGGCCGAACAGGGCCGGCAGCAGCGCGCCGAGCACCCGGATGACCGCGGTGGCCAGCAGCGGGCCGAGCACCACGAAGCCGATCAGGGTGAGCAGCACGCCCAGGCCGAGGTACTGGCCGCCGGTGGCCGCCTTCTCCGCCTTCGCGGCGAGCACCAGCAGACCGCCGCCGCCCGCCGTCAGGACCAGCCCGAGGACCGTACGGACCACGTTGGCGCGGGCCTCGGCCGGGGTGCCGTGGTCGCGCAGGGCGGCCATCGGCGCGATCCGGCTCGCCCGGCGGGCCGGGATCCAGGCCGCCACGACGGTGATCAGGATGCCCACCGCGTACCCGGTGACGAACACGTCGGGCCCGATCTGCAGGTCGCTCGCCCGCAGGTCCATGCCGATCGCGTTCATCAGCGCGATCAGGCCGACCGCGATGCCCAGGCCCGCCGCGATCCCGAGGGTCGAACCGAGCACGCCCAGGATCAGCGCCTCGACCAGCACCGAGCGGTTGACCTGCCGGCGGCTGCCGCCGATGGCGCGCAGCAGGCCGATCTCCCGGGTGCGCTGGGCGACCAGCATCGAGAAGGTGTTGATGATCAGGAAGCCGCCGACGATCAGCGAGACGCCGGCGAAGCCGAGCATCGCGTACTTCATGAATTCCAGGCCGCTGCCGACGCTCTTGTTGTTCTCGTCCTTCTGCTCGGCCGCGGTCTTGACCTGGTAGCCGCCACCGACCTTGGCCAGGGCGTCGGCCTTGAGGCTGTCGTCGCTGCGGCTGCCGTCGCCGAAGGCCTCGATCGAGGTGAACGCCGGCTCGCCGAGCAGCACCTGCTGCGAGGTCGCGGTGTCCAGGAAGGCCAGTGCCGCGCCCGGGTTGGTGGTGGTGAAGGTGGCGATGCCCGCGATGGTGAACTCGTGCTTGCCGCCGGCGTTGTCGACCCGCAGCTTGTCGCCGAGGCCGAGCTTGGCCTTCTTCGCGGTGTCGGCGTCCAGCACCAGCTCGCCCGCGCCCTGCGGCGCGTGGCCGGAGGTGATGGTGACCGGGTTGCGCGGGGTGTCGGTCCAGTTGCCGACCAGGGTGGGCGCGCCGCTGGTCGGACCGACCAGCTTGTTGGTGGCCGGGTTGACCAGGGTCGCGTTGTGGACCATGACCTGGCCGACGGCGGTCTTGATCCCGGGCACCGCGGCGACCTGCCCGGCGAGCGCAGCCGGGACGGTGGCCGGCTTGTCCGCGAACTGCGGGTCCTCGTCGTCGGCCGGCTTGGGCGGCTGGACCGAGACGTCGGAGGCGGTGGCGGCGAAGAGCTTGTCGAAGGTGCTGGTGGCGGTGTTGGAGAACACCAGGGTGCCGGAGACGAAGGCCACCGACAGCACGACGGCGATGAGCGAGAGCGCCATCCGGCCCTTGTGGGCGAGGAAGCTCCGCAGTGAGGTCTTGAGCAGCATGGTCGAGTCGTCCCGCCGATCAGCTGGTGCGCTTGCCGTCGAAACGGCGCATGCGTTCGAGGACGGAGTCGGCGGTGGGCGCGTGCATCTCGTCGACGATCACGCCGTCGGCGAGGAAGAGCACGCGGTCCGCGTAGCCGGCGGCGACCGGGTCGTGGGTGACCATCACCATGGTCTGGCCCAGCTCGTCCACCGAGCGGCGCAGGAAGGTCAGCACCTCGGCGCCGGCCCGGGAGTCCAGGTTCCCGGTGGGCTCGTCGCCGAAGATGATCTCGGGGCGGGCGGCCAGCGCCCGGGCCACCGCGACGCGCTGCTGCTGGCCGCCGGAGAGCTGGGTCGGGCGGTGCTTGAGCCGGTCGGCCAGGCCGACGGTCTCCACCACCTGGTCCAGCCAGGCCCGGTCGGGCTTGCGGCCCGCGATGTCCATCGGGAGCGTGATGTTCTCCAGCGCGTTCAGGGTCGGCAGCAGGTTGAACGCCTGGAAGATGAAGCCGATCTTGTCCCGGCGCAGTCTGGTGAGCTGCTTGTCCTTGAGGCCGGTGATCTCGGTGTCGCCGATCCAGATCCGGCCGCCGCTGACCGTGTCGAGCCCGGCCAGGCAGTGCATCAGGGTGGACTTGCCGGAGCCCGAGGGGCCCATGATCGCGGTGAACCGGCCGCGCTGGATGTCGACGTCGACCGCGTCGAGCGCGGTGACCCTGGTCTCGCCCGACCCGTACGCCTTGGTGACCTGACGGGCCGACGCTGCGACGGCGGAGGCTCCGCCCGGAAGCTGGGGGTCGTACACGGCTGCTGCCGTCGTCACTGGACTCTCCTAAAGGAAGATGCGCACACCCGTTGGTCCCCAGCCTCGCGGGCCCGACCGCCTCGCGACATGGCGCTGGCAGGAGTCCTCGACCGGGAGTCAGCCCCACCCTCCCGGTGGGCCTGGCCACCGGACCCGATCGAGTCGGGCCGCTTCCTGGCGGGTGGGGATGTGTGAACCACGTTAGGAGTGGACGGCGGACGGCTCGTCATCCGCCGGAATGAAGCCCTTCAACCAAGGTTCTACGGGACGCGGCGCGTCTCCCCCTAGGGGTCGCCGCGGCCCGTCTCGGGGACGCCCCGTACGGGCCGCGGCCACCGGTCCTCAGCCGGTCAGCACCGGTGCGGCCAGCCGCTCCAGGGCCGTGGCGAAGCCCGCCACCACCGGGGCCAGCAGGGTCTCGGTCTCGCGCTCCAGCAGGGTCGTGCCGTCCTCCCTGGCGGTGACGTGGCGGTCGAGCACGAACCAGCCCTGGGTGATGTGGCCGGCGCCCATCGAGCTGAGCACCGGGCGCAGTGCGTAGTCCACCGCGAGGACGTGCGCGGCCGAGCCGCCGGTGGCCAGCGGCAGCACGGCCTTGCCGGTGAGCGCGTACTGCGGGAGCACGTCCAGCAGGGCCTTCAGCAGGCCCGAGTAGGCGGCCTTGTAGACGGGGGTGCCGATGACGATGCCGTCGGCGCGGGCGAACAGGTCGGTGACGGCGACGATCTCGGGGTGGTCGAAGTCGCCCGACAGCAGCGCGTGCGCGGGCAGGCTGCGGGCCTCGAAGGGGATGACGCGGTGGCCGCGCTGCACCAGCTGCGCGTCGACGTGGCGCAGCAGGCGGGTGGTGCGGGAGGTGGCGGACGGGGAGCCGGAAACGGACAGGACGACGGCCATGGGTTCACCTCTGGCTGGAAGCGGGCGGCGCTGCGGTGGGGGCTACCGGTGTGGGGTCCGGTACCGGGGGCGCTGCGTCCGCGGGCGTACGGGCGTACGGGCAGCTACGGGCGTACGGGGCCCGCGGATGCGGGCCTGCGGACGGGCGGGGACTTCGACGGGGCGCTGCGTCAGCCGCGACAGAGCGAACAGGCCACACCGCGCCGCAGGTCGACGTGCCGCCGACGCGTGAGTGCCCAACGCTGATCCATGTCCGGAATGCAAACACGCGGTCTTCGGGCCGGTCAAGAAACGTTTCAGCCGCTGGAACGCCCGGTGTCCGGACGTTGCGGCGGAACGATCCGGGGCGTGCATCAAAACTGCTACAAGAGGCCTGGTGGCACCCCCGGGGGGAGTCAGCGCCACCGGGGTCGGGCATCCTCGACGGCATGAACACGTGGCAGGAGGGCCGCCCGGGGGGCGGCGGGAACCCGTACGGCGGCAACGGCGGAGGCAGCGGGAACCCGTACGGCGGCGCGGGCGGAGGCGGCGCGGCGGGCGAGCCGCCGCTGCCGGCCTCCCTGAACCCGCGCGGGCCGGGGGCGCCCACGCCACGGCACCCGGGGCAGCCCGGACAGCCGGGGCAGCCTGGACAGCCGGGGCCGTCGCGGCTCGGCGGTGTTCCGCCGCAGGGGGCCGGCGCTCCCGGCGTCCGCCCCGGCGGCCCGAGCGGCCCCGGCCGTCCGGGCGGGCCCGGTGGCCCCGGTGGCCCGGGCCGGCCCGGCGGTGCCCGGCCGGCCGGTGCGCAGGCCCGGCGCTGGCCGCGGCGGCGGATCGTCAAGTGGTCCGTCTTCGGCCTGCTGATCGCCGTCATGGTGACCGCCGTCTCCACCTGGTTCTGGGCGGACTCCAAGCTCAACCACGAGAACGTGCTCGCCGACTACCCCGGCCGCCCGGCCGCGGGCAAGGGCACCAACTGGCTGATCGTCGGCTCCGACAGCCGCCAGGGCCTCAGCGACTCCGAGCAGGACGACCTGCACACCGGGCACGACACCGAGGGCAAGCGCAGCGACTCGATGATGATCCTGCACGTCGGGGACAACGGGAACACCCTGATGAGCATCCCGCGCGACTCCTGGGTGCCCATCCCCGAGCACCCGGGCGGCAACGGCAAGCCGGTCAAGGCCACCACCGCGAAGATCAACTCCGCCTTCGGCACCGGCGGCGGCCGCCTGCTCGTCCAGACCGTCGAGCAGAACACCGGCATCCGCATCGACCACTACGCCGAGATCGGCTTCGCCGGTTTCGTCGGCATCGTCGACTCCATCGGCGGCGTCGAGATGCACATCGACCAGGACGTCAAGGACAAGGACTCCGGCCTCGACCTCAAGGCCGGCGACCAGACCCTCACCGGCAAGCAGGCCCTGGCCTTCGTCCGCCAGCGCCACCAGATGGCCGACCAGGACCTCGGCCGGATGCGCAACCAGCAGAAGTTCCTCGGCGCCCTCGCCCACCAGGCCGCCTCCCCGGGCAACCTGGTCGACCCGTTCACCTTCTACCCGCTGGTCGACTCGGCGCTCGGCACCCTGATCGTGGACGAGGACTGCGGGCTGACCGACCTCGGCTCGCTCTTCCTCGCCATGAAGGACGTCAACGGCGGCAGCGGCAAGACGCTGACCGTGCCGATCGGCAACCCGGACTTCCGGACCAAGACCGGCGAGTCCGCCGTGCTGTGGGACGCCAACAAGTCCAAGCAGGTCTTCGACGCCTTCAAGAACGACACCGCCGTCCCCGACGTCAAGTGACCGAAGGGCGCCCGCCGCGAGCGGTCGTGACTTCACGTGACCACGGCGACACAATGGGTGGA
Organism: Streptomyces sp. 1331.2; assembly: GCF_900199205.1. Taxonomy (NCBI): domain Bacteria; kingdom Bacillati; phylum Actinomycetota; class Actinomycetes; order Kitasatosporales; family Streptomycetaceae; genus Streptomyces; species Streptomyces sp. 1331.2. The sequence continues at coordinate 4,639,895 of NZ_OBMJ01000001.1, read as the reverse complement.
TGTCCCTCGTCACCGCACTGATCTACCGCCGCCGCCACCGCCTCCTGGGCCGCCTGGTGCAGGAGGCGCTCGCGTGCTACGGGATGGAGGTGCCGGCCGCCTGCGAGATCGGGCCCGGCCTCACCGTCTTCCACCGCGGCTTCGGCACCGTCCTGCACCCGTACACCACGCTCGGCGCCGACGTGACGCTCTACAACGGCGTGACCATCGGCCGGGCCGACCCGTGGGTGCCGCAGGAGCGGAGCGCGATGCGGCGGGTGGTGGTCGAGGACGGCGCGGTGCTGTGCGCGGGCGCCAAGGTGGTGTGCAAGGACGGCGTGCTGACCGTCGGCGCCGGCACCATCGTGGGCGCCAACGCCGTCCTCACCCGCTCGACCGGGCCCGGCGAGATCTGGGCCGGTGTGCCCGCACGCAAGGTGGGTGTACGGGAAGGGAGTCGGGGCATCCCCCGGCCGGGCGAACCGGCTTCCGGCCCGGACACGTCCTACCCCGCCTCGGCCTGACCGGCCGACGGCAGCAGGCCGTTGCCGCACTCCGGGAAGCGGACCAGCCACTCCCCCTCGCCGCCCTCGGACTCGGTCGCGCCCGAGTAGCCGTAGTGGATCGGCTGCCGCTCGTCGCCCAGCCAGCGGGCGTGCGCCAACTGCACCGACAGCGCGACCGGGTGGCCCGGGACGGCCGGGGCGTGCGCGGCCGTCCGGCGGCCCCGGGCGGCCCGGCCCGGCGGGGCGGCCTGCTCCAGCACCAGCTCGTGCTCGGTCTCGCCGGGCCGGAAGGTCACCACCGTCTCGGTGCCGGGGCGACGCGGGAAGGTGCCGGTGCCGTCCCCCCAGTAGGCGGCGACCGTCACCGCGAGCGTGCCGTCCGGACTGCCGGTGCCCGGTCGGACGTACTCCTCCTCGGGAACCCAGCGCGCATGGTGGCGGACCTCCTCCCCGTCCCACCGCTCGTCCCAGCGCACCCAGTAGCCCGCCACCCGCTTGACGGTCATGCCCTCGCGGACGACCCGGACCGCGAACCGCGCCGGACCGACCGGCCCGCAGGCGGCCAGGGAGACCACCGTCACCTGCTCGTACGTCACCTCGCCGCCATCGGCGCCCTGCTCGATCATCGGTGAACCACCTTGCCGGGTAGTCGAGTTCGAAGCCCCGATGCTAAGGCCGGACCGGCCGGGAGGGCGGCGGTTGCCCGGTTCCGGCCCGGCGGGCCGCGCGCCCGGCTACCCTGCCCCGCCCGCGGCCCGGCCGGGCAGCCGGTCGAGGGTGATCCCGAAGTGCTCGCGGTAGGCGGCCGGCGTCTCGGCCTCGGTGAGCTCGCGCTCGGTGCGGGTTCCGTCGGGGGCGGTGCGGATGAGCCGGGTGCCGCTGAGCGTGATCCGGCCGCCGTCCCCCGTGAGCAGCGAGCAGGTGGTCGAGCGGGTGAAGTGCGAGTCCGGCGAGGTGCTCTGCCACCAGCAGGTCGGGGCGAAGTCGGCGAGCGGGTACGGGCGCGGGTCGAGGCGGTACTGCGGGGCACCGTCCAGCAGCACGTCCAGCTCGCCGTGGGGGCCGTACGGGACGACGGTGAACGCGCCGTGCGGGTCGGGCTGCGGGCCGCGCTCGTCCAGCCGCAGCGGGTGCAGGCTGAACCGGCCGAAGCCGACGTCGACCAACCAGGGCTCGTCCAGGTCGACCCGCAGCGCGAGGTGGTCGAACGGCGGGCCGGGGCGCTCCCCGTCGAAGACCCGGCCGGACAGCAGGCTCACCCGGTAGCCCAGGGAACGCAGCAACTCGGCGAAGGCGCCGTTCAGTTCGTAGCAGAACCCGCCGCGCCGGCGGTCCACCACCTTGGCCACCAGGGCCTGCGGGTCGAGCACGACGGGCTCGCCGAGGTGGATGCTCAGGTTCTCGAAGGGGACGACCCGCAGGTGGGCCCGCTGCAGCCGGGCCAGCGCCGGGGCCGAGGGCTCCCCCGGGTCCGGCACGTCGATGTGCGCCAGGTACGCCGTCCGCTCGGCGGCGGTCAGGCCCTCGTACGGCTTGTCGTGATCCACGTCGTCCATCCGCCCATTCCAGCGGGGGCGGGGGCGGCCGGCCATCGGTCCTTGGGCCTAGGACCAATGCCAGTGACTTAGGTTGTGTCCGCTCTGGTGATCGTGATGGTTGCGGGGGTTGGTGGTGGCCAGTCGTGCTGTTGGGCGCGTTTGAGGGGCCAGTTGGACATCTTGCGTTTGATGACGCGGGGGCAGGTCCGTTGACGGCGCGGGGGTAGGAGGCGTTCGGTGATCTCAGCCAGGGTGCGGTTCAGCGCCCTGGTGAGTCTGCCGGGGGGAAAGCGCCGCCTGGGCGGGGACCTGGCGGCGCACGACCCGCAGACTGCGGGTGAAGGACAAGCGGTCGGGGTCCACGCCCTCATGCAGGGCGGCTTGGTGCATGAGTTGTCGGATGGCGTGGTGGACGAGCAGGAGGCCGTAGACCTCCTGCTCGACGCCCCACGGGTACTTCGAGCGCAGGACGAGTTTGGGTCCGCGCTGGTGGGTCTTGATCTCGTCCAGGGTGGTCTCGATCTCCCAGCGCTGGACGTAGAGCGCGGCCAACTCGGCGGCCGGTGCCTCCTCGGGGTCGAGGAGAGTGGTGATCAGGCGGTAGACGGTGCCATCACCGGTGGAGGCGAGGGTGTATTCGACGACCCGGACGGTCACCGGGTTGCGGCGACTCCTTCTGTCCGGTTCGGCGTGCACCGTGCTGAGGTACGAGCCGTCGCTGAGCACGCGCACGACGGGCAGGTTCGCGCTCTTGCGCACGCGCCACAGCAGGTCCGCGCCGGTGGCCCGTGCGTGCTGCCACAGCTCGAAGCCGTAGAAGCCCCGGTCGGCCAGCAGCAGCATCCCCTCGCGAAGCCGGTCGAACAGCTGCCGGGACAGGGACTGCTCGCTCGCCGACAGCGGACCGGTGACGGCGGCGAACACCGCGTGGGTGCCGCACTCGGCCAGCCCCACCACCCTGGCCTGCGGGAACGCGCTCGCTCCGCGTCCCGACACATGGCGGCCGAAGAAGGCGTCGTTGGCCTCGGTGTCCGCCAGGTCCAGCGTGGTGCCGTCCACCGCGACCAGGCGCCAGCGCCGGTACCAGGCCCCCGCTGTCCCGGGCACCGCCATCGGCCGACACACCCGCGCGAACAGCAACCGCAACGGCTCTGGACCCAGCCGCCGACGGGCCCGGCCGATCGCGGCGGTCGTGGGCACCCGCCACGACCGCCGCCCGTCCCCGAGCCCCTCGCCCAGCACCCGGGCGACCTCTTCATAGCCCTGCCCGAAGAACAGGCACATCGCCAGCACGAAGTACACGACCACCCGCGCCGGCAACAACCGGCTGCGTTTCTCGCCCCGCCCGGTCTCCGCGATCACCTCATCCACCAGACCCGGCGGAAACGCCCGGGTCAACACCCCGATCGCGATCCGGTCCGACAACCGCTCACCCGCAGGCGACTTGACCTGTCCCACCCTCGCCACACCACAACCAACGAGACAGGGACACCAAAGTCACTGGCATTGGGCCTAGGACCCGTCCGGCGACCCGTGTTCGCGTGAAACGCCACCGCCCCGGAGCGGGAAGTCGGACGGGCCGACTTCCCACTCCGGGGCGATACGTGTGCCAGGGGCAGCCGTGATTACTCGACCACGCCGGACTTGGCGATGGTGATCTTGGCCGAGGTGCGGCCGCTCTGCGAGCCGAGCGACTCGATCTTCTTCACCAGGTCCATGCCCTCGACGACCTCGCCGAAGACGACGTGCTTGCCGTCCAGCCAGTCGGTGACGATGGTGGTGATGAAGAACTGCGAGCCGTTGGTGTTGCGGCCGGCGTTGGCCATCGAGAGCAGGCCCGGGCGGTCGTGCTTGAGCTTGAAGTTCTCGTCCGCGAACTTCTCGCCGTAGATGCTCTTGCCGCCGGTGCCGTTGTGGTTGGTGAAGTCACCGCCCTGCAGCATGAAGGCCGGGATGACGCGGTGGAAACCGGAGCCCTCGTAGCCGAAGCCGTTCTGGCCGGTGGCCAGCTCGCGGAAGTTCTGGGCCGTCTTCGGGACGACCTCGTCGAACAGCTTGAAGACGATGCGGCCGGCCGGCTCGTCGTTGATGGTGATGTCGAAGAAAACGTTGGAACTCATGCAGGGATCATGGCACGAGCGGTCGGCTCCCGCGCGGCACCCCCGGCCGGGCGGCGGCACGGGGCGCCGTGTTATCCGGCGTGCTGCGCGCCCAGCGCGGGGTAGTCGGTGTACCCCTCGGCGCCGCCGGTGTACATCAGCCCGTCGCGGACCTGGTTGAGCGGAGCGCCGGTGCGCAGGCGCTCGACCAGGTCGGGATTGGCGAGGAAGCCGCGGCCGAAGGAGATCAGGTCCGCGCCCGCCGCCAGCAGCCGCTCTGCCGCGGCCCGGCCGCCGTCCGCGGGCAGCGGCCCGCCCCAGCCCAGCACCGGGTTGGCGATCACGGCGCCCGGCCAGGATGTGCGGAGCTCCTGGAAGACGGCGTCCTCCGGGTCGGCGAAGACCACGTGCAGGTAGGCGAGGCCGTCCTCGGCGAGCTCGCCGACCAGAGCGCGGTAGATCTCCGCGGTGTCCCCCTCGGCCATGCCCTGCCCGGTGAAGCCGGGCGAGACCCGCAGGCCGACCCGCGCCGGGCCGATCTCCGCCGCCACCGCCCGGACCACCTCGACCACGAAGCGGATCCGGTTCGCCACCGGGCCGCCGTACCCGTCGGTGCGCAGATTGGTGTTCCGGGCGAGGAACTGGTGCAGCAGGTAGCCGTTGGCGCCGTGCACCTCGACCCCGGCGAAACCCGCCTCGACGGCGTTGCGGGCGGCCGCCGCGAAGTCGGCCACGGTCTGCCGGATCTCCTCCGCGGTGAGCTCCCTCGGGACGACGGCCTCCCGGGGCCCGCCCGGGGTGTGGACCGGCTCCGGGAAGGCGACCGGCGAGGGCGCGACCGGCTGCAGGCCGCTGTTCTCCGGGTGGCCGATCCGGCCACCGTGCTGCAGCTGCAGGAACATCCGGCCGCCGGCCGCGGCGACCGCCCCGGTCACGGTGCGCCAGCCGGCCACGTGCTCGGGAGCGTGGACGGCCGGGATGTCGGCGTACGTCCGGCCGACCCGGTTCGGGGTGGCGGCCTCGGCGATGATCAGCCCGGCCCCGGCGCGCTGCGCGTAGTACTCGGCCATGATCGGCCGCGGAACACCGTCGGCGCCGGCCCGGGTGCGGGTCATCGGAGCCATCACCAGGCGGTTGGGAAGGTGGAGCGGGCCGAGTTCGGCGGGCTGGAAGAGGCCGGCGGTCTTGGTGTTCGTCGTCATGCCGGAACCGTAGAAGCTAACATCCATGTCAGGTTCAAGGCCCTTGGGGGGCAAAGGCCAAGGCCCTTCGAGGCTCGGATCGGACGGCTCGGATCGGATGACGGGGTGGACGGCATGCGGATCGGCGAACTGGCCCGGCGGACGGGCGTGAGCGAGCGCTCGCTGCGCTACTACGAGCAGCAGGGGCTGCTGGTCGCCCGCCGCACCGCGGGCGGCCACCGGGAGTACCCGGAGATGGCCGTCGACCGGGTCGTGCACATCCAGGAGCTGTTCGCGGCCGGGCTGCACAGCCGCACCATCTACAAGATCCTCCCCTGCATGCGGGACTCCGACGGCGGCCCGAACGAGACCGCGACCCCGCTGCTGGTCGAGGAGCTCACCGCGGAGCGCGAGCGGATCGACCGGATGATCGGCGACCTGCTGCGCTCGCGCGCCGTCCTGGACGAGGTGATCGTGAACGCCTCCGGACAACTGCCGGCGGCGGCACGGCCGTCGTCCAGGGCCGCCTGAGCCCAGGCGGGCCGGGCCCAGGCGGGGCTCAGGCGGGACCTGGCTCAGCCGGCCGGCTTGCGGGCGAACAGGTAGGCCTGCGGGGTCTTCTCCTCGGCGCCCGGCTCGCGGACGGTACGGGAGGTGACCGGCAGGCCCGCCTCGCGGGCCAACTCCTCGACGTGCTCCGGCCGCAGGCGGCGGAAGTCCAGCGAGACCGGGCGGCCGAAGGGCTGGTCCAGGCGCAGCGGTTCGTCGCCGACCTGGAAGGCGACCAGCAGGTGGCCGCCGGGGGCCAGCACCCGGGCGAACTCGGCGAACACCTCCGGCAGGCGCTCCGCCGGGGTGTGGATGATCGAGTACCAGGCCACCGCACCGGTCAACTCGCCGTCCCGGAAGGGGAGGTCGAAGAGCGAGCCGACACTGAACGGCACCTCCGGGTGGTCCTCCCGGGCCAGCTCGACCATCCGCGGCGAGAGGTCGATCCCGCACACGTCCAGGCCGAGCCGGTGCAGGTGGCCCGTCACCCGGCCCGGGCCGCAGCCGAGTTCGGCCGTCCTGGCGTCCGGACGCTCGGCGCGGACCAGGTCGGCGAAGAGCGCCAGCATCGCCCGGTCCGTCGGCATGCTGTCCATCGCGTCCCGGAAGCGGTCGGTGTACTCGGTGGCGATGGCGTCGTAGAACGCCCTGGTCGTGGTGAGGAAGTCCGGCTCGGTCATGCTCCGGCACCCTACCCGCGGCCCGGGCGCGGCCTACAGGTCCAGCTCCGCGATCGCTTGGTCGCCGCTCAGCTCACCGGTCGGGCGGAAGCCGAGGCGGGCGTAGAAGCCCGCCGGGCCGTCCGGGCCGGGCACGTAGCTGACCGTGGCGCGGGTGCCGCCGCGGCGGCGGATCTCCGCGCACACCTGCTCCACGGCGAAGCGGCCGTAGCCCCCGCGCTGGGCGTCGGCGTCGATCAGCAGGCGCCACAGCCCGGAGCGGGGACGGTCGCCGGGCTGCTCGGGGTTGAAGCGGATGTCGAAGAAGGCCATCACGAAGCCCACCGGCCGTCCGCCGTCCAGGATCAGCCGGGGCCAGGCGGTCTCCCCGTGGGCGTACGCCTCGGCCAGCGACTTCACCACCGGCGCGACCAGGCCCTCCTGCCCGGGGCGCACCCGCAGGGCGAGGGCGGCGTCGATGTTCTCGGGGGTGATGACGGCCAGGCTGAGCGTGGCGGAGGCGGTAGCCGCGGAGGGTGCGGAAGGCGCGGAGGGCACGGTTGACATGGCGGGCAGCCTAGGGAACCGGGCTGCCCGGCGTCGCGCGAATTGTTCGGGAGCGCACCCTGGGTGTCCGGGACGGGCCGCCCGTCACTCCCCGGCCGGGAAGTCGGTGCCGCGGCCGACCTCCGCCCAGGCCTCGGCCTCCTGTCGTGCGGCGTCCAGCTGCCCGAGGACGGCGTCCACGGCGTCGTTGCCGAGGGCGAGCCGCAGCGGGGTCCGCTCGGCGGCCAGGGCGGCCAGGATCGCCGCGGCGGCCTTCGTCGGGTCGCCGGGCTGCTTGCCGTCGGAGTCCGGCAGGCCGGTGCGGACCGGGCCGACCACCGGCTCGTACGCGGCGATCGGGGTGGTGTGGGCGAGCGCGCCGCCGCCCGCGAAGCCGGTCCGGAACGCGCCGGGCTCGACGACCAGCACCTTGATCCCGAACCCGGCGACCTCCTGGGCCAGCGCCTCGGACAGCCCCTCCAGCGCGAACTTGGTGGCCGAGTAGGCGCCCACGCCGGGGAACGAGAAGCGGCCGCCCATGCTGCTCATCTGCACCACCGCGCCCGAGCCCTGGGCCCGCATGTGCGGCAGCACCGCGCGGGTGAGCGCGGCCGGGCCGAAGAAGTGCAGGTCCATCAGGTCCCGCAGCTCGCGGTCGGTGTACTCCTCGACGGCGCCGATCAGGCCGCGCCCGGCGTTGTTCACCAGGACGTCGATCCGGCCGAGCCGGGACAGGGCCTCCTCGACGGCGGCGGAGATCTGGTCGTGGTCGGTGACGTCCAGCCGGACCGGGACGACCCGGCCGGGGTGGGCGGCCGCCAGCTCGGCCAGGGTCTCGGGCCGGCGGGCGGCGGCGACCACGGTGTCGCCGGCGGCGATCGCGGCCTCGGCGATGGCCTGGCCGAAGCCGGAGTTGGCGCCGGTGATCAGCCAGACCTTGCCGGTGGTTCCCTCGTTCGCGGTCATCCGCGTTCCTCCGTACTCAGTTGCACCACAGCGAAGTTGACGATCATTTATACGGCACCACGCGGTCTCCGACCGGGCGGGGCCGGGAAACGCACGGAGCCCCCGGCCGAGGAGGAATCGGCCGGGGGCTCCGGGGAGTCGGAGGCAGGGCGGGTTACGGCAGGTTGCGGGCCATGACGATGCGCTGGACCTGGTTGGTGCCCTCGTAGATCTGCGTGATCTTCGCGTCCCGCATCATCCGCTCCACCGGGTAGTCCCGCGTGTACCCGTAACCACCCAGCAGCTGCACCGCGTCCGTGGTGACCTCCATCGCCACGTCCGACGCGAAACACTTCGCCGCCGCACCGAAGAACGTCAGATCCGCATCCCCGCGCTGCGACTTCGCCGCCGCCACGTACGTCATCTGACGCGCCGCCTCCAGCTTCATCGCCATGTCCGCCAGCATGAACTGGACGCCCTGGAACTCGGCGATCGCCTTCCCGAACTGCCTGCGCTCCTTCACATAACCCTTGGCGTAGTCCAGCGCACCCTGCGCGATCCCCACCGCCTGCGCGGCGATGGTCACCCGGGTGTGGTCCAGCGTCCGCATCGCCGTCGCGAAACCCGTACCCTCCGCACCGATCATCCGGTCCGCCGGAATCCGCACGTTGTCGAAGTACACCTCACGCGTCGGCGAACCCTTGATCCCCAGCTTCTTCTCCGGCGCACCGAACGACACCCCCTCGTCGCCCTTCTCCACCACGAACGCCGAGATCCCCTTCGACCGCGCCGACGGATCCGTCACCGCCATCACCGTGTAGAACTCCGACACCCCGGCATTGGTGATCCAGCGCTTCACCCCGTTCAGCACCCAGAAGTCACCGTCCCGCACCGCCCGGGTCTTCATCCCCGCCGCATCCGAACCCGCCTCCGGCTCCGACAGGCAGTACGAGAACATCCCCTCACCCCGGGCCAGCGCCCCCAGGTACTTCGCCTTCAGCTCCTCCGAGCCCGACAACTGCACCGGCAGCGACCCCAGCTTGTTCACCGCCGGGATCAACGAGGACGAACCGCACACCCGCGCGACCTCCTCGATCACGATCACCGTCGCCAGCGCATCCGCCCCCGCACCGCCGTACTCCTCCGGCACGTGCACCGCATGCAGGTCATTGCCCCGCAACGCGTCCAACGCCTCCTGCGGGAACCGACCCTGCTCGTCCACCTCCGCCGCGAACGGAGCGATCTTCGCCTCGGCCAGCGAACGCACCGCCTCACGAAGCATCTCGTGCTCCTCGGAGATACGGAAGAGATCGAAGTCAGCCGCGCTGCCCGCCATGATGCCTGCCTCGTCGTCCAGTGATCGAAGTCCCGTTACCGAAAACCCGGGGTTAACTACCGTTCAGTAGAGATCCTAGGGCTCCGACCTGCGGCTGCCTAGCGTCCCGGGCGTGCGGGCGATCTCTGCCCGCCCGGACGGGGCGGATAGCATCAGGGGCGTCCGCACCGGCCCGGTCGCACCCCAGGCCGGCCGGATCCGCAATCCAGACCGGTCGAGTCCGCCTCCAGGGAGAACCCGTGACCCTCCGCATCTCCGTGATCGGCACCGGCTACCTCGGCGCCACGCATGCCGCCGCGATGGCCGAGTTCGGCTTCGAGGTGCTGGGTCTGGACATCGACCCCGACAAGATCGCCCTGCTCACCGCCGGTCGCGTCCCGATGTACGAGCCGGGGCTGTCCGAGCTGCTGCTCAAGCACGTGGCCGGGCACGAGGGTTCGACCGGGCGGCTGCGCTTCACCACCTCCGCCCAGGAGGCCGCCGAATTCGGCGACGTGCACTTCATCTGCGTCAACACCCCGCAGCGCAAGGGCGAGTTCGCCGCCGACATGTCGTACGTCGACACCGCGATCGACGAGCTCGCGCCGCACCTGACCCGGCCCGCCCTGGTGGTCGGCAAGTCGACCGTCCCGGTGGGCTCGGCGAGCCGGCTGGCCGAGCGGCTGACCGCGCTGGCGCCGGTCGGCGAGGGCGCCGAACTCGCCTGGAACCCCGAGTTCCTGCGCGAGGGCTTCGCCGTCCAGGACACCCTGCGGCCGGACCGGATCGTGATCGGCACCCAGAGCGAGCGGGCCGAGCGGCTGCTGCGCGAGGTGTACGCCGAGCCGATCTCCGCCGGGGTGCCGTTCGTGGTCACCGACTTCGCGACCGCCGAGCTGGTCAAGGCGGCCGCCAACTCCTTCCTGGCCACCAAGATCTCCTTCATCAACGCGATGGCCGAGGTCTGCGAGGCGGCCGGCGCGGACGTCACCCAGCTCAGCAAGGCGCTCTCCTACGACGAGCGGATCGGCGGCAAGTTCCTCAACTCCGGCCTCGGCTTCGGCGGCGGCTGCCTGCCCAAGGACATCCGCGCGTTCATGGCCCGGGCCGGCGAGCTCGGCGCCGACCAGGCGCTGACCTTCCTGCGCGAGGTCGACTCGATCAACATGCGCCGCCGCTCCCGGATGGTCGAGCTGGCCCGCGAGCAGTGCGGCGGCGGCTTCCTGGGCCGCCGGGTCGCCGTGCTCGGCGCCGCCTTCAAGCCCAACTCGGACGACATCCGGGACTCCCCCGCCCTCAACGTCGCCGCCCAGATCCAGCTCCAGGGCGCCCAGGTCACCGTCTACGACCCGAAGGCCGTGGACAACGCCCGCAAGATGTTCCCCTCGCTCACCTACGCCGACTCCGCCCTGGAGGCCGCCGAGGGCGCCCACGTCGTCCTGCACCTCACCGAGTGGGCCGAGTTCCGCGAGCTGGACCCGGCCGAGCTCGGCGCCGTGGTCGCCGAGCGCCGCCTCCTCGACGGCCGCAACGTCCTCGACGCCGACGCCTGGCGCGCCGCCGGCTGGACCTACCGCGCCCTCGGCCGACCGAGCTGACCCCTCCCGCTCCGCGCGCCCGCCCCCGACCCCCGGAGGCGGGCGCTTCCGTTTGCCCCGCCCCAAAGAATTTGAACACGTTCAGTCCTCGTGCGAGGATCTGGGCGCCGGCAGTGAAGCCGGTACCGGAGACCGGGGGGGTTCTTCATGCACACCGAACGCGCTGACGGGGTCGACAGGACCGACAGGCGGGCCAAGCGGGCCGGACGGGCCACCAGGCTGTCGCTGACACTGCTGGGCGTCGTCCTGATCGCGCCGCTCGCCTGCTTCGGCTTCCTCGCGCTCCTCCTGACCCAGGGCGGCAAGCCCCACGCGGCCACCTGCTCGGAGGCGATGGGGTTCGCGGGCGGCTCGATGCCCGCCGAGGCCACCGAGACCGTCTGCACGGACGACGGCGGCTGGCTGGACCGCGGCTACACCGTGGAGTTCCGGATGCCCCGGGCCGAGCTGGCCACCCGACTGGCCGCCGCCTTCCCGCGGGTCCGACTCGGCACCGACAACGCCACCGGCCTGAGCTTCGCCAACGCCCAGGAGACGGATGCCGCGCGCCCGGGCGGGCAGGCCATGTTCCTCTACCTGGACGCCACCTACGACGCCGGCGGCACCGCCCGGGTCAAGCTCCGCGCCTTCGACGCCTGAGCCCGGACCGGAATCCCACACCCCCGGGCGTCGTTGGCACCGGCATGACGAGCTACGGCGACGAAGCGACGGTCCGCGAGATCCTCACCGGCACCGGGGACACCTGGGCCGTGGTCGGCCTGTCCACCAACACCTCCCGGGCGGCGTACGGGGTCGCCCGGGTGCTGCAGAAGTACGGCAAGCGGATCGTGCCGGTGCATCCGAAGGCCGAGACGGTCCTCGGCGAGCCCGGGTACCGGACGCTCGCCGAAGTGCCGTTCCCCGTCGACGTGGTGGACGTGTTCGTGAACAGCGCGCTGGCCGGGGAGGTGGCCGACCAGGCGGTGGCCGTCGGGGCGAAGGCGGTCTGGTTCCAGCTGGGGGTGGTGGACGAGGCCGCATACGCGCGGACCCGTGAGGCCGGGCTGGCCATGGTGATGGACAGGTGCCCGGCCATCGAGATCCCGCTGCTGGGCTGAGTCAGTCCGCCTGGCCGTCCAGCTGGGCGATGGTGGCGATGGACGGCCGGCGGCTCGCCCGCAGGCCGGTGGCGACCGACTCGGCGTCGCGCAGGACGCGGACGGCGTTGTGCCAGGTGAGCTTGGCCAGGTCGGCCTCCGACCAGTGCCGGCCCAGGAGTTCGGCGATCAGGTTGGGGTAGCCGGCCACCGAGTCGAGGCCGTCGGGCAGGAAGGCGGTGCCGTCGAAGTCGCCGCCGATGCCGATGTGGTCGATGCCGGCGACCTCGCGCATGTGGTCGAGGTGGTCGGCGACGGTGGCCGGGGTGGCGATCGGGCGCGGGTGCCCGGCCTCGAAGGCGTGCTGGATCTGCATGGCCGCCGGGGTGGTGTCCAGCGGGTGGAAGCCGTGGGCTCGCATGTTCTCGTCAGCAGCCAGGGTCCACTCGATGGCCGCGGGCAGGATGAACTTCGGCACGAAGGTGGCCATCGCCACGCCGCCGTTGGCGGGCAGCTGGGCGAGCACGTCGTCCGGGATGTTGCGCGGGTGGTCGCAGACCGCGCGCGAGGAGGAGTGCGAGAAGACCACGGGCGCCTCGGTGACCCGCAGGGCGTCCCGCATGGTGTCGGCGGAGACGTGCGAGAGGTCGACCAGCATGCCGAGCCGGTTCATCTCCCGGACGACCTCCTCGCCGAACCGGGTGAGCCCGCCGGCCACCGGCTTGTCGGTGGCGGAGTCGGCCCACGGCACGTTGTCGTTGTGGGTGAGCGTCAGGTAGCGCACGCCCAGCTCGTACAGGGCGCGCAGGGTGGCCAGCGAGCAGTCGATGGAGTGGCCGCCCTCGGCGCCCATCAGGGAGGCGATCCGGCCCTCGGCGCGGGCGGCCTCCATGTCGGCGGCGGTGCGGGCCAGGCGCAGCCGGTCGGGGTAGCGCTCGACCAGGGCGTGGACGAAGTCGATCTGCTCCAGCGTGGCGCTCACCGCGTGGTCGCCGGCCAGCGAGGCGGGGACGAAGACGGACCAGAACTGCGCGCCGACCCCGCCCTCCGCGAGGCGGGCGAGGTCGGTGTGCAGGTGGCCGCTCTGGTCGGCGGCGAGGTCGAGCGCGCCGAGGTCGTACCCTGCCTGCTCGCGCATCGCCCACGGGAGGTCGTTGTGGCCGTCCACCACGGGGGCGGTGCGCAGCAGGGCGCGGGCGGCGGCCAGCGGGGTGGCGGAGTCCGTCTGAGAGGTCATACGGGCTGTTCTACCCCACCCCGTCGGCGGGTCTTACTTGCCGAAGCCGAAGGAGCTGGAGCCGGCCACCTTGGCCCGGAGCTTCTTGCCCTTCTCGGTGGCCTGGGTGTTCAGCTCGGCCTGGAAGTCGGCCATCCGCTCGGTGAGTTCGGGGTCGAAGGCGGCGAGCATCCGGACCGCGAGCAAGCCCGCGTTGCGGGCGCCGGCCACCGAGACGGTCGCGACCGGCACACCGGCCGGCATCTGGACGATCGACAGCAGGCTGTCCATGCCGTCCAGGTAGCGCAGCGGCACCGGGACGCCGATGACCGGCAGCGGGGTGACGGAGGCGAGCATGCCCGGCAGGTGGGCGGCGCCGCCGGCGCCCGCGATGATCGCTTTCAGGCCGCGCTTGTGGGCGTTCTCGCCGTACGCGACCATCTCGCGGGGCATCCGGTGGGCGGAGACGACGTCTACCTCGTACGGGATCTCGAACTCGTCGAGGGCCTGGGCGGCGGCCTCCATGACCGGCCAGTCGGAGTCCGAACCCATCACGATGCCGACGACGGGGCTCGTAGCGGTGGAGGTCATTCGGTGATCGTTCCTCGCAGGTAGGCGGCCGCGTGGCGGGCGCGCTCGCGGACGTCTTCGAGGTCGTCCCCGAAGACGTTGACGTGGCCGACCTTGCGGCCGGGCTTCACGTCCTTCCCGTACATGTGGATCCGCAGCCCGGGGTCGCGGGCCATGCAGTGCAGGAAGGCGTGGTACATGTCCGGGTAGTCGCCGCCGAGGACGTTGACCATGACGGTCCACTTGGCGCGCGGCCGGGGGTCGCCGAGCGGGAGGTCGAGGACGGCCCGCAGGTGGTTCTCGAACTGCGAGGTGACCGCGCCGTCCTGGGTCCAGTGGCCGGAGTTGTGCGGGCGCATGGCCAGTTCGTTGACCAGGATGCGGCCGTCCCGGGTCTGGAACAGTTCGACGGCGAGGTGGCCGGTGATGCCGAGTTCGCCGGCGATGCGCAGGGCGAGCTGCTGGGCCTCGTCGGACAGGGCCGGGTCGAGGTCCGGCGCGGGGGCGGTGACCTCGGCGCAGACGCCGTTCTCCTGGACGCTCTCCACCACCGGGTAGGCGACGGCCTGTCCGCTGGGCGAGCGGACCACGTTGGCGGCCAGCTCGCGGACGAAGTCGACCTTCTCCTCGGCGAGGACGGGGACGCCGGCCAGGAAGGGGGCCTGCGCCTCCTGCTCGTTGTCCACGACCCAGACGCCCTTGCCGTCGTAGCCGCCGCGGACGGTCTTGAGGACGACGGGGTAGCCCTCGCCCTCGTCGGCGAAGGCGGTGACGTCGGCCGGGTCGGCGACGATCCGGTGCCGGGGGCAGGGGACGTCGATGGAGTCCAGCTTTGCCCGCATCACGCCCTTGTCCTGGGCGTTGACCAGCGCGTCCGGGCCGGGGCGGACGGCGATGCCGTCGGCCTCCAGGGCGCGCAGGTGCTCGGTGGGGACGTGCTCGTGGTCGAAGGTGATCACGTCGCAGTCGGCGGCGAAGCGGCGCAGGGTGTCGAGGTCGCGGTAGTCACCGAGGACGACGTCGGAGACCACCTGTGCGGCGGAGTCCTGGGGCGTGTCGGCGAGGAGTTTGAACCTGACCCCGAGCGGGATGCCCGCCTGGTGTGCCATGCGGGCCAGCTGCCCGCCACCGATCATGCCGACCACTGGAAAATTCACATTGCCCGGGGAAGTCACCAGGCCAGGATATCCGGGCCGGTGGGGGGTGTTTCCGCCGCAGGTCGGCGCTGTGGAGCGGACGCGCGTAGACCTCGCGTGGACGTCGCGTGGACCCCCCGTGGACCTCGCACGGCCATCAACCCAGGAGTCAAGCGGCTCAGCCGTTCGGTGGAAGCGGGTAGCCTGGACGGCTAGGTCCTGGTCTACGCGGTCTGATCATGTGCGTGCACGCAGGGCTCAAGGGGCGGCCGCGCCGCCGCGTTCAGCCCTTTCGTCCCGCACGCACATGGAGGCAGTCCGGTATGGCGACGACCACAGCTTCGAAACCCTCACTCGCGCAGAAGCTGCGTGGGCTCCAGGGCGAAGTCGTGAAGTTCGGCATCGTCGGCCTGAGCGGCGTGGTGGTCAACTTCGCCGTCTTCTGGGTCTGCATCAACGGCCTGGGCCTGGCCTCGGTGCGCTCGAACATCGCGGCGACGGTGATCGCGATCGCCACCAACTACCTCGGCTACCGCTACTGGCTGTACCGGGACCGCGACGCCGCCTCGCGCAAGCGGGAGATCACGCTCTTCCTCGTCTACAGCGGCATCGGCATGCTGATCGAGACCGGCGTGCTCGGCTTCTCGGTGTACGTGCTGCGCCTGGACTCGCACTACGAGCAGCTGGGCGCCAAGGTGATCGGCCTGGCGGTGGCCACCGTCTTCCGCTTCGTCTCGTACCGCACCTGGGTGTTCAAGGCCGCGCCGGAACCGGTCGAACTGCCCACCCAGCAGGCGACGGGCACCGCCGGCGACCAGGGCCTGACCGCCCAGGCCGAACTGCTGCTGGCCACCGAGCCGGTCCGCTACGCCAAGGCCGACTAGGGCCTGTCCGCTGCGCTTGCCGCCTCCGGTGCCACCGGAGGACAGTGGTTACCGAGGGCGAGCACGGCGCGCGGACGACCATGGCCGAGGGGGGTCCAGGAGGCTCGCCATGACGTTCGTCCAGATCATCGACTGCAAGACCGACAAGCTCGACGACCTCAACAGGCTGATGGACACCTGGGTCGAGGCGACCCGGGGCAAGCGGACGGCCTCCCACGCGGTGGTCGGCACCGACCGTTCCGACACCAAGCACGTGGTGGAGATCGTGGAGTTCCCCTCCTACGAGGAGGCGATGAAGAACTCCGACCTGCCCGAGACCGACCGGATCTTCCGCGAGATGGTGGCGCTCTGCGACGCGCCGCCGACCTTCACCGACCTCGACGTGGTCCGCGACGCCCAGTTCAACAAGGCCACCGCCAGTCGCGTCCTGGACGAGCTGTCCCGCGGGAACCTCGACGTCATCGACGAGTGCATGACCGCGGACTACCGCGACCACGACTACGGCAGCGAGGGCGACGCGACCGGCATCCAGGCGTTCCGGGAGCGCTGCGGCGGCTACGTAGGCGCCTTCGATTTCACCTTCTCCGTCGAGAGCCAGATCGCCGAGGGCGACGAGGTGGCCACCCGGTGGACCTGGCACGCCACCCAGAAGGCCGACTTCATGGGCGTACCGAACACCGGCAAGTCCGTGGTCGGCCGCGGCACGACGACCTTCCGCTTCGAGGACGGGAAGATCTGCGAGGGCTGGTGGCAGTGGGACGTCATGAGCCTGATGCGTCAGCTCGGCGTGCTGCCGAGCTGACGGGCGCCTGACACCCGACCGCTCTCAGTCTTCGTGGCTGCGCCCGAGACCGGACCTCTCAGTCCTCGTGGCTCCGCCCCAGGAACAGCGCGAACACCGCCGGCTTCAGCGAGAGCAGTTCGAGCCGCCCGCCGTCCGCCTCCGCGAGGTCGCGGGCGACGGCGAGCCCGATGCCGGTGGAGTTGCGGCCGCTGACGGCGCGCTCGAAGACCCGGTTGCCGAGGTCCGCCGGCACGCCGGCGCCCTGGTCCTGCACCTCGACCACGACCGAGGTGCCGGACGGCCGGACCCGCAGGGTGATCGTCCCGGCGCCGTGCATCAGGGAGTTCTCGATCAGGGTGGCCAGCACCTGGGCGACCGTGCCCGGCGTCCCGACCGCGGTGATCCCGTGCAGGCCCTCCAGGGACAGCACCCGGCCCTGCTCGCGCAGCGTCGGGCCCCACTCCTCGACCTGCTGCTTGATCACCTCGTCCAGGTCGAAGGCGACGGCGGTGGGGCTGCGCGGGTCGCGCTGGGTGGTGAGCAGCCGCTGGACGACGTCGGTGAGCCGTTCGACCTGCTGGAGGGCGATGGCCGCCTCCTCCTTGACGGTCTCCGGGTCCTCGGCGACGGCGGTGATCTCCTCCAGCCGCATGGAGAGCGCGGTCAGCGGGGTGCGCAGCTGGTGCGAGGCGTCGGCGGCGAGCCTGCGCTCGGCGGTGAGCATCCGGGCGATCCGTTCGGCGCTGGTGTCCAGCACCTCGGCGACCCGGTCGAGTTCGGGCACCCCGTAGCGGCGGTCGCGCGGGCGCGGGTCGCCGGAGCCGAGCCGCTCGGCGGTCTCGGCGAGGTCGGTGAGCGGCCGGGCGAGCCGTTTGGCCTGCCAGACGGCGAGCGCCACGGCGGCCTGGACGGCCAGCAGGGCGACGACGCCGAGCAGCAGCAGGTTGTTGGCGATCTCGTGGTCGACGTCCTCGCGGGACTGCTCGACGGTGACGGTCTCGCCGCTGTTGCCGCGTTCGACGGCCTTCAGCAGGTGGTTGCCGGCCGGGCGCTCGCCGACCGAGACCACCTGCTGGCCGGGGACCTGCACCTCGACGTAGCTGCCCTCGGTGACCTGGCTCTCGAAGGCCCGCCCCTCGGTGACCGACTCGCCCGCGGCGATCCGGCTCTCGACCAGGGCGAGCACCCGGACGGCGGCCGCGTCCACCCGGTCCTGGGCCGAGTTGACGATGGTCCGCTTCTCGACCAGGGCGAGCGGCACGCAGAACACCACGACCACCACCAGGACGACGCCCAGCAGCGAGTTGATCATCCGGCGTTTCACGCTGCCGCTCCCCGTGGTGTTCCGCTGCTGTGGGCCGAGGGCCCGATCTCCGTAAGGTCCGGTCCCCGTGAGGGGCTGAGGGGCTAGTTCTTCTCGAACCGGAACCCGACGCCGCGCACGGTGGCGATGTAGCGCGGGTTGGCCGCGTCGTCGCCGAGCTTCTTGCGGAGCCAGGAGATGTGCATGTCCAGGGTCTTGGTGGAGGTCCACCAGGTGGTGTCCCAGACCTGCCGCATGATCTCCTCGCGGGTGACCACCCGGCCGGCGTCGCGGACCAGGACGCGCAGCAGCTCGAACTCCTTGGCGGAGAGGGTGAGCTCCTCGTCGCCGAGCCAGGCGCGGTGCGACTCGATGTCGATCTTCACGCCGTGCGCGCCGGTGGTGAGCTGGTCGACGTTGCCGCGCCGGAGCAGGGCCCGGACGCGGGCGAGCAGTTCGGCCAGGCGGAAGGGCTTGGTGACGTAGTCGTCGGCGCCGGCGTCCAGGCCGACCACGGTGTCCACCTCGTCCGCGCGGGCGGTGAGCACCAGGACGGGGCAGCTCTTGCCGTCGGCGCGCAGGCGGCGGCAGACCTCCAGGCCGTCCATCTCGGGCAGGCCGAGGTCGAGGACGACGAGGTCGACCTCCTCGGTGAGGCCGGCGGCCAGTGCGGTCGGACCGTCCTCGCGGACGAGCACCT
Organism: Streptomyces sp. 1331.2; assembly: GCF_900199205.1. NCBI lineage: Bacteria > Bacillati > Actinomycetota > Actinomycetes > Kitasatosporales > Streptomycetaceae > Streptomyces > Streptomyces sp. 1331.2. The sequence goes on along the minus strand of NZ_OBMJ01000001.1, from coordinate 4,621,311 downwards.
CATAGCCCTCGCGTCGCAGGGCCCGGGCGAGGGGTTCGGAGATCGCCGGATCATCCTCGGCAAGCAGCACACAGGTCATGTGGTGATGGTAGTCCGCCGGGGTATGCCCGTACGCCCTGTGAGGTAGTTCACAGAGCGTGATCGTTATACAAGCATCTCATCGTGCCCAACAGGGCGTTGGCGACCGCCCGTTCGGCGAAGAATCCCCGCTTGGATCTTGAAACCGAAGGAAGACCAAGCCATCTACCATCGATAGCAGGGGAAGATCTGCCGCGAGCTTTACCATTCCCATACCTGATTCGCGGCTTTTGTCAGCCGATAAAGCCAAATACCGCCACGTAGAGTGGTTTCGTCCACGTCTGCCGCCACCCCCCTAGGCGGACGTCTTCAGGCAAGGAACCACTACACATGGCGTCTACGACCCGGGCCGCCGACATCGCGTCGGCTTCCCCCAGCGGCAAGACCTTCCTCGGCCACCCCCGAGGACTCGCCACGCTGTTCATGACCGAGATGTGGGAGCGCTTCTCCTACTACGGCATGCGCGCCCTGCTCATCTACTACCTGGTCTCCGGCGGTGCCGACGCGGCAGCCGGCAGCCAGGGCGGTGGCCTCGCCATGAAGGCGACGATGGCCACGGCCATCTACTCCGTCTACGTGTCCATGGTCTACCTCATGGCCTACCCGGGTGGCTGGTTCGGCGACCGGGTCTGGGGCGCCCGCAAGACCGTCACCGTCGCCGGTTTCGTGATCATGGCGGGCCACCTCGCGCTGGCCGTCCCGGGCCAGGCGGCGTTCTTCGTCGGCCTGCTCCTGGTCGCGGTCGGCTCCGGGCTGCTGAAGGCCAACATCTCCACGATGGTCGGCCACCTGTACAACGGCCCCGAGGACCCGCGCCGCGACGGTGGTTTCACCGTCTTCTACATGAGCATCAACCTCGGCGCCTTCGCCGCCCCGTTCATCATCGGAACGGTCGGCAAGGAGTACAACTGGCACCTGGGCTTCGCCCTGGCCGCGGTCGGCATGGGCCTCGGCCTGACCCAGTTCCTGCTGGGCACCCGCCACCTCAGCCCCAAGAGCAGCAAGGTCCCCAACCCGCTGCTGCCGGCGGAGCGCAAGAGCCTGCTGGTGAAGGTCGGCGCGGTGCTCGTCGTCGCCGCCGCCTTCTACCTGATCGTCGTCGCGGCGGGCATGTATACCCTGAACTGGGCGCTCGTCCCGCTGACCATCGCCGGTCTGCTGATCCCGGTCGCCGTGCTGGTCCGCATCAAGCGTGACAAGGACCTGAACGCGGGCGAGCAGTCCAAGATGACCGCCTACATCTGGTTCTTCGTCGCGGCCGCCGCGTTCTGGATGATCTACGACCAGGGCGGGTCCACCCTGTCCCTGTTCGCGGACAAGAGCACCGCCGACTCCGTGCTCGGCTTCGGCTTCTCGTCCACCTGGTACCAGTCGCTGAACCCGCTGTTCGTGATGGCGCTCGCGCCGGTCTTCGCCTGGCTGTGGCTGTGGCTGGCCCGCCGCAACAAGGAGCCCAACACCATCACGAAGTTCTCGATGGGCCTGCTCCTGATCGGCGCCTCGTTCTTCGTCTTCATCGTCCCGATGAACATGGCGGGCGACGGCACCAAGGTCTCCCCGATGTGGCTGGTCTCGATCTACATGATCCAGACCATCGGCGAGCTGTGCCTCTCCCCGGTCGGCCTCTCGGTCACCACCAAGATGGCGCCGCAGAAGTACGCCTCCCAGATGATGGGCGTCTGGTTCCTCGCCGTCACCGCCGGTGACTGCGCCACCAGCCTCCTCTCGCTGGCCGGCGTCAACCTCGACGGCACCGGCATCATCGCGGCCCAGGCCGCACTCGCAGCCCTCGCGGGCTTCGCGGTCTACAGCTACCGCAAGCGCGTCCAGTCGCTCATGGGCGGCGTGCACTGACGCACTGACGACCGGCTCACGACTCCGGGGCCGCCGTGGATTCCTGAGATCCACGGCGGCCCCGGTCGTTTTGTGCCTGCCGTGCCCGGCGTGACGACCGACTCCCTGCCGCGCCCCCCCATGACTCCCGACTCCGCTGAGCATCGCTACCGCTGCCCATGACGGATCTGCGCCAGGCACCGGTGGACAGCCGCAAGCCCTCGGCAGTTTCTCCCGCCGAGGGCTTGCGTGCTTCGCGGTGGCACTACCCGCAATCACCCGGTGAGTACGGGGTCCGCGCCGGTGGGCGGTCGAACGCCGGTCAGCTCGGCCGCTCGGTCGGCCAGCAAGGGGGCCAGCTCGCGATACCACCCTCGGGCAACGGCTTGCAGCATCTCGGCCAGGGCGACCAGTTCCCCGATCCGGCCGGCGGGAGTGTCGAGCACCGATGCGAACTCCGACTGGAGACGGGTCGCCACCGTGGGGACGAGCAGACTGTTGGCGTGGAGCAGACCCGGGTCGTAGCCGACGGGCACCAACCCCCAGCGCTCCCAGTCGAGCAGGGTGAGCGGGGCCGTCACATTGCCCCAGTGCAGATCAGCATGGCGGGTGACCCGCTCGACCCTCTCCGGTGCGGGAATACCGAGGAACTGTGGGAAGGCCCGCTCGATCCACCCGGACCGGACGGTGGTGCGGACTCCTTCCGCCTGGCCGAGCCGGCTCAGGGCGCGGCGCAGGCTGCTCCACCATTCGTCCGGTAGGCCGGGGTCGTGGGCGAGGTCAGCCCGATCCGGCGAGATGACCGGGTGGGTCACGTAGTCGGTGACCTCGGCCTGGTAGACGTACTCGCCCTCCGGCCAGTCGATCACGTCGTGCAGCTGTGGTCGGGGGACATCGTCCGGAACCAGGGTGGACGCGCCGACGATGCCCTCGCCCGGCTTCCGCTGCGCGTGGGCCTTGGTCGTGCAGTTGACCCGCAGCCACCGGTTGCCGGCTCGTCGCCCCATCGTCCGGCCCTGGAAACCCCAGGCCGCGGGGCCGGTACAGATCAGCCCCAGGAGCAGGGCCGCGGTGTGGTGGGCGGCCTCCATGCGAGCCTGGGTCGCCTCATCCGCCAGCGAGTTCATCAAGGATGCTCCTCAGACGTTCAGGTGCCAGGGGGACGGCCACGGCCTTGGCCGCATCGTCCCAGTGTTCCGGAGCAGGCGGAGGAGGTTGAGCAGCGTGCTCACCGTCGCGCAATCGCCTGAACGCGCAGGAAGTCGGCCCGGCCGACTTCCTGCGCCAGGCAAACCGGGACGCCGAACTCCGCGACATCCGGTTCGAGAAGTGCGACCTCACCGGAGCGCAGTTCGCCAACGTCGCCATTCAGTCCGGTGTCAGCTTCGACAACTGCACGCTGGTCGACGTCGGAGGCGCCGCACACCTCAAGGGCGCCACGGTGCGAGGCCCAGGATCCATGGAGCTGGCCCTGAGCCTCGCCAGGGAGGCCGGCATCGTATTCGAGGCGTAGGCAGCGATAGTCAATTCATCGTGTGCGTGCCCCTGGCCAGGTAGACCATCGGACGGGCCCTGCTCACGTCGCTTCGCCTCGGAGTGGCACCGGGCTCTCCGGACCGTCCAGCCACACGGTGTGGCCCTCGGGTCCGACCGTCAGGCCGAACCGGTCATAGCCGGGCCGGCCCTGGTCGTCCCACCAGCGCCAGGCGGCCTCCACCTCGTCCCAGAGGTTCCGGGGGCCGGACTGGTAGACCTCGTACTCCGTGCGGCCACGCTCGTAGTCGGCGGAGGCCCACGACCGGGTGTCCCGGCTGTAGAGCCACAACGTGTACGTGCCGTCGTCGTAGCGCTCCGCTCGCCAGAACGTCTCGGGCACGGCCGCCCCGATGACGAACTGCTCGAACCACCCGCCCGTGTCCGGAGGGGCCAGCTCGGTGGTGGTTCTCACGGCGTCAGCGGGCCACTCCTGACCGCGCAGGTAGTCCTCGAAGGGCGGCCGGTCCGTGCGTTGCTGGCGCAGCCGCATGAACGCCGAGCTCCGGGTGAACCTGCCGCTCGCGCTGGTCCCGTCGTCGTTCACGGTCAGCCGGACGATCTGCTCGCCGCCGTACTCGGTGCCGAAGGGCGCCACGATGATCCCGCCGGAGACCGACTGGGCCAGCCAAGCCGGAGGGATCTCAAGCAGGGAACAGGTGGCGATGATCCGGTCGTAGGGAGCGCCATCCGGCCAGCCCTGCCGTCCGTCGCCCTCGACTACGGTCGGAGAAAGTCCGGCCCGGTTCAGGTTCTCCCGGGCCCCGTGCGCAACGTCCGGGTCGTACTCGACGGTCACCACGTTGGCGCTGCCCAGGCGGTGGGCGAGCAGGCCGGCGTTCCACCCCGTGCCGGCGCCAACCTCAAGTACCCGGTCGCCCGGGCGCACATCGAGGTCCTGAAGCATGGAGAACACCATCGTGGGCATGGAGTTGGACGAAGTGGGGGTCGTGCCGAGTCCGTCCCCCTTGTGGTCGCCGTCATCCCACTGCGTGGTAAGCGGGATGTCCGAGTAGACCGCCCGTCGCCACACCTCCGGGTCCTGCGAGCGGTACATCACGGGTTTCTGCTTGGTGCCGTCCGCGATGCCCGGCCAGATCCGGTCAGGAACGAACAGTTCACGGGGTACCGCCTTGAAGGAGGGGAGCCAGTCCGAGGAGAGTGCGCCGCTGGCCACCAGCGCGGAGGCGAGCCCCTGGGGACCCGCCTCCTTGTGCGTCTCGCCGGTCACTTGCCGTTGCCGCCCGCCGGGGACGATCCGTCCGACGTGTTGCCACCCTCGTCGGACCCGCCGCCGCCGTGGCCGGCGCCCTTGTTGCTGTCGTCCTGCTGGCCGCCGCCCTTGCCGTCGCCGGAGCCGCCTCCGCGCTTACCCATTCTCATTTCCTCCGTGCTGGTCCGGCCCAATGGGCGGTTGCCCGTTGGGTGGTGCTACCCGTCCCGCCTTCGCCAGGCGGGACGGGGGTCTGCGAGGCCCAAGGGGACCGGTTCTCGGTCAGCGCCACGGATGGTTGGCTTCGCGCAGCCTGGCGAGCAGATCCGCCCCGCGTCACGTCCGCCACGAGGCAGCGCCGTATCCCGCGTCCTCGACGCCATGTGGCCTCCTCCCGCCGAGCTGTCACCAATTTCCGGCAGCACCCGGGACGGTGAAACCTCACGCAAAGGACACTTCAGAACGTCCCTCACGCGGTACAACGTCCCTACAAGAGACCGGACTTCGCGGAGAGACAGGCGAGATGCCGAACGAGAGACTGAAAGTCGTTATGGCCTCGGGTGGTTGGACGTGCGCCGCCCTCGCGGACAAGGCCGGCGTGGACACCAAGTCGGTTGAGCGATGGGCCAATCAGAACCGGACGCCCCGGCTGGGGACTGCCCGTCTGGCCGCAGAAGCGCTGGGAGAAGACATGTTCGCACTGTGGCCGAGCCTGCGGCAGCCACGCGCCGCAAGAACGATAAGTCCCGAGTTGGTGGCCCTCCACGAACAGCGCGCTGACTTACCGGTGTCCGTCTTCGTGGACCTGCTCGGGAAGGCAGTAGAGCGAATCGACGTTCTGGTCTACGCCGCTGTGTTTCTCCACGAGGCGTACCCACGTCTCAACGATCTGCTTCGGGAACGCGCCGCCGAGGGTTGCGCAGTCCGGATCGCACTCGGCGACCCTGACAGCGCGAACGTCAGGCAGCGCGGAGAGGAGGAGAGGTTCGGTCACGGCATCGAATCCCGGTGTCACCTTGCTCTCATGCATTACCGCCCGCTGCTCGGTACACCGGGCATTGAGATCCGCACTCACGGAACCACCCTCTACAACAGCCTCTACCGGGCAGATGGCGAAGTCCTGGTGAATGCACACGTGTGGGGGGTCAATGCCTTCGCAGCACCCGTCTGGCACCTGCGACAAACCGGCGCAGGAACGCTGTTCGACACCTATGCTGCGAGCTTCGACGCGGTATGGAACGCCGCACTACCGGCTGAGGAGAGCTGATCACGTGGCACGGACGGAGTTCTACAACGACCCCAACGCGCCTGAGCCGAACCGGCTGGTCGTGGCAGCCTCCGCAGTGGTGACGGATCCCGAAGGACGCGTCCTGCTCCAGCGACGCACCGACAACGGGCTGTATGCACTGCCGGGTGGAACGATGGATCTCGGCGAATCGCTTCCGGACACGGCCGTACGAGAGGTCCGTGAGGAAACCGGCCTCGACGTCGAAATCACCGGCCTCGTCGGCACGTACACCGACCCCCGGCACGTGATCGCCTACTCGGACGGCGAAGTCCGACAGCAGTTCAACGTCTGCTTCACCGCCCGCATCACGGGTGGCGAACTGCGGATCTCGGACGAGTCCACCGACCTTCGGTTCGTCGCCCCGAGCGACATCGAAGGGCTGCCGATGCACCATACTCAGCGCCTCCGACTTCAGCACTTCCTGGAGCGCAGGGCCATCCCCTATCTCGGCTGACGGAAGACACCCCGCGAGGCCTCGCCCCGGGGGTGAGCGAGGCCTTCGCGTGGTTCAGCGTTGGTCGTCGCGGTCCTCGGGGTGGGGGGTGTCGAGGGCCGCGAGGGCGCCGAGGGCGACGGTGGCGATGGCGAGCAGGGCGGCGAGGATCGCGCCGACGAAGAACCTCACCGGGTGCCACTCCTCGTCGTCGTCATCGTCCAGGTCTCGGAGCAGGTGGAGGAGGTTGAGCACTGTGCTCACCGGCGCGTTCCCGAAGTCGATCAGGAGGCGCCCGTCGATGGTGGTCTCCCCCGGCGAGGCGGACCCCCAGAGGAGTCCGTGCGGCAGGCCGCGCCGGTGCAACTCGCCCAGGAGGGACATGATTTGGGGCTTGGTGTAGTCGCGCATCCGGGGATCCTCCGGCAGGAAGGGGTCGCGGGTCACGCGACGGAGTCCAGCTCGTACCAGACGCTTTTGCCGCGCTTCTGCGGGTCGACGCCCCAGCGGTGGGTGAGGCCCTGCACGAGCTGGAGGCCCCGGCCGGTCTCGGAGAAGTCGGCGGGCGTCCGCTGCTGGGGCAGGGCGTCGTTCTCGTCGGAGACGGTGACCCGGAGGGTGCAGCCGAGGAGCGAGAACCAGACGACGGGCGCGGCGGTGTTGCCGTGGCGCCAGGCGTTGACGATGAGCTCCATCAGGGCGAGTTCGGCGTTGAAGATGGTCTCGGCGTCCCAGCCGTTGCGGGCGAGGACGTCCCGCAGGGCCTGCCGGGACAGGGCGAGCGAGGGGGTGTTACGGGTGCACACGGGAACCTCCACGAGGCTGTGGTGTGGGGAGAGGAGAGAAGGGACGACGGCCGTCGCCGTGAGCCAGGCCGGGGATACGGCTGCTCTGCGGCGCGCGAGGGCAGCAGGCGCCTACTGCCCTAGATGCAGGCATTACTGACGATCCGTCGGATCGAGCTGTGAACGACGATAGCGCGGTTCGCCACAGATTTGTGGCGGACTGCGAGAAGTTCCCTCTAACGTGGCAGCACCTCTGCGGCAGACTGGTCCCACGACCTGCAGAGAGGACGCCATGGCCCTTCGATCGAACCCGACTCTCCGTCAGCGTCGGCTGGGTGCCGAGCTGCGAAGGATGCGGGAGCAAGCCGGTCTCGGAGGCAGCCAGCTCGCCCGGGCGCTGGGCATCAACCCTGCCCATGTGACGCAGATGGAGAGCGGGAAGACGGGCATCAGTGTCGAACGCCTGCGCACGATCGCAGCGCTGTGCATGTGTGTAAACGAGCCTTTGATCGAGGCACTGGCAGAGATCATCACGGATCGGGACAAGGGCGGCTGGTGGGAGGAGTATCGCGGGCGCCTCGCTCAACACTTCCTAGAGATGGCCGAGATTGAATATGGCGCCCATGGGCTCTCGACATACACCATGGCCTTCATTCCGGGGTTGCTCCAGACCACCGCCTACGCCTCGGCCGTCTTCGCACGAGGCTTCCCTCGCCTTCCTCCGCACGAGGTTGACCTGAGAACTGCCTTCCGCATGAAGCGACAGCACGTGGTCCGATCCGGCAAGACTCCGTACTCCGCATACATCCATGAAGCAGCGTTGCGCATGCAGTTCAGCGGACCCAAGGTCCAAGCTGAGCAGCTTGGTAGCCTCATCGAGGACTCCGAGCGTCCCAGCATCTCTATCCGAGTGGTGCTGTTCAACGTGGATACGCTCCCGGTCAACCACGAGAACTTCACGTACCTCGAAGGCCCGATCCCTGAACTGGACACGGCGCAGATGGATTCAGGCCTGGACAGCATGCTCTATGACGCGCCGGCCCACACGGCCCAGTTTCGTTCCCTGCTCAAGCGGATCGATTCGGCGGCTCTCTCGGAGGAGGAGTCCCGAGAGTTCATTCAATCCATCAAGAAGGATATGGAAAGAAACTATGGTTAACTCTACCTGGCGCAAGTCCAGTTACTCGGCTGCGAACTCCGAATGCGTTGAGGTTCGGGCTTCTGACGGGGCGATCGAACTCCGTGAGTCCGACGACGGCGACGTCATCGTCCGAACCACCCGCTCCAAGTTCGCAAAGTTCCTCCAGGCGGCCAAGGCCGGCGAGTTCGACCACCTCACGGCCGGCGCCTGAGCGAATCGTTCCGGCGGCCTCTTGCTCCCCGCAAGAGGCCGCCGGTGACTAACCTGGCTCTCATGACCAGCTCTGTGTGGCAGAAGTCCAGTTACTCCGGCTCCAACGCTGACTGCGTCGAGGTCCGTACGATCGACGGGTTGATTGAACTCCGGGAGTCCGACGACGGCGACGTCATCGTCCGGACCGCCCGCTCCAAGTTCGCAAAGTTCCTCCAGGGCGCCAAGGCCGGCGAGTTCGACCATCTCACCACCAGCTAGTAGGGCTTGGTCAGGTCGGTGCCGTGGTGGCGTGTCCTGGGGAGTAGGTGGCGCGTTGTTGGTGTGTGACACCTGGGGAGATGGCCGAGGTCCGGGAGGACCTGGAGGCGTTCACGGCGGGGTTGTTCGAAGCGTTCACGCGTGCTGACCAGCGGCGTTGGGGGCAGGCGTACGTGCGTGGGCTGCTCCTGGACGGCAAGCGGAAGTCGGTGGAGCCGATGGCCGCGCGGCTCGGGGAGGACGGAAACCGGCAGGCTCTCGCGCACTTCGTCACGACAAGCCCCTGGGATCCGGCGCATGTCCGGGCCCGTTTGTCCTGGAGGATGCAGGACGCCATCGATCCGACCGCGCTGATCATCGACGACACGGGGTTCCTCAAGGACGGCGACGCGTCGGCGTGTGTGTCGCGGCAGTACACCGGAACCGCGGGCAAGGTCACCAACTGCCAAGTGGGCGTCTCGCTCCACTTGGCCCGTGACCACGCCTCGGCGCCGGTCAACTGGCGGCTGTTCCTCCCCGCGTCCTGGGACCCCGAATCGACGAAGGCCGACCCGGACAAGGTCGCCCGGCGAGACCGGTGCGGCATCCCCGCAGGCCTGGGCCACGTGGAGAAGTGGCAGCTGGCCCTGGACATGATCGACGAGACCCGGTGCTGGGGTGTCCACGTCCCGCTCGCCATCGCCGACGCCGGATACGGCGACGCCGCGGCCTTCCGCCTCGGCCTCCAGCAACGCGGCCTGCACTACGTGCTGGGGATCTCCACCACGCCGACCGCGCACCCTGCCGAAGCCCGGCCCGTCACGCCCGCCTACAGCGGCACCGGCCGGCCGCCGGTGGCGAAGTACCCGGACAAGGCCCGCAGTGTGAAGGACCTGGCCATCGCTGCCGGGCCGAAAGCGGCCAGGCCGGTGTCGTGGCGGGAGGGGTCGCGCCCAGGCAAGGCGAAGAGCGGCTTCAAGCGGATGTATTCGCGCTTCGTGGCGCTGCGGATCCGCCCGGCCGGACGCGAGATCCGCGACGCCACCGAGGGCGTGGAGCTGGCCGAGTGCTGGCTGCTGGCCGAATGGCCCGCCAAGGAAGCCGAGCCGGTCCAGTTCTGGCTCTCGAACCTGCCCGCCGACACCCCGCTGACCACTCTGGTGCGAATGGCCAAGCTCCGCTGGCGGATCGAGCACGACTACCGGGAGATGAAACAGGCCCTCGGCCTGGCCCACTTCGAGGGCCGCACGTTCACCGGCTGGCATCACCACGTCACGCTCGTCTCTCTCGCCCACGCGTTCTGCACCCTGCGCAGACTGGCCACCGCCCCAAAAGACGCGGGGCCGGCCTGAGCCTCTACCAAGTCGTCCGCGAGCTCCAGATCCTTCTGGCGACCTGGGCCGGCGCCTGCCCCACCTGCCACCGCGACATACCCACACGAAAACAGACCTGACCAAGCCCTACTAGGACCTGACAGTGATGTCGGGGAATCCATCGGGGCAGACCAGCGTGGTGGCGTTCCCGTCGCCGGTGCAGACGATGTCGCTAGGGAGGCTACCGCCGGGCAGCGGCACGCTGCGTCCGGTGGGGAGAGGGCGGGTGGGCAGGTCGTGGCTGCCGGAGGCGATTTCGAAGCCGCTGACGGCGAAAGCCGCGCCGACGCCGGCGAAGAACAGGCCCACCAGCGCCGCCACGGCGAACCCGGTCTTGGCTCCCGACCGGCCCCGATCGGCGGTTACCGCCCGGTGCGGCATGTCGGGCAGGTACCGCACCGGCACGTGGTCGCCCACCACGCGCGGTACGCCGCTGGAGTCTTCGAAGCGGATGTCCCGGCCGTCCGCGGTGCGGAAGCCGATGATCACGTGCCGGACCGCGCGGGTGCGCCGGTCGGAGGAATCCGATCCCGATACCCGTTCCTGTGTCACGTACGTCTCCAGGCAACGTGCCTCCGCCGCGAGTCCGACCGCCAGGATCCGTTCCCGCATCCGGGCCTTGCGCGCTGCGGTGATCGGTAGCGCCAGCCCGCCGCAGATCACCAAGAGCCCGATGAAGCCGAAGACGTACCCGATGACGTTGCCGTCGTCAGACATATCCACCCCCCGTGAACGTGCTGATCGAACCCGTGAACCGCGGTATGGGAGACGAGAGTTGGGTCCCTCCGGTTCCTGCGGACCGGCCAGGCACTGTCCGGCCACGACACGCCTTCTCCGTTCGGAGACGAGGTTCCGAACGGTAGAGGTATCTCCTCGGCTCCGGCCCAGGCTCGGGCGCCGGGGAGGCCTTGGCAAGGCGGCACCGAAATGCTGTCGTGGAGACAGCGCGGCTGCTCAGGGCTGGGACAACCGGTCTTCGTAGGCCCGCGAGTTCGGCCCCCAACCGTCCACCTCATTGCCGTTCACGTCCACGGTGGCGTCCATGTATCCCATGGCATAAAGCACCGCCAACGCCACCGCCCGGGCATCGCTCTCGTCGATCTCGTGGACGGAGTAACGCAACGAGTTCTGCACGCGGCCACAGAGGTTGGCGGCGGCGCCGAGAACAGCGAAGCTTGACCTGTGCAGGCCGGAGGCATCGAGGGCACTGCTGCCGCCGCGGGAGATCTCGCACGCGGCGTTGAAGGCTCCGGCGAAATCCGTGGCGGCATACGGGCCGGACTCGCTCATGTACATACGAAGAAAGTGGTTCTTGATGAGCCAGTCCCGCAGGTTGTCCACCTGCAGGACAAGCCGCTCGGCCGCCTCCACCCACCGGATGGTGGATGCGCCGCGCATGAGCAGCCTTCCGAGTTCGGTCAGGTCCTCGGGAATTCGGTCGGCATCGTCCACCGGAGGCAACCTCTCTGCCAGAGCCTCAGGCCTCGGTGTCGCCGAGGAATGGTCGGATCCTGATGGCCGTGCAGGCACAGGTACAGGTACACCGATTGATCACATACGAGTGGCAAGCATGCCACCGGCTGCCTGGTGCCGGCCACCGGTAATGCCTGCGACGGGTGGCTGCAGCAAGCCCTCACAGGCTGATTCGGAGCAAACGTCGCCTGATGCGGCACCAGCGAAGAGCCCCCGCGCCCGCCACCCCGGGGGCGCGGGGGCCGTCTGTCATCCGAAGGCTCAGACCTCCCGGATGCCTGCCCCGCCAGACTGCCTCGTCGGCCTCGCGGGTCGCGGGCTAGAAGAAGCCGACGCGACTGTGCTGTGTGAGGCCATTGACGATCTCGCGCAGCCACGGGCTGCGGATGGCCGGCAGCCGAGCCAGGGTGTGCCGGAATGTTCCCCAGTCGGCCCGGAACAGGTGATGGGGGCGCAGCGCGGGTGGGTCGAAGTCGTCGCGGAGGACGCCGTCGGGTAGGCCGCCCGACGCGGGGACGGGCAGGTCCGGCTCGGGGAAGACCAGCCACAGCCACACCCCGAACGGCAACGGCACGGGGTACGCCGCCGTGCCGGCTGGGGCCCAGACCTCCCCCGTCTGCGGATGGGACGGCACGAGGAGGATGTCGGCGTCCCCGCCGGGAGCCGGCCGCCCCGGTCCGGCCAGGACCGCGCGCCGCGCCGGCGGACCCGCGGGCAGCAGGGCGTCGAGCGCATGTTGGAACACCTCCCCGACCAATCCGTCCGGGACAATCACCGGCCGGCCCTCCGAGGCCACGAGCAGGTGGGCGAGCGCCCGTCCGGCCGCCGCCTCCCACTGCGGGCTCCACGACCACAGATGGTTCGACCAGTGGCCCGCCCTCATCCGCGACCCCCACGTGGCGATCGGCTCGAACGGGGGCGTGCCCTTCCCTTCCGCCATCAGCTCCGCCCAGGAAAGCGGTGCCGCGTCGGCGCCGTCGGCGGGAAGGCGGCGCACGGCGTTCGGGGCGAGCCACATCGCCTGCCAGAGCGAGCAGTCGTCGATCCGGCTCGCCACGGGCAGGGCACACTCCGCACAGGCCACATTGGGGCCGTCGGCCCCGTCAAGGCCGCAGCAGTAGCCGCCTCCGCGATTCTCCGGGATCAGCACGGTCCCGCGGGCGTCGCCGGGCGCGATGACGATCGCGCCCGGCGCGCCGTCGGACAGGGCGTAGACCGGCGCGTAGACACCGCGGGCGGCTGCCTCGTCCGGATGGACCTCCTCCCACGTCCGCCACGGCGGCCCCCAGGGCTCCGAGTCCACGGCGAAGGTGCCCGACTCCATGAGCACTGGGAGCTGGATCCCGTTCCCGTACTTCTGATGAGCGTGGACCGGCAGGGCGACCTGGGACAGCGGAGTGGTCAGCTCAGCGCCGCACCCCGCACAAACGAAAACGAACAAATGTCCTCCGTCTGCGAAACGGAGGCATCATCGCAGCTCGGCAGCGGCCAGCCAATCGGTTTCCAGGACAGCATGAGGCACAGTCACTCGGCACTGTGAGTAACGATGAGGCAGTGCGGTCGGCGTTGGGAAGTTGCCTCAAATTCGCCGGTGGTCGACTCGTGGTGGCAAACAGTGCAGGACCGTGGACGATCTGGTGCCCGGGTTGGAAGGGCTGCTGTTTCCGTCGGTCGCGGGTGTCGCGGTGGTGTCGATCGACGTGGATGTCGAGTCGGTGAACGCGGGCGCAGCCATCAGAGGACTTGTCGGCCTGTCAGCGCTATTGCCTAGGCTGGTCACCCGGATGCGCGGAGATCACGGCCTGCGCTCGCAGAGAGGGGGCCCGCGTCATGGGTGACGGTCTTCGGTGGCTGGTCGACTGCGACGACTGGCGGTACGGCATCGTGTTTGCCCGAGGCATCACGCCACAGGAGCTCGCCCGGCGCCTGGGCGGTGTGCCGGGATCCGACGACGGCCACTTCCTGCACCACGTGCCGGCCGTCGAGTACAAGAACGACGGCACGGTGCTGCGCACGGCCCAGCTGATCGCCGCAGACGGCTGGGATCTGGACCTGCCGCTGTGGGCGGATGCCGCCAAGTGCAGCCCCTGCCACCCCGGCAACGACTCGCACTGACCGGACAGTTGCGGTGGCGCCAGGTTCATTCCGGGGCCACCGCAACCCGGAAGGGTGGAGTTCACCCAAACCCCGGCGCCGACGTACACCGGGCGCGAGTATGACCCGGGTGACAACGACCTCCTCCCTGCTCAAACTGTCGTGCCGGACTTCTGGCACCACTACGGCCGTGCCCGCGCCGAGAGCGACCGGACCGTCCCCGGCACCTTCCACTGGGTCTGGGCCCAGGACAGCGGGCCAGGAGTCGAGGTGCTGGGTGACCTCACCGGCCTCGTCGTGGCCAACCTCGGCGCGGGCGCCGCCCGTCATGCCGCGCACCTTGTCGCCCACCACGCCCCGGCCCGGGTCGATGCCATCGACGCCTCCCCCGCCCAGCACGCGATGGCCTGCGACCTCTACGGCCACCTCGCCCCGCGCCTGCACACGGTGCACGCCGACGCGACCGCGCACCTGGACGCGCATCCGGACGAGTACGACGTGCTCTACTCGGTGTTCGGCAGCCTCGACTTCACCGACCCCCGCCGGCTGCTCCCGGCCGCTGCCCGCGCCCTGCGACCCGGCGGACTGCTGGTCGCCTCCACCTTGGGCCAGTACCTCGGCGGAGCCCCCGCTGAGCCGGACGTCCGGCACGCCGACGTTCCGGCCCGCATTCCGGACGGCACCCCGGCAACGATGCGCCGCTGGGTTCTCCAGGAGACTGTCTGGACGAAGTTGTTGGACGAGGCGGGGTTCACGAAGATCAGTGTCGACCGGCTCCCTCCCGCCGAACCGAGTGAACGCGCTGCCGACACCCTGCTCGTCCGCGCCTACCGTCAGCCCTGACGGCCTAGGAAGCACGTCGCCCCGCCGAGCACTGGCTCAACGGGGCGACGTGAAGTGCTCAGGGACTCAGACCTCCCGGACGCCCGCGCGCCAGACTGCGGCCGTCAGCGGGACGCCCGGGCGGTAGGCCAGGTGAACGTGCGACGGGGCATCCAGCAGCAGCAGGTCGGCCCGCGCGCCCACCGCCACGACCCCCACATCCGTGCGCCGCAGGGCGTGGGCGCCGCCCGCCGTGGCCGCCCACACGGCCTCGTCCGGGGTCATGCCCATCTCCCGCACCGCGACGGCAATACAGAACGCCATCGAACTCGTAAAGCTCGACCCCGGGTTGCAGTCCGTCGAGAGCGCGACCACCGCGCCCGCGTCCAACAGCCTCCGCCCGCTCGGGTACTCGGCCCGCGTCGAGAACTCCGCGCCCGGCAGCAGCGTGGCGACCGTCGCCGAGCCCGCCAGCGCCGCCACGTCCTCGTCCGTCAGGTGGGTGCAGTGGTCCGCCGAGGCAGCCCCCAGCTCCACCGCGAGCTGCACGCCCGGCCCGTACGTGAGCTGGTTGGCGTGCACCCTCGGCGTGAGGCCCTTCTCGATCCCCGCCGTCAAAACAGCCCGCGCCTGGTCGCCGTCGAAGGCGCCCTTCTCGCAGAACACGTCCACCCAACGGGCGTGCGGCGCACAGGCGTCCAGCATCTCGCCGGTCACCAGCTCCACGTACCCCGCCGGGTCCTCCGCGTACTCGGGCGCCACCACGTGCGCCCCCAGGTACGTCGTCTCCGGGGTGTACCCAGCGGCAATCCGCAGCGCCCGCGCCTCGTCCTCCACCGTCAGCCCGTAGCCGGACTTGCACTCGATGGTGGTGGTGCCCTGGCGCAGCGCCTCCCGGACGAACCGGGCCAGGTTGGCGTCCAGTTCCGCATCCGAGGCGGCCCGGGTCGCCGCCACCGTCGTCCGGATCCCGCCCGCCGAGTACGCCTGCCCGGACATCCGGGCATTGAACTCGGCGGTGCGGTCACCGGCGAACACCAGGTGAGCATGGGAGTCGACGAAGCCGGGCAGCAGGGCCCGGCCCTCGGCGTCGAAGCGCTCGTCCGCCGCCGGCGCCTGCGCCGCCGGGCCGACCCAGGCGACGGTGTCGCCGTCGACCACCACGGCCGCGTCGGTCAGCAGGCCGAGCGGCCCGGTCCCCTGTCCGGGGTCGTTGGTGACCAGGCTGCCGATGCCCGTGATCACAGTGGTCCTGGTGCTCAAGTCAACGCCTTCCGAGGGGAGTCGGACAACAACATTCAGCAGCCCAGCGCGCCGATGGAGGACCGCAGCGCCCCCGGCACGTCGGCCACCAGCCGGTGCACGCCGTCCCGGACGACGTGCCGCCCGCCGACCACCACGTGCCGGACGTCCGCCGCCGAGGCCGCGAAGACGGCGATCTCGGCGCCGAGCCGGGGCGGCGGGCCCGCCGTACGGACGGAGTCCAGCGCGATCACCGTGAAGTCGGCGAGCGCCCCGGCCTCGATCCGCCCGGCCTCCGGCCAGCCGAGCGAGGCGTGCCCGTCCTCGGTGCCGGCCCGCAGCAGCGCGTTCGCCGTCCAGTGCCCGCGGGTCTGGGTGCGCAGCCGCTCGTCCAGCTCCAGCGCCCGGGCCTCCTCCCACGGGTCGATCACCGCGTGGCTGTCGCTGCCCAGGGTGATCGGGCTGCCCGCCGAGGCGAGCCTGCGGGCCGGGCCGATGCCGTCCGCGAGGTCCCGTTCGGTGGTGGGGCACATGCAGACGGTGGTGGAGGAGTCGGTGAGGAGCTTGACGTCCTCGTCGGTGAGGTGGGTGGCGTGCACGGCCGAGGTGCGCGGGCCGAGCGCGCCGCGGTCGGCGAGCAGCCGGGTGGGGGTGACGCCGTGCGCGGCGAGGCAAGCGTCGTTCTCGGCGGTCTGCTCGGACAGGTGGACGTGCAGCGGCGCCCGGCGCATCGCCGCCCAGTGCGCGACGGTGCCCAACTGCTCGGCGGGGACGGCCCGGACGGAGTGGATGGCGGCACCGATCCGGGCGTGCTCGCGCGGCTTGAGCGCGTCCGCCCGCTCGGCCCAGGCGTCGGCGTCGCCGTCGCTGAAGCGCAGCTGCGGCTTGGTCGGTTCGGCGCCGAAGCCGGAGGACAGGTAGCAGGTGTCCAGCAGGGTGATCCGGATGCCGGCCCGGGCGGCGGCCTCGATCAGCGCCTCGCCCATCGCGTTCGGGTCGGCGTAGCGGGCGCCGCCGGGCGCGTGGTGCAGGTAGTGGAACTCGCCGACGGCGGTGATCCCGGCCAGCGCCATCTCGGCGTAGACGGCGGTGGCGAGCTCCAGGTAGCTGTCCGGGTCGAGCGCGCCGGCGAACCGGTACATGGTGTCGCGCCAGGTCCAGAAGGTGCCGGAGCCGACCTGGACGTGCCCGCGCAGCGCCCGGTGGAAGGCGTGCGAGTGGGCGTTCGCCTGGCCGGGCACGGCCAGGCCCTCCAGCCGGACGGCCCCGGGCGGGCAGGGCCCGCTGTCCGGGGTGACGGCGGCGATCCGCCCGTCCGGGCCGGTGGTGATCAGCACGTCCGGCTCGACCACCGGCCCGTTGGGGTGCGGCAGCCATGCGTACTGCGCCCAGTACGTCACCGAAGCGGTCAATGACACGCCAGGTCCTCCAGTACGTCGGCGAGGGCGGCGACCCCGGCCAGGCAGTCGGCCTCCTCGGCGTGTTCGGCCGGGGAGTGCGAGACGCCGGTGGGGTTGCGCACGAACAGCATGGCGGTCGGGATCGCGGACGCCAGGATCCCGGCGTCGTGTCCCGCGCCGGTGGGCAGCACCGGGGCGTCCAGCAGCTTGGCGAGCCGGTCGCGCAGCGGGCCGTCGAACTCCACCACCGGGGTGTAGGACTCGCGGGTCAGCTCGACCCGGACGCCGTCGCGTTCGCCGCGCTCGGCGGCGGCCTGCTCGATCTCGGCGACCAGCGCGGTGAGGGTGCGCTCGTCGGCGGCCCGGGAGTCCAGCCAGCCGCGCACCAGCGAGGCGATCGCGTTGGTGCCGTTGGGCTCGACGGCGACCTTGCCGAAGGTCGCCAGCGCGCCCGCCTGCCGCGCCTTCTTGCGGGCGGCGAGCACGGTGTTGGCGTACGTCAGCATCGGGTCGCGGCGGTCCTCGATCCGGGTGGTGCCGGCGTGGTTGGCCTCGCCGTGGAAGTCGAACCGCCAGCGGCCGTGCGGCCAGATCGCGCCGGCCACGCCGACCGGCTGCCCCTCGGCGAGGTAGCGGCCCTGCTCGACGTGGAGTTCGACGAAGGCGCCGATCCTGGCCAGCCGGTCGTCGTCCGCGCCGAGCGCGCTCGGGTCGTAGCCCGCCTTCTCCATCGCGTCGGGCAGCCGGACGCCGCCGGCGTCGCGCAGGTGGTACGCGGCCTCGCGGGAGAGCACGCCGGACGTCAGCCGGGAGCCGATGCAGGCCACGCCGAACCGGGCGCCTTCCTCGTCACCGAAGTTGACGATCGCCAGCGGCCGGGTGAACTCGGCTCCCCGGGCGCGGAGTTCGTCCAGCGCGGCGAAGGAGGAGACCACGCCGAGCGGGCCGTCGAAGGCGCCGCCGTCCGGGACGGAGTCCAGGTGCGAGCCGGTGACGACGGCCCCGCCGGCCTGCGGGTCGCCCAGCCAGGCCCACTGGTTGCCGTTGCGGTCCAGCTCGTACGCCAGACCGCGACTGCGGGCCTGCTGCTCGAACCAGGCGCGGCACTCGGCGTCGGCGGAGTTCCAGGCGAAGCGGCGGTAGCCGCCGGAGGAGGCGGAGCGGCCCACGGGGAGCAGCTCCGCCCACATCTCCTCGAAGGAAGGAGCCGTCACAGCTCACCCATCGGGACGCGGACCCCGCGCTCGGCGGCGACCTCGTCGGCACGGTCGTAGCCGGCGTCCACGTGCCGGATGACGCCCATGCCCGGGTCGTTGGTGAGCACCCGGCGGATCTTCTCCCCGGCCAGCGCGGTGCCGTCGGCGACGGTGACCTGGCCGGCGTGGATCGAGCGGCCGATGCCGACGCCGCCGCCGTGGTGGATGGAGACCCAGGAGGCGCCGGAGGCCACGTTGACCATGGCGTTGAGCAGCGGCCAGTCGGCGATCGCGTCCGAGCCGTCGAGCATCGCCTCGGTCTCCCGGTACGGGGAGGCGACGGAGCCGCAGTCCAGGTGGTCGCGGCCGATGACGATCGGCGCGGACAGCTCGCCGGAGGCGACCATGTCGTTGAAGCGCTCGCCGGCCTTGTCGCGCTCGCCGTAGCCGAGCCAGCAGATCCGCGCGGGCAGGCCCTGGAAGTGCACCTTCTCCTGGGCCATCTTGATCCAGCGGTGCAGCGACTCGTTCTCCGGGAACAGGTCGAGGACGGCCTTGTCGGTCTTGTGGATGTCCTGCGGGTCGCCGGACAGCGCGGCCCAGCGGAACGGGCCCTTGCCCTCGCAGAACAGCGGCCGGATGTAGGCGGGGACGAAGCCGGGGAAGGCGAAGGCGCGGTCGTAGCCGGCCAGCTGGGCCTCGCCGCGGATGGAGTTGCCGTAGTCGAAGACCTCGGCGCCGCGGTCCTGGAAGCCGACCATGGCCTCGACGTGCTTGGCCATCGACTCGCGCGAGCGCTGGGTGAACTCGGCGGGCTTGGCGGCCGCGTAGTCCGCCATGTCGTCGAAGTCGACGCCGATCGGCAGGTAGCTGAGCGGGTCGTGGGCGCTGGTCTGGTCGGTGACGATGTCGATCGGCGCGTCCATCGCGAGCAGCTGCGGGAAGAGCTCGGCGGCGTTGCCGAGCAGACCGATGGAGAGCGGCTGCTTCTTGTCGCGGGCGGCGGTGGCCAGCTCCAGGGCGTGCGAGAGGTTCTTGGCCTCGACGTCCAGGTAGCGGTGCTCGATCCGGCGGGCGATGCGGGACGGGTCGCAGTCGATGCAGATCGCCACGCCGCCGTTCATGGTGACGGCCAGCGGCTGGGCGCCGCCCATCCCGCCGAGGCCGGCGGTGAGGGTGATGGTGCCCTCCAGCGTGCCGTCGAAGCGCTTGTTGGCGACGGCGGCGAAGGTCTCGTAGGTGCCCTGGAGGATGCCCTGGGTGCCGATGTAGATCCAGGAGCCGGCGGTCATCTGGCCGTACATGGTGAGCCCGAGGCTCTCCAGGCGGCGGAACTCCTCCCAGTTGGCCCAGTCGCCGACCAGGTTGGAGTTGGCGATCAGCACGCGCGGCGCCCACTCGTGGGTCTGCATGACGCCGACCGGGCGGCCGGACTGGACCAGCATGGTCTCGTCCTGCTTCAGGCCCTCCAGCGTCTTCACCATGGCGTCGAAGGAGCGCCAGTCCCGCGCGGCCTTGCCGGTGCCGCCGTACACCACCAGCTTCGACGGGTGCTCGGCCACCTCGGGGTCGAGGTTGTTCATCAGCATCCGCAGGGCAGCCTCCTGCTGCCACCCCTGCGCCGTCAGCCCCGTCCCACGCGCCGCGCGCACCTCGCGCGGCCCGCTCGCCTGCTGCACCATAGTCCCGGCCTCTCTGCGGATGGATTCATTCAAGCTCGGTTCGGTTGAATATAACTAAACAACCGGCTTTCGACCAGACCCCGAATCAATCCGATCAGCCACGGCACCGGCCGACTTGGCGCGCTAGCCTGAACCCGGCGAACACCAGCCACTCGGCCCAGCGCCAAGGAGCGGGGGACACGATGACGGCCATCACCGTGCGGCCCGGCAGACTCCGGGATGTGGCGGAGGAGATCGAGCGGCGCACGGGACTACGCGTCCAGATCATCGGGGGAACCCTGGTGATGCCCCCGACACCCCGCGGCAAGCACGCGGGGACCACCAAGCGCCTGTCCCGCCAGCTCGACGCCGGGCTCCCGACGGGTCTCGGCGCCTACGAGGTCTCGTCGATCGCCATGCCCGACAATGCGGAGGACTACGCGACACCCGACCTCGTCGTTCTGCCGCGCGACTGGGAGGACGACGACGAATGGCTGGCGGACCCGCACGATGTCGAGCTGGCCGTGGAGGTCATTTCGACCTCCGAGCGGATCAGCCTCATCGCCGCCAAGACCAGCTGGTACGCGCTCGCAGGCGTACCGGTCCTCCTCGCGGTCGACCCCCGCAAGGGCGCCTGGGCACTCCACACCCACCCCCGCGACGGCGAGTACCAGGGCGTCCTGCACGGCAAGTACGGCGAGCCCGTTCCGCTGCCCTCGCCGCTGCCCGCCGAGCTGGACACCTCCGGTCTTCCGCTCTACGCGCCCCGCGGCTGAGTCACGCCGCCGCGTCGCCGCCGTCCCAGTCGATGCCGATCTCGGCGAGCCAGCGGCGGTCGTCGGCGTCGGGGGTGGGTGGGGCCGGCGGGCGGGGGATGTTCTGGACGGGGCCGAGGCCGTAGCGTTCGGCGGCGGCCCGGCCGTCGGGTTCGATGACGCCGACGTGGACGGCGGACTCGTCGCCCGGATCGAGGACGGTCAGTTCGGGGTCGGGCAGCCGCCGCAGGGTGACGCGGCGTCCGCAGGCGGGGCAGGACCATTCGTCGGCACCCGAGGAGAGGCGGGCGACGAACTTCATCTCGTGGATCACGCGCATGGGCGGCACCCCCTGCCGTAGGGGATGCCCGGGTTCGTGTCGACTACTCCCCCGCCGCCGCTCCAAGCTGCGTCTACTCCACGCTGCGCCTGTTCCAGGCTGCGCCTATTCCAGGCTGTGCCTATTCCAAGAAGAGCCCGCGCGCCGCGGCCGACTGCTCGATCGACTCCAACCGGGCCTCCGCGCCGGGGAGTTCGTCGCACATGGTCTGCAGCAGCACCCGGCCGAGCATCATCGGCGCGCACGCGGTGTCGAAGACCAACCCGGTGCCGACGGCGGCCGGCAGCATCAGGTCGGACAGCTTGGCGACCGGCGCGAAGGCGCTGTCGGCGACGGTCAGCACGGTCAGCCCGCACTCGCGGGCCACCGTCAGTGCGTCCATCAGCTCCCGCGGATAGCGCGGCAGCGCGAAGCAGAGCAGAGCGGTCGCGCCCGCCGCCGCGGCCTGTTCCAGCCGGTCGGCGAGCATGCTGCCGCCCTCGTCCAGCAGCCGGATGTCCGGGTGCACCTTGGCGGCGAAGTACGCGAAGCCGCGCGCCTGCGCCGAGGCGGCCCGCAGGCCGAGGACGGGCAGCGGGCGGGAGGCGGCGAGCAGCCGGGCGGCCCGGATGATCGGCTCCGGGTCGGCGAGGAGTTCGGCGAGGTGGCGCAGGTGCTCGATCTCGGCGAGCACGGCCTGCTGGTGTTCGTTGCGCACCGCGTCGTCCGGGGTCTCCGGCGCGGCGGGTTCTCCGCCGCCGAGTTCGCGCAGCTGCTTGCGCAGCGCCGGGTAGCCGTCGTACCCGAGCGCGACGGCGAAGCGGGTGACGGAGGGCTGGCTGACGCCGGCGAGTTCGGCGACCTCCACGCTGGACAGGAACGGCGCCTCGGTGGCGTGCCGCACCAGCGAGTGCGCGATCCGGCGCTGGGTCGGGGTCAGCCGGTGCCCCTCGAACAGCTGGAGCAGCCGGGCGGAGGGTCCGACGCTGCCGGTCTCGTCGAGGGCGGTCATCAGTACCTCCGGATGCGTGCGGTTCGGACGACGACTGTGCAGCAGCGCGCCGCGCCTGGCAAAGACGTCTCGTACGGCGGAACGCTCCATGAGACGTCCCGGATGTCGGACGGTGGGCCCGCCCCCGGGCCGGCGGGCCCGGCCCGACTCGGGGTAACCCTGATTTCACCCTGAGCCCGCCCGGATTCCCCCCGCGAACGGATGGACCGGGTACCGCGGCCGGGGCCACGCTGTACCCCATGGACACTCGCCAGGACGACCTGCGGCGCGACCTCGACGCCACCCTGCAGGCCCGCAAGGAGCTCGGCAAGGAGTACGAGGACGAGCTGGTCGACTCCTTCATGAAGCGCCTCGACGCCCGTCTGGACGCCCGGGTCGAGCGCTCCGTCGCCCAGCGGCTGGACGGCTACGAGCCGCACCCGTACCGCGAGCGCCACCAGCGCCCCCGCCACCACGGGTGGAGCAAGCGCTCCGGCACCGGGCTCGCCGTGGCCTCGATGGCCTTCGGCATCCCGCTGACCGCGATCGCGTCCGGCCCCGGCAACGGCGGCTTCGCCGGCCTGCTGGTCTGCTGGGCGGGCATCGTCGGGGTCAACTTCGCCGCCGCGTTCGGCGAGCGCAGGTCCCGCGAGGACCGCCGGCCGCGGGGCGACTGGGACTGAGCCCGGCCGCCCCGCGCCCGGGGGCGTGCTCCCGGGGCGACGGGTCAGGCCAGCGGGCCGGTGACCTGCTCGACCGCCCGCACCAGCTCGCCGGTGGCGACCAGCGCCGCGGCCGCCTCCAGGTCCGGGGAGAGGAAGCGGTCGCGGCCGGCGCCGCCGACCCCGGCCTCCCGCGCGGCGGCCAGCGCGGCCGCGGTGGCCGGGGCGATCCGGCCGGACGAGTCGGCCTGCTGGCGGATCTCCAGCGCGCGGGCGGCGGCGGTGAGTTCGACGGCCAGGATCCGGCCGAGGTTCTCGACGGCCTGGCGCAGCTTGCGCGCGGCCGACCAGCCCATCGACACGTGGTCCTCCTGCATGGCGGAGGAGGGGATCGAGTCGACGGAGGCCGGGACGGCCAGCCGCTTGTTCTCGCTGACCAGCGCCGCCTGGGTGTACTGGGCGATCATCAGGCCGGAGTCCACGCCCGGGTCGTCGGCCAGGAAGGCCGGCAGGCCGTGCGAGCGGGCCTTGTCGAGCAGGCGGTCGGTGCGGCGCTCGGAGATCGAGCCGAGGTCGGCGGCGGCGATGGCGAGGAAGTCCAGCACGTAGGCGACCGGGGCGCCGTGGAAGTTGCCGTTGGACTCGACCCGGCCGTCGGGCAGCACCACCGGGTTGTCGACCGAGGCGGCCAGCTCGCGGGAGGCGACCAGCTGGGCGTGGGCCAGGGTGTCCCGGCCGGCGCCGGCGACCTGCGGGGCGCAGCGGATCGAGTAGGCGTCCTGGACCCGCGGCGCGTCGTCCTGGTGGTGGCCGGTGAGGCCGGAGTCCTTGAGGACGGCGAGCATGTTGGCGGCGCTGAGCGCCTGGCCGGGGTGCGGGCGGATCGGGAGGTGCAGCTCGGGGGCGAGCACCTTGTCGGTGCCGAGCAGCGCCTCCAGGGTCATGGCGGCGGTGATGTCGGCGGTGGTGAACAGCCGCTGGAGGTCGGCGATGGCCATCACCAGCATGCCGAGCATGCCGTCGGTGCCGTTGATGAGGGCCAGGCCCTCCTTCTCCAGCAGTTCGACGGGCTCGATCCCCGCGGCTGCGAGCAGTTCGCCGGCGGGCTTCTCGACCCCGTCCGGGCCGGTGGCCGTGCCCTCGCCCATCAGCACCAGCGCGCAGTGCGACAGCGGCGCGAGGTCGCCGGAGCAACCGAGCGAGCCGAACTCGCGGACGACCGGGGTGATGCCCGCGTTGAGCAGGGCGGCGATGGTCTCGGCGACCAGCGGGCGCACGCCGGTACGGCCGGAGGCCAGCGTCTTCATCCGCAGGAACATCAGCGCGCGGACGACCTCGCGCTCGACGGCCGGCCCCATGCCGGCGGCGTGCGAGCGCACCAGGGACCGCTGCAGCTGGGCGCGCAGCTCGGGGCTGATGTGCCGTACGGCGAGCGCGCCGAAGCCGGTCGACACGCCGTAGACGGGGCGCGGCTCGGCCGCGAGGGCGTCGATCCGGGCGCGGGCGACCGCCATCTCGGCCTGCGCGTCGGGACCGATCTCGACCCGGGCGTTGCCCCGGGCAACGGCCAGGACGTCGTCGGCGCTGACGTCGGCCTTGCCGACCAGGACCAGCGGAGCGTCGGGGGCCACAGCACTGTGCATATCCATATACACCATCACATCAGGTGAATGAAGATATGACAACAGGTGTTCGTCATCCGGATTCTCCGCCCTCCGGATCCGCGCCGCACGCCGCAGCCCCCGACCCCCCGGCTACTGGACGAGCTCGGCCTCGATCAGCTCCACCGCCCGCGCGGTGCCGCCCTCGGCCCGGCCCGCGGCGGACAGCTCCCGAAGCCGCTCGGCCACCGCCGGATCGTCGACCAGCTCCAGCAGGGCGGCGCGCAGCGCCTCCGCGGTGACCTGCTCGGTGTCCAGCCGGCGGGCGACGCCGAGGCCCACCAGGGCGTCCGCGTTGGCGAACTGGTCGACGGCCTGCGGCACCGCGATCATCGGCACGGCGTGGAACAGCCCCTCGCTGGAGCCGCCCATGCCCGCATGGGTGACGAAGGCGTCCGCCTGGGCGAGTACCGACAGCTGCGGCACCCACCGGTGCACCTCGACGGTGTCCGGCACCTCGCCGAGTTCGGCCGGGTCGGTGTGCTTGCCGATCTGGAGCACGGTGTGCCAGCCCGCCAGGTTGCCGAAGGCCCGGATGCAGGCCCGGTAGAACGCCGGGTGGTGGGTGAAGGCCGAGCCCAGCGAGACCAGCAGCACCCTCTCGGCACTCTCCGGGCGCTGCCACTGCCCCTGGTGGGCCCGGTCGCCGAAGCAGGGCCCGACGAAGGTGATGCGCCGCTCGTCCACCCGGTCGGCGTTGGGCTGCAGGGCGCGCGGGACGAGGGCGATCGCCCGCTCCGGGCGGTTCTTGAAGGCCTCCACGTCGCGCTGCACCGCGCCGGCCTCGGCCAGCCAGTCGGCGAACCGCCGGTAGTGCTCGGGGCCGCCCGGGCCGCTGCGGATCGCCTCGAAGACCGCGGCCAGGTCCTCCTCGATGCCCTCCCAGCCGACGAAGGTGGAGGACAGCTGCACCACCGGCACGCCCAGCCGCTCGCCGAGCGCCCGCGCGGCGAAGCCCGCGATGTCGTAGAGCACCAGGTCGGGGCGGTCGTCCTCGAAGGCCTCCAGCAGGACGGGCCACATCGCCAGGGTGTCGTCCAGGAACACCTCCTGGATCGCCACCGGATCCTCCGGCCAGCCGCTCGGGTCGCCGGCGAGCGGCAGCGCGGTCGGGTACGGGACGAAGTCGGCGCCGGTGGACTCCACGATCTCCCGGAAGGAGGGGTCGTTGACGTAGCTGACCCGGTGGCCCCGGGCGACCAGCTCGGCGACCACGGCGAGGCTGGGGTTCACGTGCCCGTGGGCGGGGACGGAGACCATCAGGATGTGGGCGGGGCGGGGCACGGGCACCTCCGGGGTAGCGAATGAGACGAGACGTAGCGTCTCGCAACGTCTTGAAAAGACAATACGTCTCGTCTCGCTGTTTCGCATAGACTTTTTCCCATGGCCTCCACAAGCGCGTCCAGAACCGCCCCCGACCCCGCCCGCCGCAGCGAGCGCGCCCGCGCCGCCGTCCTCGCCGCCGCCACCGAACTCGTCGCCGACGTCGGCTACGGCAAGCTGACCATCGAGGCGATCGCCGCCCGGGCCGGCGTCGGCAAGCAGACCATCTACCGCTGGTGGCCCTCGAAGGGAGCCGTCGTCTTCGACGCCTTCCTCGCCGTCAGCGAGCACGACGGCGGCCTCGCGCTGCCCGACACCGGCGACCTCGCCGCCGACCTCCGGGCCGTCCTGCGCCCCACCAGCGACGAACTCACCGACCCGGGCGCCGACCGCACCTACCGCGCCATCGTCGCCGAGATCCTCAACGACCCCGCGCTGCACGCCGAGTACCGCACCCGCCTGCTGGACCCCCTGCTGGAGGTCACCCGCGACCGCCTGCGCCGCGCCCGCGAGGCCGGCCAGATCGCCCCCGACGCCGACCTCGACCTGGCCGTCGAACTCGTCTACGGCCCGCTCTACTACCGCTGGCAGTACCGCCTCGGCCCGCTCACCCACGCCCACGCCGACCGCCTGGTCGACGCCGCCCTGCGCGCCCTCGCCCCGCCCCCGACCACCGCCGCCCACGAGGCCTGACCCAGTGGGCCCACCCGCCCTACCAACCACACCTCCCCCACGGGAAAGGCGAGTTCGGGCCCGCTCCCGGCCGATCCAGGCCCCCGGCGGGCACCGCGTGGCTATGCTGGACCGGCGGGAGCCCGGGGGCCGAAGCCGACCGTCCGGGAACCGTCCAGAACGGTCGTCCGGGGGGCCTGTGTCGAACGAAGAAGCAGTCAAAACCGCCTGGCAGATCCATGGTTCGCTGACCGAGGTGACCGGCAGGGTCGATTCCAAGGCTTCCTTCGCGCTCACCATCGAGTCCGCCGCACTCGGCGCGATCGTCGCCCTGTCCGGCACCGGCACCGGCCTCGGCCGCACCTCCGGCGCCCTGCCCGCGACGGCCTTCTGGCTCGGCGTGGCCGTCCTCGCGCTGGCCGCGGTCGCCGCCGTGTCGGTGGTCGTGCCGCGCGGCGGGGGCAAGCAGGAGAGCGACCTGCCGAACTTCGTCTACTACGGCCAGCTCCGGCACTGGACGCCCGACCGGCTCGCCGCCGAACTGGACGGCGCGGACCTGCTCCCCCTGCTCAGCCGGCAGTTGGTGGAGATGAGCCGGATCATCTGGATCAAGGACCGCCGGGTCCGGCAGTCCCTCCTGCTCGCCGTCGCCGGTTGCGGGCTGGTCGCACTGGCCGGGCTGCTGGGATGAGACCGGCCGGACCGGCGTCGGGCGGACGCATCCCGTTCTGGCGCCTGCTGGACGCCCCGGCCCGGGCCGAACTGACCGCCGTCGCCCGCCGGGTGCGCTACCCGGCGGGCGCCGCACTGCTCCAGCAGCACGAGCACTCCGACCACCTGCTGGTGATCGAGCGCGGGTGCGTCAAGGTCCTGGTGGAGTCGGGCGCCGGCTACCGCGCGATCCTCGCCATCCGCGGCGACGGCGACCTGCTCGGCGAACAGGCCGGTCTCGACGGCGGTGCACGGTCGGCCACCCTGCACGCGCTGACCGAGGTCACCGCGCTGCACATCCCGCTCAGCCGCTTCGGCGCCGTCCAGCACGCCAACCCCGCCGTGGCGCAGGCCCTCCAGCAGGTGCTCTCCGGCCGGCTGCGGGACGCCGACCAGCAGCGGGCGGCCACCGGGTCCGCCGTCGTCCGCCCGCGCCTGGCCGCCCTCCTGCTGGAACTCGCCGAACGCTACGGAGACCCGGCACCCACCGGCGAGGTCAGGATCTCCCTGCCGCTGTCCCAGGACGACCTGGCCGGCCTGGTGCTCAGCTCCCGGCGGACCGTCAACCGGCTGCTGGAGGAGTGGCGGGACGCCGGCTGGCTGCGCACCGGGCGCCGGGAGATCGAGCTGCTGCACCCGGCGGAGCTGGAGAAACTGGCCCGCGCCGAAGGCCGGCTGCCGCCTTAGGGGTTCACCGTTGCGGCGGCTCACCCGGTCAGATGGCGTCCGGGTCGCAGTGGGCCAGCCCGTAGCGGTCCGCCAGCGGGTTCCAGGCGGCCGCGAAGGCCTTCTTGGCCGCGGTCGCCACCTGGCTCTGGTTGTACCCCTCGTTCCAGTCCGCGGTGTGCGGCGCATTGCCGTCGCAGCCGGCCACGTCGTCCGCCCACCGCGCGAACGCCCGGTCGGCCGCGGCGGAGGCCGTCCAGGCCGAGGAGAGCTGGGCCGCCAGGTTCGCGCCGCCCGGCAGAGCCGAGGTGTCGACCCCCTGCAGCCGGGCGACCAGGGAGTCCCGGCCGGCCGCCGCCTGGCGGAGCTGGGAGGCCCCGTACCGGACGTCGACGGTGTTCCCGCAGCCGTCCGCGGCCTGGACGGCGGAGGTGACGACCTTGCGCGTGCCGTCGTTGCGGTTCAGCAGCAGGTCGATGGCCTTCGCCTGGTTCACCGGGTCGACCGCGGTCGTCCCGCTGCCGCCGGTCGTCCCGCCGCCGGTCGTCCCGCCGCTGGTGCCGCCGCTCCCGTACGGGGTCGACCGGTACGTGGAGACGGCGGCCGGCGCGGACCCGCTCGACCCGGAGCCGGTGCCGGAGTCGTCCCCGAGCGCGGACACCCCCTTGACGCCGGCCCAGACGAGCAGGCCCGCGAACACCACCGTCGCCAGCACCCGGCCCGGCCCGGGCGGGGTGGCGGCGGGCGGGGCGGGAGCAGGCGTGCCCGGCGGCCGGGGCGGCGCCGGGTGCTGCGCGCCCGCCGCCAGGGTCGCGCCGATCCATGCCGCCACCTCGTCCGGGTCGGGGGCCGACGGCGTCCGCAGCTCCTCGATCGCCCGCAGCAACGGCCTTTCCCAGTCCGCGAGTTCGGGCCGGCGCGCGGGGTCCGTGCCGATCGCCGCGGCGGCGAGCCGCCCGAGGTCCGCCGAGAGCGCGCCGACCGCCCCGGTGTCCCGGCTGTCCTGCTCCCCGGCGAGCAGCCGGACCACCAGCAGGCCGAACTTGTACGAGTCCCCGCGCCCGGTCGCCAGCGGCTCGCCCTGCGGCAGGCTCCAGTCCGGGGTCTCCCGCTGGTCGAGGGCGTCCCGGCCGTCCACCCGCATCGCGTCGCAGTCGATCAGGAAGCAGCTCGGCTCCGCGCCCAGCCGGAACAGCACGTTCTTCGGCGAGAGGTCGCCCACCACGACGCCCAGCCGGTGCAGGCCGGCGAGCGTCCGGGAGAGGTCGAGCAGCAGCTGGAGCCGCTGTTCGACGGTGATCGAGATCCCGACCCGGCGCAGGTAGCCCTCGTCGTTCAGCAGGAACTGGAAGCCGGCGAGGTTCCGCCCGGCCTGCGGCGAGTCGATGAAGAAACCGTCCGGCACCAGGCGCATCAGGATGCCGCAGCGCCCCCGGTCGTCCAGCACCACGGCCGCCGGCCAGGCCAGCCGCTCGCACAGCCAGAGCCCGGTCTCGGTGGGCAGCCCGGGCACGAACTCCACCATCGCGTCCAGGGCCGGGCCGTCCAGTTCGTCCCGGCAGACGGCGGAGTACTCCTTGTACGCCACCGGCCATTCGCCGTTGATCTTCCGACCGGGCAGCGCCCAGACGGTGCCCTGGCCGCCCTGGCCGAGCTTGTCGCCCTTGGTCAGCTTCTCGACCCGGACCTTCGTCACGGCCGGGCCTCCACGGCGGAGGCGGGCCAGACGACGAGCAGGGTGCGGTCGTCGTCGAAGGTCTCCCGGGAGAAGTCCAGCAGGTGGGCCAGGCCGCGCGGTTCCAGCGAGGGCGCCAGGTGCTCGGCGAACAGCCGGCCGACCGGGCCGGTGCCGTCACCGAGCGGGCCGCCGAAGCCGTCCGTGCCGACCAGCAGCCGGTCCGAGCCGAAGATCGCGGCCGTGTGCACCCTGACCTTCGCGGGCACCCGGGGCAGCGCCACCACCGCCGAGGAGGCCACCGGGCCGGCGCCGTCGTGCTCGGCCGGGATGACCGACATGTAGTGGCCGCCGCCGGACAGCAGCCAGGCCCCCGAATCGCCCGCGGAGACCAGGTGGACGTCCAGCCCCAGCCGGGCCGGCACCAGGACGCCCGTCACCAGCGTGGTGGCCATCAGGCGCTCGGCCGCGGCCGCGTCCTCCCGGGCCAGGCCGAGGATCTTCGCCGTCTGCGCGACCAGCTGGTAGGCGGCGTGGTTGAGCACCTTGGCCCAGTCGAGCTCGTCCGGGCGGCAGCCCTCGTCCAGTTGCCTGGTCACCGTGTCCACCGCCGTCCGGCAGGCGAGGGTCGCGCCCAGGTGCGACTGCTCGGCCCCGGAGACGCCGTCCGCGACGGCGAAGACCAGCGTCCCGGAGCCGTGCAGCGCGACCGCGATGTCGTCCTCCCGCGGCCGGCCGTTCCCCCGGTGCGCGTAGCCCCGGACGGAGGCCAGCCGGACCCGTACGTGCTCGCCGGACCATCCGTCGAAGACCGTGTCCGGCCGGTACGAGGAACCGGACGGCGGCCTGGGCTCGAACCGGTCCACCGGGCGGTCCAGTTCGACCGGCGCCCAGACCGAGGAGGGCGGCGCGTACACCGAGTCGCCGACCGGACGGCCGGGCGCCCCCGGCGGGTGCGACGGCGAGTGCGCCGGCGGGTGCGACGGCCGGAGCGGGGCGGGCAGGTAGCCGGCCGGGGAGACGGGAGGCAGTGCGGCCCGGCCGTCGGGGCCGGCCGCGCGGTGCTCGGGGCCCATCCTCACACCACGTCGATCGCCATGCGGAAGCCCTCCGGCTTGTCCACCACCAGCTCCGCGTTCCCCGCGGCGAGCGACATCCCGGAGGCGACGATGCTCGTGGTCAGCGCCGAGCAGAACTTGGTGATCGCCGCGCCGATGTCGGCGCCCGGGATCTGCACGAAGGCGTAGTTCTGGTCGGTGGCGACGTTCAGGATCGTGGACGCGTCGGCGGCACCGATGCCGAAGGCCGCGATGTTCGGTGCCACGACGTCCCGCCGGGACCGGTCGGTCAGCTGCCGGTGCACGCTCGCCCAGTCCTCGTTGCTGTTGGGCTGGCCGTCGCTCAGGAAGAACACCGCGGGCCGGTAGACCGTGTACCCGGCCCGCTTCAGCTCCTGCACGTCCTGCAGGATGCGGGTGAGCAGCGCCGTGAACGCGGCCCGGTAGCTCGTCCCGCCGCCGGTGCTGGTCAGCACCGGCAGCTCGTCCTCCTGCCGCAGGTCGGCCAGGCTCATCCGGACGTCGACGCCGTTGGAGAAGCCGAGGACGGAGAATCTGACCTTCGCCGCCGCCATCGGCTCGGCCAGCAGGGCGCGGTGCAGCGAGGCCAGTCCGGCGTTGAGTTCGCCGAGGACGGGTGTCATCGAGCCGGACTCGTCCGCCACCACGTACATCGGGATGAGGTTGCCACGGTTGTCGGCCATGGTCGGGAGTGCCTTTCGTCGGGTGCTCAGCGTTCGGGTGTGGTTCAGCAGTCGGGTGGGGGGGGTGGCTCAGCCGGTGCCGCCGAGCCGGCGCAGGCCGGGCGGGCACTCGATGAACAGGTCGGGCCGGCCGCCGGCCAGGCCCCGGCTCAGGTACAGCACGGAGTCGCGCAGCAGCGAGGCGAACCGCTCGGCGGCGGTGGCCAGGTCGAGGCCGGGCTCGGCGACGAAGGCGAGTTCGGGGTAGCGGGCGATGGCTCGGATCTCCGCCTCGTCGGCCCGGCCGATGCCCACCGAGATGACCGTCGGGTGGCCGGGGTTGGCCACCGGATCGGTCAGCGCCCTGACCGTCTCCCGCCACCGCACGCCCTCCTCGCAGACCCCGCCGAACAGCACGAACAGCACCGGGCGGTGGACCACCCGGTGCTCGGCCTTGAGTCGCGCCAGGTCCTCCGGGACCAGCCTGCGCAGCCGCTCGAACGCCAGGTCGTGCCGGGCGCCGGCCCGCACCCTCAGCTCCGGCATCACGGTCGTCCACTCGACCGCCGACATCGGCAGGTGCGCCGTGGTGTCCCCGGCCGCGCCGAGCACCGAGATCCGCAGCCCGGCGGCCGTCTCCGGCGGGGTCAGCAGGGCCGAGTGCAGGCCGCGCAGCGCGTTGTTGAGGCCGTCGAGGCAGCCCGCGACGGCCGCCGACTCGTCAATCAGGAGGTAGACCGGGAGCACCCCGTTCGCCGTGCCGCTCCCCTGCGCGTCCGCGACCACCGTCCCCACCAGCGCGGACGGCCCACTCGGCCCCGCGAAGCCGTCCGGAGCGCCCGGACCACCCGGACCGCCCGAGCCCGCAGAGCCCGCCGGACCGCCCCACCGCACGGGCGGCAGCGCCGTGACCGCCCCGCCCGCGAGCGTCGCGCCGTGCACCCGGTGCAGCGCCTGCTGCCGGATCACCTCCACGTCGGCCGGCTGGATGAGGTCGTTCGCGACCATGAACTTGAAGACCTCGACCGAGCGTTCGTCGAACTGCTCCTGCCGCCCGACCAGCGACGTCTCCCAGCGGCTGCGCATCTCGATCGCCTCGGCGACCCGGTCCGGGTGCTCCAGCACGAACAGCCGGATCAGCCCGCCGATGTCGAGGTCGCCCTCGCCCAGCAGCCGGCGCCGCTCGGCCTGCAGCTCCAGCTTCACCCGCTGCTCCTGCGTCTCCCGGGCGAGCCGGCCGTCCAGCCTGATCCGGTCGACCACCTGCTCGCCCCGGGCCTCGGCCTCGGCCCGCAGCTGCGCCGATTCGGCCAGCCGCAGCTCCCGGTCCGCCCTGGTCAGGCTGCTGATGTAGGTGCGGGCCGCGTCGTCGGGGCGCAGGTCGACCACGCAGCGGTAGATGGTGATGCCCTCCGACAGCACCATCTCCCGGGCGCAGTCCTGGTTCATCCGGTGCTCGGCCAGGGCCGCCTGGTCGATCGGGTAGCCGCGGGCGATCCCCCGGAGCACGGCGGCGATGTGCCCGTAGACCACGATCAGGGCGTCGGTCACGTTGCGCCGGACCACCTCGACCGGGTCGTGGACCCGGAAGCCCACGTCCACGATGGCGTCGAAGCAGTGGGCCTGGTCCTGGGAGGGCAGCGGCCAGCTCTTCAGGTGCGCGGTGCGCCGGTGGTCGCTGAGGTCCACCTCGTACCTGGTCCGGTACCTACCGAGGAACTGCTGCGACCAGCTCAGCGGTTTGCCCTGGAACCAGGCGAGTTCACCGTCGTAGGAGGCGTACACCGCGGCGGCGCTCGGCTTCAGCGCCTTCACCGGGCCGGACAGCCCCCGTGGCACCGGCTCCTCGCTGATGATCAGCGGCAGGGTGGGGGTCAACTCGAACGCTCCTGTCGGTCCAGTTCGGCCGTGACCGCGGCGGCGGTCCTCGGCAGCGGGGAGATGCTGTGGGCGCCCGCCCAGTCGGCGGCCTGCCGGCGCAGGATGGTGGCGGTCCGCGGATCGCCGTCCGCCAGCGCGCCGACCATCCGCACGAGGACCACCCGCAGCTCCGGGTCGCCCTCGGCCAGCCGGGCCCACAGCTGCAGCACGTACTCGGAGGCGGACCGGTGGACGGCCTCGTTCAGCGCCGCGCGCCACAGTTCGACGAACGGGGCTCGCAGCACCGGCTCCCGGTCCGCCCGTACCAGCAGGGCCGGCCAGTTCGGCAGGACGGCCGGCTCCGGCAGCGTCGCGGTCTCCACCACCAACTGGGCGCCGACGGCGAGGAAGGCCAGCAGGACGGAGGGGCGGGCCCGGTGGTCGGCCAGCGCCGTGCAGAGCCGGCCGAGCACCACGGCGGACAGCCGGTCGTCGTCGGCGAGGATGTCGGTCAGGCTGTCGCCGACCGCGATGGCGACCTGCATGTGGTCGACCACGCAGAGCCGGGCCAGGGCGTCGACCGCGGCCAGCGGCCCGGCGCCGCTGAGGCTCAGCGCGTACACCCGGGCCGCGGTCGCCTGGACCAGCGGGCGGTCGGCGTCGGCGAACCAGCCGGCGGCCAAGGTCCGCACCATGCCGAGCAGTTCGGGGTTCTTCGCGCTCACCGACAGAGCGTGGGCGACGGCGGTGCGGCGACGGCGGTCCGGGCTGGCCGCCCAGGGGTGGAGCACGTGGTCCAGCAGGTACTGGAAGGACCGGTCGGTGAGCACCCCGAGCGCCACCCCGGCGTGCGTGCGGACCTGTTCGGACGGGTCGGCGACCAGCTCGGTGAGCCAGTCCAGCAGCACCTCCTGCAGCGGGTACTCCGCCCAGACGTGCTCGATCAGCCGGCGCGGGTAGCCCGGGTCCTTGTACTCCAGGCCGTCCGCGGGCACCCGCCCGGTGGCGCTGAAGAACCGCACCGGCACCGTCCGGGCGCGCAGTTGGGCCAGCCGCCGCCGGCGCGGTACCCGGTACGGCTCGCGCACCCGCGGCAGGTGGCCGTCCGCCGGGGCCAGGACGGTGTAGTCCTCGGTGTCCAGGCGCCGGTGGAGCGCCCGGGCCGCCGCGGCGACGTCCTCCTGGGGGAGGCCGTTGAGCACCGCCAGGGCGACGGCGTAGCAGCGCAGGAAGGGCTCTTCGAGGTTCTCGGCCCAGATCTCGAAGTCCTCGGCACCGCGCCGGGCCAGCTTCTCCCGGACCACCGCGAGGTCGGGCACGCCGCCGGCCGCGGACTCGGCGGACTCGCCCAGCGCGGAGGCGAGTCCGGCTGCCGCCCGGCAGGCGCCGTCCGCACCGAGGTGCTCGTCCAGGAGTTCCGCCACGCCCTGGCGCCTCAGCAGCAGGGCGGCGGCGGGCTCGCCGAGCAGCCAGTCCAGGTAGCGGCGGACGATCCGGGCGGGCTCCGGCGGGCCGGGCAGGTCGATGACGTGGCCGAGGACCTCGGAGTCGACCAGCCCGCTCTCCTGGCCGACCGTCAGGACCAGCCGGGCCCCCGCGCGGTGCAGGGCGCCGTCCAGTCCCTGGAGGAGCGGGCCGTCCAGGGTGGAGCAGTCCCCCGGCTCGTCGACCAGGAAGCCGACCGGCTCGCCCCGGCCGTCCTGGGCGTCGGCCTCCAGCCGCTCGATGAGCGCTCCGAGGTCGGAGGTGCGGTCCAGGTGGTAGATCCGGTCGACCGAGCGGCCGAGCAGCAGCCGCAACGCGGCCGTGGTCTTGCCGGAGCCGGCCGGGCCGCGCAGGATCGCCAGGCTCCGCTTGCCGAAGTCGGCCCGCACCTCGTCCCAGTCGGCCGGGTCCGCGAAGGCGCTGCGCACCCGTTCCAGGACCAGCGGGGAGACCAGGCGCAGCGGCGCCCGGCCGCCGCCGACCAGGAAGACGTTCTTGTCCCCGGCGACCATGTCGCCGTCGATGCTCGCCAGCGCATGGCGCACGGTGTCGCGGCGCAGCATGCCCTGGGCGAACTGGGTGGCCTCCGCGCTCTCCCGGGCGGCGCCGCTGCGGGCGGAACCGCCCTCCGGCCGTTCGCCGCCGGCGTCGCCGGAGGGCCCGCCGTCGGCACCCTCGCCGGCCGGCGGGCCGTCCACGGGGGCCCCGTCCGGCCCGGCGGCGGGCGGTGCCGCCGGGCCGGAGGGGCCCCCTCCCCCGTCGACCGGCGGAACCCCCGTTACCGCCGGCCCCGTGTCCCCGGGCGTCGTCATCGACGGCCCGGGGAGTTCGGCGCGTGGTGGACGTTCTTGTCACCGGCCACCTGGTCCCCGTGCACCACGCCCGCGTGGAAGACCACTCCGCCGGTCGGCGCCCCGCCGGAACCGGGGGCGGGAGCGGGAGCGGCGGGAGCGGCGGCGGGGCCGGGACCGAGCCCGGTTCCGGGGCCGGAACCCCCGTCCAGCCCGGGCGGAGCCGGGTAGCCGGGCACGGTGATCCAGCCGCGGGCGGGGATGCCGTGCTTGGCCTCGAAGCCCACCGGCAGGTAGGCGGCCGGGTCGACGGTGCGGTACTCGTGCCGGACCACGGCCTGGTAGACCTCGTCGGAGACGATGAACGCCAGGTTGGCCCGGCCCGCCCGGGCCAGCACCTCGCGCAGCGGCGCGGCGTCGACCAGCCGGAAGGTCCAGTTCACCGCGTCGCCCGACCAGCCGTCCGCGTCGCCGCTGACCAGCCCCTGGTGCAGCGCGACCCGGAGGCGCAGGGCATGCGCCTCGTTGAAGATCCGTGCCTTCTCCGCCAGGCAGTCGTCCAGGGCCCGGACGAGCGCCCCGGCCAGCAGCACCGGCGAGACCTGCGGCTGTACCAGGACCAGCACTCCGTCGCCGCGGTCCTCGGTGGCGACGGCCCCGTCCGGCAGACCGGCCTCCGCCAGCGCGTCCCGGAGCACCTCGTACATCGCCTGCCGCAGCGACCGCTGGACGGGGTTCGGCCGCGTGCTGAACCCCTCGATGTCGAGCACCACGATCCAGTGGTGCACGGCCGCCAGTGTCATCCCGGCTCCTCCCGGCTCGGCGTCGACCAGTACCCCATTGGTACGCCACCGGGAGGCACACTTCTGCGCCAAATGGCGCACAGACGGCACTTTCTGACGTCACGCCAGGTGGCAGGTCGCGGGCATCGGCCAGGGTACGAAGGATGCCCGGGCACCGGCTCGGCCTTGTCCGGATCGTTACGCCCCCCGACCGTGCCCGCCCGTACGCACGCCCCCGCGTGCGCCCCGGCGCACAGTGCCTTTCGCCCGCGCCCCCGAAGAGACCTCTCAGACCACCGGCGGCGAGGCCGCGCCCGAGAGGGCGACGGCGACGAGGGCGCGCATGGCGCAGGCGGCCTGGCCGAGGGGCAGGGTGGCGTCGTCGGCGAAGAGTTCGACGAGCCAGCCGCCGGCCGGGTTGTGGCCGCCGGCGGCGACCATGCCGCGGTAGCCGGAGACCACGAGCATGGCCTCCTCCGCCGGGTCGTTGCCGGCCGCCCCGGCCCGGAGGGCGAAGGCGCCGCCGCGGACGGCGCGCCGGGTCATCGGGTAGTGGCGCAGGTCGAAGACGGCGTCGGGGGCCTCGATCTGGGCCCGCTGGGTCTCGGCGCGGGCGCTGCTGGGGCCGCTGGTCATCCGGTAGACGGCGTGCTGGGCGGTGCGCATCAGGTGGGAGCCGGGTGGGACGTAGGAGACCCACCAGCCGACGGCGTCGAGCAGCCGGGCGGAGGTCTCGGCGATGACGACCAGCTTGCCGAGGGTGTCGGCCGGGTGGACGACCCGGGCGGCGGCGGCCCGGTCGAGGGCGGCGAGGACGGCGGTGAGCAGCTGACCCGGGTCGGCGCTGTGGGCGGCGCCGCGGAACCGGCGCCGGTCCCCGGTGCCGATCCGCCCGCCGGTCCGCCGCCCGTCGGCCCGGTGGTGCGGGTCGGCGGCGTCGGCGAGCAGCACGGTGGGGTCCGGCGAGAAGCCGGGGCCGTGGCTGCGACCGGCGACGACGGGGTGGGCGGCCCGGGCGGCCTTGGCGCGGTACTGGGCGGCGTCGGCGAGCCGGAAGAGCCGGTCGGGGGTGGTGACGGGCCCGATCGAGTCCCCGGTGGAGGCGACGCCGCAGGCCACGCCCTCGCCCTCGGACAGCGCGAGGGCCCGGGCGCAGAGCTCTTCGGCGACGGCCACCACCTCGTCGGCCTTCTGCCCCTCCACCAGCAGGCAGAACTCGTCGCCGCCGAGCCGGGCGGCGAGGCTGCCGGGGAGTTTGGCGGCGGCCAGCGAGAGCTGGTGGGCGAACCGTTCCAGCAGCCGGTCGCCCATCTCGTGGCCGAGCTGGTCGTTGACCCGCTTCAGCCCGTTGACGTCGCAGACGACCAGGGAGACGACGGTGTTGTCCCGGTTGTGCGCCTCCAGCGCGCTCTCCAGCCGGGTGTCGACGGCACGCCGGTTGGCGAGGCCGGTGAGCGGGTCGGAGAAGGCGAGCCGGCGCAGGTCGGCGAGGCGTTCGGTCTGGGCGAGCCCGGCCGAGACCTGGGCGGCGAGCAGGGTCGCGTAGTCGGCGTCGGCCTCGGTGAACTCGGGCATCCCGACCGACCTGGCGAGGTAGAGCTCGCCCCAGGCCTGCCCGTGGAGCACGATCGGCGCGACCACGCAGCAGGCCCGCCCGCGCCGGCGCAGCGCGGCGGCGCGTTCCTGGCAGTACGCGCCGGCGGTCGGGTGTGCGTGCCCGGGGTGCGGCGCGCTGTTCTCGGCGGTCTGCAGCCAGGCGCGCGGCAGCCGCCCGGTGGTCCAGCGCTCGTCCAGGTAGGTGACGATCTCGGGGAAGTCGGCGACGGGGTAGGACTCGTCCTCGGGCAGCTCCTCCTCGCCGGGGGCGAGCTCGCCGTGGTTGACCAGGACCCGCAGCCGGCCGGATTCGCGGTCCCAGACGGAGACCGCGGCCATGGTGGCGCCGAGCGCCTCGGTGGCGCGGGCGGCGGCGGCCCGGACGGCTTCCAGCGGGGTGAGCGCGCCGGCCATGTCCTGGGCGAGCTCGACCACGGACTGCAGCCTCAGGTCGGGCAGCGGGTCGCGGTGCCGCGAGCCGCCGCAGTCGCAGCCGCGGTCCGTCATGATCGCCTCACTGCTCACCGGCTCGCCTCGCTCCCTGTGCTCGGTCCTGCCAGACCCCCGTCGGCCGGCCGCACCCGACCGGTCGCTTGCACCAAGACTATGGCGGTTTCGCTCGGTTATGCCCCGTTTGCCCGGACCGGGCTGCTCCAGAACGTACGGGTTTCAACCGTTCGGCACCCGACGACCCCGCAAGCACCCACCCGACGTACCCACCGGACGCACCCGCCAGAAGCACCCAGCGGAACCACCCACTGGTACCTCCCCCAGCGGACGTACCCACCGGAAGCGGGCCTAGTCCGCCTTCAGCCGCCGGGTGAGCAGCCACGGCTCGACCAGCCCGAGCCCCCGCACCGGGCGGCG
Source organism: Streptomyces sp. 1331.2 (assembly GCF_900199205.1). Taxonomy (NCBI): domain Bacteria; kingdom Bacillati; phylum Actinomycetota; class Actinomycetes; order Kitasatosporales; family Streptomycetaceae; genus Streptomyces; species Streptomyces sp. 1331.2. The sequence goes on along the minus strand of NZ_OBMJ01000001.1, from coordinate 4,582,739 downwards.
CCACATCGGCTGGAGGTGGAACCGCGCCCCGGCGTCCGGCCCCGGCATCGGCAGCCCGGAGGCGGGCATCCCGGCGGCGGCCGACAGTGCCTCGGCCAGGCCGGGCCCCTCCGAGTCGGCCGGGGCGACGCTGCCGTTCTGCTCCAGGGCGGCGGCGAACTCGCCGTCGATCAGCACCGCGTCCTTGGGCGCGATCGAGGTGAGCCGGCTGGCCAGGTTGACGGTGGTGCCGAAGACGTCGCCCATCCGCGAGGTGACCGTGCCGAAGGCCATGCCGACCCGCAGCGGCGGGATGGGGTCCTCCTCGGCCAGCGCCTCGATCAGGCCGAGCGCGATCTCGGCGGCGGTCGCCGGGTCCTCGGAGACGTAGAGGATCTCGTCGCCGAGGGTCTTGATCACCCGGCCACCCTGGCCGACGATCAGGTCCGAGCAGGTGTTCTCGAAGGTCTCGACCAGCTCGCCGAGCTCCTCCTCCTCCAGCCGCCGGGAGAGCCGGGTGAAGCCGACCAGGTCGGCGAAGCCGACGGCCAGCCGCCCGCTGGTGATCTCGTTGTCCTCGGCGGCCTGCACCACCCGGCCGGTGACGGCCGCCAGCTGGCGCCGCCAGACGTACACCAGGAACTGCTCCAGCTCCGGCAGCAGCAGCTCGACCAGCGGGTACGCGACGTCGGCGCGGGTCAGCCCGGGCTCGACGGACTGGGTGAGGTTCTCCAGGAAGGTGTCCATCTGCCAGCCGGCCAGCCGGGCCGTGGTCTGGCCGGTGGAGCGGGCCACCTGGATCGCCATCGACTCGCTGAGCAGGCCGGACTCGACCAGGCCGGCCAGCCGGCGCAGCGCGATCACGTCGCCGTCGGTCAGCGCCCGGGACTGGCCGATGTCGGGGAAGCCCATGGCGCGCCAGAAGCGGGTGGCCAGCTCCATCGGGACGTCGGCGGCGCGCGCGGCCTGGTACGGGGTGTAGCGGCGCGGCGCGTCCAGGATCAGGCGTTCCAGTTCGAGCGCGACCGTGGGGTCGTTGGTACCCGACGTCGCGCCGCTGCTGCCGTCCTCTGCCACCGGTCCGTCCCCGTGCGGTCGCCGCACTCGCCTCGTGTCCTACCTGTCCGGGCCCGCCGCCCGCCACCCGTGCGGGCAGTGGCGCGCCTCACACCGCTGCCAGGTGGAATGTTCGCACGGAATCTCCGGATCCGGGGCATCAGCCCGGGTCAAGGAGAGGTGAAGACTGCCGTTCAGCGGGCTTCGGGGCGTACGTGGACGACGTCGCCCGCGCCGACCGCCCGGCGTGCGCCGTCGGGCGTACGGACCACCAGGCGCCCGTCGCCGTCCACCGCCACCGCCTCGCCGACCAGTTCGGTGTCGCCGGGCAGGTGCACCTTGACCGGGCGGCCGAGCGTGGTGCAGCGGTCCACGTAGGCGCGCAGCAGGTCGCTGGCGTGCGGGTCGCCGGCCGCGGCCGTCCACTCCCGGTACAGCACGGCGAGTTCGCGCAGCAGGGCCCGCAGCAGGGTGCCCCGGTCGGTGGTGGCGGCGCCGGCCAGCGCCAGCGAGGCGGCGGTGGGGACGGGCAGTTCCTGCTCCCGCAGCGAGACGTTGAGGCCGAGGCCGACGACCACCGCGCCGCCGGCCAGCTCGGTGAGGATCCCGCCGATCTTGCGCTCCGCGCCGTCGATCTCCACCTGCAGGTCGTTGGGCCACTTCAGCCCGACCTCGACCTCGGCGACCCGGTCCAGCGTGCTGGCCGCGGCCACCCCGACCAGGATCGGCAGCCAGCCGTAGCGCTCGACCGGCACCTCCTCGGGGCGCAGCAGGAGGGACAGGAACAGCCCGGAGCGGGCCGGGGCCGTCCACTGCCGGTCCAGCCGCCCGCGGGCGGCGCTCTGCGCCTCGGCCACCAGCACCGCTCCCTGGGCGGCGCCGGCCCTGGCGCGGGCGGCGAGGTCGCTGTTGGTGGAGCCGGTCTCGGTGACCACGTCCAGGGAGGTCCAGAGCCCGCCCGGAACGACCAGGTCGTGGCGCAGCGCCTCCTCGTCCAGCGGCGGCCGGTCCAGGTCGGTCCAGGGCGACGGTCCGGTACGGCCGAAGCCGCGCAGGCCACTGCGGCGGGGGGTGTCGGGTGCGTCCATGGGGGCAACCCTAGGACGTGGGCGCAGGCGTGGGACGTAGGCCGCCCCATCGTCCCCCAGAACGCGCGTCGACACACTGTGTCGATGGCCATAACGCCAGGACATGACGGATGGCCCCGCGTGCTGGCTACGCTACCCAACGGTAGTTCGCAGCGCCGCCCTGCCCTCATGCGCGGGCCCCACCTCCGGCCCGCGCGCACTCGAACAGGTCGCGGCCCATGGATCAGGGAGAGCCACCGGAATGACCGAGGCGCCGTACGACCCCCACACCACCGCCGGCAAGCTCGCCGATCTCCGGCGCAGGCTGGACGAGGCGGTGCACTCCGGCTCGGCCAAGGCCGTGGAGAAGCAGCACGCCAAGGGCAAGTTGACCGCCCGCGAGCGGGTCGCGGAGCTGCTGGACGAAGACTCCTTCGTGGAGTTCGACGAGTTCGCCCGGCACCGCTCGACCAACTTCGGCCAGGAGAAGAACCGCCCGTACGGCGACGGCGTGGTGACCGGCTACGGCACCGTGGACGGCCGTCAGGTCGCCGTGTTCGCCCAGGACTTCACCGTCTTCGGCGGCTCCCTGGGCGAGGTCTTCGGCGAGAAGATCGTCAAGGTCATGGACTTCGCGCTGAAGACCGGCTGCCCGGTCATCGGCATCAACGACTCGGGCGGCGCCCGGATCCAGGAGGGCGTGGTCTCGCTCGGCCTGTACGGCGAGATCTTCCGCCGCAACGTGCACGCCTCGGGCGTCATCCCGCAGATCTCGCTGATCATGGGCCCCTGCGCGGGCGGCGCGGTGTACTCCCCCGCGATCACCGACTTCGTGGTGATGGCCGACCAGACCTCGCACATGTTCATCACCGGCCCGGACGTGATCAAGACCGTCACCGGCGAGGACGTCGGCATGGAGGAGCTGGGCGGCGCCCGCACCCACAACACCAAGTCCGGCAACGCCCACTACCTGGCCGCGGACGAGAAGGAGGCGGTGGAGTACGTCAAGAGCCTGCTCTCGTACCTGCCGTCCAACAACCTGAGCGACCCGCCGTCCTACCCCGAGCAGGCCGACCTCGCGGTCACCGACGAGGACCTCGAACTCGACACGATCGTGCCGGACTCGGCGAACCAGCCGTACGACATGCACAAGGTGATCGAGCACATCGTCGACGACGGCGAGTTCCTGGAGACCCAGCCGCTGTACGCCGGCAACATCATCACCGGCTTCGGCCGGGTCGAGGGCCACTCGGTCGGCATCGTCGGCAACCAGCCGATGGACCTGGCCGGCTGCCTGGACATCAACGCCAGCGAGAAGGCGGCGCGCTTCATCCGCACCTGCGACTCCTTCAACATCCCGGTGCTGACCTTCGTGGACGTGCCCGGCTTCCTGCCCGGCACCGAGCAGGAGTGGGACGGCATCATCCGCCGCGGCGCCAAGCTGATCTACGCCTACGCCGAGGCCACCGTGCCGCTGATCACCGTGATCACCCGCAAGGCCTTCGGCGGCGCGTACGACGTCATGGGCTCCAAGCACCTGGGCGCCGACCTCAACCTGGCCTGGCCGACGGCGCAGATCGCCGTCATGGGCGCGCAGGGCGCGGTCAACATCCTGCACCGCCGGGAGATCGCCGAGGCCGAGGCGGCCGGCACCGTCGAGGAGAAGCGGGCCGAGCTGATCGCCTCGTACGAGGACACCCTGCTGAACCCGTACCTGGCGGCCGAGCGCGGCTACGTCGACGCGGTCATCGCGCCCAGCGAGACCCGCCGGCACATCGTCCGGGGCCTGCGGGCGCTGCGCGGCAAGCGCGAGGTGCTGCCGCCGAAGAAGCACGGCAACATCCCCCTGTAGGCCCCTTCCCTGTCGGGAGAGAACCAGCCATGTCCCCGATCCACGTGCTGCACGGGCAGCCGACCCCCGAGGAGCTGGCCACCGTTCTGGCGGTGGTCCAGGCCCGGGCCGCCGCCGCGCACGCCGCCGCCGAGGCGGCGCGTCAGGCCGGCGCCGGCCCGGCCTCCCCCTGGAACGACCGCTCCCGCCTGCTCCGCCCCGCCCTCCACCCTGGCGTCAACGCCTGGCGGACCTCGGGCTGGGCGCGCTGAAACACCCGCCGCGGAGCAGGAAGTCGAACAGATCGACTTCCTGCTCCGCACTCTTTTCAGGCCCGCTTCCGCGCCCGTTCCCGCCGCCCGGCTTGCCCGAAACCTGAGTACGGATACTCAGGCGCCCGGCCCGGGCACGGCGCACTCTGGACGGGTGCTCTGGTCAGACCCCCGCGACGAGCCCTCGCCCGAGGCCCGTCGGATGCAGGAGCGGATGCAGCGGGCCGGCAAGGTGCTCGCCGCCATCGTGCTGGTGGGCTCCGTCCTGCTGATGATCGCCCGGGCGTTCACCTGAGCCGTTCACCCGAACGGCGGACACCGTCACCCCCTACCCTGGTGGCCATGACCGACCAGCGCACCCTCGTCCTCGCCTCCGCCTCCCCCGCCCGCCTCGGGCTGCTGCGCCAGGCGGGCCTCGACCCGCGCGTGGTGGTCAGCGGCGTCGACGAGGACGCGATCACCGCCGCCACCCCCGCCGAACTCGCGCTGGTGCTGGCCGAGGCCAAGGCGAAGGCCGTCGCCGCCGCCCTGACCGACGGCGAGCTGGTGATCGGCTGCGACTCCGTCCTGGAGCTGGACGGGCAAGCGCTCGGCAAGCCCGCCGACGCCGCCGAGGCGCTGGCCCGCTGGCAGTCGATGCGCGGCCGCGCCGGGGTGCTGCGCACCGGCCACTGCGTGATCGACACGGTGACCGGCCGGCAGGCCTCGGCCACCGCCTCCACCACCGTCCGCTTCGGCACCCCGGACGACGAGGAGATCGCCGCGTACGTGGCCTCCGGCGAACCGCTGCACGTGGCCGGGGCGTTCACCCTGGACGGCCGCTCGGCGCCGTTCGTCGACGGCATCGACGGGGACCCGGGCAACGTCATCGGCCTGTCCCTGCCGCTGCTGCGCCGCCTGCTCGCCGACCTCGGCCTGCGCATCACCGACCTGTGGACCACGTGACCTGTGGACCACGTGACCTGCCACATCCGGCCGTTCGGCCGCTGAGCTGACCGCCGTTCGAACCGGGGAGGGACCGCGGCGATGACCGACAACGTGCTCAACGTGGTGCTGGGCCTGGTGGCCAGTGCCATCAGCGCCGGCCTCGGCTGGCTCGCCCAGGCCCTGCGGCGGCGCCGGAGGGTCGAACAGGTGCGGGAGTTCTTCGGGTTGCCGGCCGGCGGCGAGTGCCTGGTCGTGGTGCCGCGCAGCATCGGCGAGGGCTCGGACGCCGGTACCGTGACCCGCCGGGACGCCTACGCGCTGATGGCGCTGGCCGGGCTGGTGGAAAGCTGCGGGGCCAGGGCGGAGATCGTCGCGCACGACTCGGCGAATCGGGGCATCGGGGCCAGGACCGAGTTCTGCATCGGCGGCCCGGTCAGCAACGAGCGGACCGCCGCCCACCTCGCCTGGGGCCTGCCGGGCGCCCTGGTCACCTCCGGCGCGGACCCGGGCAGCAACGTCATCGTGGTGGGCGACCGCGACTTCACCGCCGACCAGGAGCAGGTGCACGCCCTGCTGGCCCGGATCGCCACCCCGGAGGGGGGCCGTCCGGTGTTCCTCGTCGCCGGCCAGACCGGCACCGCCAACCAGGCGGGCGTGCGCTACCTGGTCGCGCACCACCGCGAACTCGCCCGCGCGCACGGCCGCAACGGCACCTTCGCGGTCGTCCTGCGGGTCGTCAAACCCAAGGCGTACGGGCCGGATCTGGTCGAGGTCGCGGCCGACGTGACGGCCGAGGCCGTGCAGCGGCCCGGCGCCCGCTCCGGCGCCGCTTGAGCGGTCCGCGCGAGAGTGTGGCCCATGCCACCGTCCCGCCACGCCGCCGCCTCGTCACCCGCCGTGGCCCCCACCGTTGCGACCCCGCCCGCCGCGACCTGCGGAGTCTTCGTACCGGCCGGTAGCGGGGCGTCCGATCCCATCACCGAGCGTGTGGGATAGTTCACAACCGGGGGCTACTCGCCGGTACTGCCCAGGAATCCATAAACTCAACGAGGTTCAAGAAGGGAGCCACAGTGCGCAAGGTGCTCATCGCCAACCGCGGGGAAATCGCCGTCCGCGTCGCCCGGGCCTGCTCGGACGCCGGTATCGCCAGCGTCGCCGTCTACGCCGAGCCGGACCGGGATGCGCTGCACGTCCGCGCGGCCGACGAGGCTTACGCGCTGGGCGGTGACACCCCCGGTACCAGTTACCTGGACATCGCCAAGGTGCTCAAGGCCGCCGCCGACTCCGGGGCCGACGCCGTCCACCCCGGTTACGGGTTCCTGTCGGAGAACGCCGAGTTCGCCCAGGCCGTCCTGGACGCGGGCCTGATCTGGATCGGCCCGCCGCCGCAGGCCATCCGCGACCTCGGCGACAAGGTGACCGCCCGGCACGTGGCGCAGCGCGCCGGTGCCCCGCTGGTCGCCGGTACCCCGGACCCGGTCTCGGGTGCCGACGAGGTCATCGACTTCGCCCGGGAGCACGGCCTGCCGGTCGCCATCAAGGCGGCCTTCGGCGGTGGCGGCCGCGGCCTCAAGGTCGCCCGCACGCTGGAGGAGATCCCGGAGCTGTACGAGTCCGCGGTGCGCGAGGCGGTCGCCGCCTTCGGTCGCGGCGAGTGCTTCGTCGAGCGGTACCTGGACAACCCGCGGCACGTGGAGACCCAGTGCCTGGCCGACAAGCACGGCAACGTGGTGGTCGTCTCCACCCGTGACTGCTCCCTGCAGCGCCGGCACCAGAAGCTGGTCGAGGAGGCGCCCGCGCCGTTCCTGACCGCCGAGCAGAACGCCGAGCTGTACCGGGCGTCCAAGGCCATCCTCAAGGAGGCCGGCTACGAGGGCGCCGGGACCTGCGAGTTCCTGGTGGCGCAGGACGGCACGATCTCCTTCCTGGAGGTCAACACCCGTCTGCAGGTGGAGCACCCGGTCACCGAGGAGGTCACCGGCCTCGACCTGGTCCGCGAGATGTTCCGGATCGCCGACGGCGAGGAGCTCGGCTACGGCGACCCCGAGGTGCGCGGTCACTCCTTCGAGTTCCGCATCAACGGCGAGGACCCGGGCCGCAACTTCCTGCCCGCGCCCGGCACCGTGACGCTGTTCGCCCCGCCGTCGGGCCCGGGCGTGCGCCTGGACTCCGGCGTGGAGACCGGCTCGGTCATCGGCCCGGCCTGGGACTCGCTGCTGGCGAAGCTGATCGTCACCGGCCGCGACCGCAAGCAGGCCCTGGAGCGGGCCCGCCGCGCGCTGAGCGAGTTCAAGGTGGAGGGCATGGCCACCGCCATCCCGTTCCACCAGGCGGTCGTCACCGACCCGGCGTTCGCGCCCGAGGTGCACGGCAGCGAGGGGCCGTTCACGGTCTACACCCGGTGGATCGAGACCGACTTCGACAACACCATCGCGCCGTTCGCCGGTGCGGCCGGTGACGGCGAGGAGGCCGAGGGCCGGGAGACCGTCGTGGTCGAGGTCGGCGGCAAGCGGATCGAGGTCTCGCTGCCGTCCTCGCTGGGCGCCGGAGCGGCCCCGGCGGCCGGTGCGGGGGTCGCCGCCAAGGCCAAGCGCCGGGTGGGCGCCAAGAAGGCCGGTTCGGCCGTCAGCGGTGACACCCTGGCCTCGCCGATGCAGGGCACCATCGTCAAGGTCGCCGTGGAGGAGGGCCAGGTCGTCGCCGAGGGCGAGCTGATCGTGGTCCTGGAGGCGATGAAGATGGAGCAGCCGCTGAACGCCCACAAGGCGGGCACCGTCACCGGTCTCAAGGCCGAGGTCGGCGGGAGCGTCAGCAGCGGCGCCGCGCTCTGCGAGATCAAGGACTGACGTCCTCGGAGCTCCGACCGGTCCGTACGCCCCTCGGGGTGTACGGACCGGTCGCGTTCTACGGGTCCACGGGCCTGCGAATCGGCTCAGCGGCCGCGCGGCAGGCCCATCTCGGCCAGCCGGACCGGCATCCCGCCGGGGCCGACCGCCCCGCCCGGGCCGCCGTGCGCGCCGGGGCGGCGCTGGCCGGGCAGCGGGGCGCCGCCGGGGGCGGGGCGGTGCGGCGGGCCATCGGGCCGGGCTGGGTCTGGTGCACCGGGCCGCTGCCGGTGCCGTGCACCGGGGCGTCGCTGCTGGGTGCCGCGCCGAGCGGCGCCAGGTCGATCTGCACCCCGCAGTCGGCGATCGCGTCCAGCTCGCGGGCGGTGGCGTCGTCCGCGGTCGCGTGCTCGTCGGTGACCAGCCGGGTGATGGTCTCGGTGGCGACGGTCGGGAACATGCTGTCCGTGCCGAGCTTGGTGTGGTCGGCGAGGACGATGACCTCGGCGGCCGACTGCACCAGTGCCCGGTCCACGCTCGCGGACAGCATGTTGGCGGTGGAGAGCCCGCGTTCGGCGCTCAGCCCGCTGCCGGAGACGAAGGCCTTGGCGACCCGCAGCCCCTGCAGCGACTGCTCGGCGCCACTGCCCACCAGCGCGTAGTTGGAGCCGCGCAGGGTGCCACCGGTCATCACCACCTCGACCCGGTTGGCGTGGGCCAGCGCCTGGGCGACCAACAGTGAGTTGGTGACGACGGTCAGCCCGGGCACCCTGGCCAGCCGGCGGGCCAGCTCCTGGGTGGTGGTGCCGGCACCGACCACCACCGCGTCCCCCTCCTCCACCAGGCCGGCGGCGAGGTCCGCGATGGCGCTCTTCTCCGCCGCGGCCAGGTGGGTCTTCTGCGGGTAACCGGGTTCGCGGCTGAAGCCGCCGGGGAGCACCGCGCCGCCGTGCCGGCGGTCGAGGAGCCCTTCTGCCTCCAGCGCCCGCACGTCACGACGCACGGTCACTTCGGAGGTCTGGACGACGCGGGCCAACTCCCGGAGCGAGACAGCTCCGTTGGCGCGCACCATTTCGAGGATCAACTGGCGACGTTCTGCTGCAAACACAGAACCGACGGTAACCTGCGTGACCGTCTGCTTTCAGGCGTTTGCAGCTGGTAGCGAGAATTGCTCACGCACGAGCGGCGCGTGACCGTACAATACGCGCCGTCAATAGCCCGGGACTGCGCCCGCCGTACGGGTGAAGGACCGTCATGCGCGAGGGGCGGCCGCCGATCGGCGACCGCCCCTCAACTGTGCGCCGGAGGCTCAGGATTCGCCGTCGGCCCGCTTGCGGATGTGCAGCTGCCGGGCGGCCTCGGCGGTCGAGCCGGAGACCGACGGGTAGACGGTGAAGGCGCTGGCCACCTGTTCGACCGTCAGATTGGCGTCCACCGCGAGCGAGATCGGGTGGATCAGCTCGCTGGCCCGCGGGGCGACGACCACGCCGCCGACCACGATGCCGGTGCCCGGGCGGCAGAACAGCTTCACGAAGCCGTCCCGGATGCCCTGCATCTTCGCCCGCGGGTTGCCGCGCAGCGGGAGCTTGACCACGACGGCGTCCATCTTGCCGCACTCCACGTCGGCCGCGGTGTAGCCGACGGTGGCGATCTCCGGGTCGGTGAAGACGTTGGAGGCAACGGTCTTGAGGTTCAGCGGCTGCACCGCGTCGCCGAGCGCGTGGTACATCGCGATCCGGCCCTGCATGGCCGCCACCGAGGCGAGCATGAAGACGCCGGTGCAGTCACCCGCCGCGTAGACGCCGGGGGCGGTGGTGCGGGAGACCCGGTCGACCTGGATCTGACCCCAGTCGTTGAGCTTGATCCCGGCCTCCTCCAGGCCCATCTCGGAGGTGTTGGGGATCGAGCCGACCGCCATCAGGCAGTGCGAGCCCTCGATGACCTTGCCGTCGGCCAGGGTCACCTCGACCCGGTCGCCGATCCGCTTGACGCTCTCGGCGCGCGAGCGGCCCATCACGTTCATGCCGCGGCGGCGGAAGACGTCCTCCAGCACCTCGGCGGCGTCCGGGTCCTCGCCCGGCAGCACGCGGTCGCGGCTGGACACCAGGGTGACCTTGGAGCCGAGCGCCTGGTACGCGCCGGCGAACTCCGCGCCGGTCACACCGGAGCCGACCACGATCAGCTCGCGGGGCAGCTCCTCCAGGTCGTACACCTGGGTCCAGGTGAGGATCCGCTCGCCGTCCGGCTGGGCGTCGGGCAGCTCGCGCGGGTGGGCGCCGGTGGCGATCAGCACGGCGTCGGCGCGCAGCGACTGCACGGTGCCGTCGGGCGCGTCCACCAGGACCTCGCGGGAGCCGTCCACGGCCTGCCCGCCGGTGCCGAGCCGGCCGCGGCCGCGCAGCACGGTGACGCCGGCCCGGGTGACGGACTGGGTGATGTCGTGGGACTGCGCGATCGCCAGGCGCTTCACACGCCGGTTGACCTTGCCCAGGTCCACGCCGACGACCTTGGCGGCCTGCTCGTCCGGGGGCGTGTCGTCCGCGACGATGATGCCGAGCTCTTCGTACGAGCTGTCGAAGGTGGTCATCACCTCCGCGGTCGCGATCAGCGTCTTCGACGGAACGCAGTCCGTGAGCACCGCCGATCCACCCAGACCGTCGCGGTCGACGACGGTCACCTCCGCGCCGAGCTGTGCGGCGACCAGGGCCGCCTCGTAGCCGCCGGGTCCGCCACCGATGATCACGATCCGAGTCACGTTCTCCATTGTCCCGTACGCCGGGAGCGCCGCCACGCCGGGGTCCGAGCTCCTGTGCGAAATCCGTGACCGGCCGCGAACTCCGGCCGCCCGCCGCCCGGCTACGCTGGCCCCCATGCCCCTTTACGCCGCGTATGCCACCAACCTCGATGCCCGGCAGATGACCCGCCGAGCCCCGCACTCCCCCCTGCGCGGCACGGGCTGGCTGGACGGCTGGCGGCTCACCTTCGGCGGCGAACAGCTCGGCTGGGAGGGCTCGCTGGCCACCGTCGTCGAGGACGGCAAGGACCAGGTCTTCGTCTCGCTGTACGACGTCTCGCCGATGGACGAGGACGGCCTGGACCGCTGGGAGGGCGTCCAGCTCGGCATCTACCGCAAGATCAAGCTGCGCGCGCAGACCCTGGACGGCGACATCCCGGTCTGGACGTACGTGCTCAACGACTACGAGGGCGGCCTGCCCGCGGCCCGCTACCTCGGCCTGATCGCCGACGCCGCCGAGAGCGCCGGCGCCCCGCACGACTACGTCATGGACCTGCGCCGCCGCCCCTGCTAGGGCCCGTCAGGGCTTCGCGGCCCAGCTGCGCGCGGTCTCGGCCAGCACGCCGGCCACCACCGCACGCCGGGCCGGCTCGGTGCGCAGCCCGTTGCCGAGCTCGACGTGCAGCCACGGCACCCCGGCCCCGGATGCGAACCGGCCCTCGACGTTGGTGGTGCCCTCCAGCTGCCCGCACTTCTCCCGCCAGGCCCGGCAGACCGCGAACCCGGCCCGGCCGAGCCCGGCGGCGGTGAGCTCCGCGGCCGGCCCCGCCTGCCCCGCGCCGCCGGAGACCACCGCGTCCTGCCCGGGCAGACTGCCCTCGTCGAAGCCGTGCACCTGGATGCCGGGCAGGCCGCGCCCGGTGAGCGCCTCGACCACGGCGGCGAAGACGGTGTCGGAGCGGTGCGCGACGTCGGAGGAGCCGTCCGCCCCGGCCTTGCGGTGCGCCCCGGCGAGCACCAGCACCCCGCCCGGCGCGGCCCGGAACAGCTCCACGCCGAGCGCCTCGGTGCGGGCGTCCGACACCGGGTGGGGCACCTGCACGGTCCAGTACGGCCGGGCCGAGAGGTCCAGGTAGACCCGGCCCCAGCCGCGGCTCCCGACGGCCGGGGCGTCTGCGGTCTCGGCGATCTCGGCCACCCGGCGGCCGGTCGCGGCCTCGGTGAACTCGGTGAGCCGGTAGCCGACTCGGGCCAGCGCGCGGCCCGCCTGCTCGGCCTGGCCGTCCATGGCGCCGAGCACGCCCTCGGCCACCGCCCGGCGCTGCGCAGCGTCCGGCGCGGTGTACGGGCCGTCCGCCGTGAAGTCGGCGGTGAAGCCGTCCACCCGGGCCGCCAGGTCCACCGGCACCGGCCCCGACGGCGTGCCCCGGGCCACCCGGGGCCGCTCGTCCTGGCCGCGCGCGGCCAGGGTCAGCACCCCCGCCAGCGCGGCCAGCACCAGCAGCACCGCCGCCGGCAGCAGCAGCGAGCGTCGCGAACCCCGAGTCTCCATGGCGGTCGAACCTACCCTGCCCGCCCCGGTGACCATGATCCGCGCCGAGTCGGGAGAAATCGACACCGAAGCGGCACCCGATCGCAACCGACATGTGACAACTTTTGCGAAACCTCTTCGTACGCTGGTCCCGCTTGACCATTTCTTGATCATCGCTTGACCGGGAAGGCCGGCCGCCTCCCGGAGCGGGCGCGCCGAGCCCGGAGGAGAACGAGGCCCCTCGTGAGCACGGCACCCAACCCGCCGCGGCAGCACCGCTACCGCCGCCGGGCCGACATGCCGCTGCTCGGAGGCATCCGCCCGCCCATCGCCCTGCTGGTCGTGCTGCTGCTCGCGGTCGCCGCGATCACCGCCCTGGCCGTCGGCGGACTGCGCGTCGACGACACCCCGCAGGCCGTCCGGGAGTCCCACCAGTACGCCGCCGAGGACACCGCCGCCTCGCTGCGCGCCGGGCTCCACGAGAGCGCCACCGACCTGCGCCGGGCCGCCGCCCGCTACGAGGGCGCGCCCGCCGAGCCCGCCGCCGTACTGACCGCGCTCGGCCAGGCGTACCACAAGTGGCGCGGCACGGTCGTGGTCCGCCCCGACACCGGCCGGCTGCTGGCCGCCCGCGGCGAGACCGTCCCGCTGGCCGGGCTGGACCTCAGCAAGGTCACCGACACCGCGCCCGCCCCCGTCCTGGTGCCCTCCACCGCCGGCACCCGGCTGCTCACCTTCGCGCTGGTCGCCACCAAGGCCGACGGCCGCGCCCTGCTGGTCGCCTCCGACAACCTGCGGCTGCCCGGCATCTCCACCCGCAAGGAACAGACCATCCAGGTCCTCGACGCCACCGGCGCCGTCCTGGACACCACCGGCGCCGCGCTCACCGCCGAGGGCGACCGCAGGCTGGTCGACACCGCCCGCGAGCGCGCCGCCCGGCAGCACCCGGCCCCCGGCGAGACGGCCTCCGGCAGCCTGGCCGGCAGCCCCGACGACAAGGGCGTGCGCCGGGTCGCCGGCTGGGCCGCCGTCGCCGCCCCCGGCGGCCACGACCAGGCCGCCCCGCTCGGCCTGACCGTGGTCTCCACCAGCACCGTCGACGGCAGGCCCGGCAGCCTGCGCCACCCGATGCTCGGCCTGGCCGCCGCCGGCGCCCTGGTGGTGCTCGCGCTGCTGCTCGCCTGGTACCTGATCCGCAGCCTGCAACGCCCGCTGCTGGGACTGTTCCTGGAGTCCCGCCGGCTCACCCGCGGCGACCGCCCGGAGCAGCCCGTACGGGGTCCGAAGAGAGGCGAGGCCGGCCGGATCGCCCGCGCCCTGGAGGAGCTGCGGCAGCAACTCCTCGACCCGGCCCGCCCGCCGGCCCCCGCGCCCGCCCGCGGCCGCCGCCCCGGCACCGCGCTGCCGCTCGCAATCTGCGCCGTCCTGGTCCTCGGCTGGTCCGGCCCGCTGCTCTTCCTCGGCGGCAACGACCCGACCGTACGGGTACCCACCCAGGTCGTCGCCGGCCAGCGCGACCGCACCGACACCGCCGCCGACCGGATCCGCCAGGCGCTCAACGAGGGCTACGCGGACCTGCGTTCGCTCGCCCCCTCGCTCGCCGAGGCCTCCGTCGGCAAGGCCGACGCCCTGCTGCAGGCCACCCTCGCCGAACACGACCGCTACCGCTCGCTCTACGTCCTCGGCGCGAACGGCGAACTCCTCGCCCACGCCGGCGAGGCCCCGCACCGCACCGGCCCGGAGGCGCTCGGCGCGAGCGGGGTGCTGCTGCTCAACAGCTCCGGCAAGGAGCCCCGGATCGCCGCCCGCGCCGCCCTCGCCGCCGCCCCGCCCGACGCCGAGACCGAGGACGCGCCGGAGCCCAAGGGCCCGGTCCTGGTCGGCGAGTTCAAGACCGGCTTCCTCAGCGGGCTGCTGGTCCGCCCGGGCCTCGGCCGGGTCTGGCTGCTCGACGACCGGCAGCGGGTGCTCGCCGCCAACGAGGGCTACAGCTCCTTCGGCGAGCTCCCGGACGGCCGCGCCCGGAAGGTCCTCGCGGACGCCAAGAAGTCCGCCGCCGCCGACGTCCTGCGCGACGGCGACGACCCGACGCTGCTCGCCGCCGCCCCGCTCGGCGGCAACGGCAGCGTGGCCAAGCTCGGCTGGTCCGTGGTCACCGCCCACCCGGTGGCCTGGCTGCACCTCGACCAGAACCGCGCCGACCGGCGCGCCGTGCTGGCCGGCATGCTCGGCCTCACCGCCGCCGCGCTCTGCCTCGGCTGGCTGTTCATCGTCGTCGGCCTCCCGCTGCGCCGGCTCGCCGCGAGCGCCGAGGCGCTGGCCGCCGGGGACCGCCGCACCGTGCTCTACCCCGTCCACCACGACGAGGTCGGTGCCGTCGCCCGCAGCCTGGAGCTGATCCGCCAGGAGCTGGTGCGCGCCGAACTCGCCGAGCGTGCCGTCCGCCGTACCCCCGCCACCGCCCGCTGAGCCCCGCCCGAAGGACCTCCCCGTGCTCTTCCTCTACGTCGTGCTGCTGGTGTGCTGCGCCGTGCTGCTGGTGGCCGGCATCGTCGAGCAGCGCCGGCACTTCACCGCGCTGGAGCAGATCCCGACCCGGGTGCTGGTGAACGGGATCCGCGGCAAGAGCTCGATCACCCGGCTGTGCGCGGGCGCACTGCGCGGCGGCGGGCTGGTGACGGTCGCCAAGACCACCGGCACCGCGGCCCGCTTCATCCACCCGGACGCCACCGAGGAGCCGGTCTACCGCAAGTTCGGCATCGCCAACGTCGTGGAGCAGATCGGCATCGTCCGCCGCGCCGCCACCTACCGGCCGGACGCCCTGGTGATCGAGTGCATGGCCGTCATGCCCGCGCTCCAGGAGGTCAACCAGACCAAGCTGATCCGCTCCACCATCGGCGTGCTCTGCAACGTCCGCGAGGACCACCTCGCCGAGATGGGCCCGACCCTGGACGACGTCGCCCGCTCGCTGTCCCGCTCGATGCCGGTCGACGGGGTGTGCGTGACCGCCGAGCAGGAGCGCGCGCACATCCTGCGCGCGGAGGCGGCCAAGCGGAACTGCGAACTCGTCGTGGTGGATCCGGAGTCGGTCACCGACGAGGAGCTGCGCGGGTTCAGCTGGTTCACCTTCAAGGAGAACGTGGCGATCGCCCTCGCCGTCGCCGAACTCCTCGGCGTGGAACGGCAGACCGCGCTGCAGGGCATGTGGGCCGCCCCGCCGGACCCGGGCGTGCTCTCGGTCGAGCGCTACCGGACCGCGGACGGCAAGCGGTTGCGCTTCGCCAACGTCTTCGCCGCCAACGACCCCGAGTCCACGCTGATGAACGTCCGCCAGCTGGAGGGCCTGGGCGCGATCCACCGCCCGCTCAACGTGGTCATCAACTGCCGCCCCGACCGGGTCGAACGCAACGGCCAGATGGGCCAGATCGTCCCGAACCTCGACCCGGACACCGTCTTCCTGATCGGCCACCCCACCAGGAGCGCCCGCGACGGCATCCCGGCCGGCTGGTCGGGCCGCGTGGTCGACCTCGGCGGCGACAAGCGCGACCCGGCGCAGCTCACCGCCGACCTGCTGGCCGAACTCGGCCCGGACTCCTCGCTGGTGGCCGTCGGCAACATCCACGGCCAGGGCGAGCTGTTCCTGGAGGAGCTGGCCCGGCTCGACCCGGACGACAGCCCGGACGCGCCGGAGGCACCGGAGTACGCGTACCACGAGCCCGAACCGCTCTACCCGGAGCCGGAGCCGTACCCCGGGCCGTACGCCGAGCCCTACCCGTACGCCGAGCAGTACCGCCACGCCGGGCAGGCCCCCTACGCCGATCCGTACCCGTACCCCCCGCAGGCCCCGTACGCCGAGCCGGTGTACCACCCCGAACCGCTCCCCGACTCCTGGTTCGACCCCGACCACCGCACCGCCGCCCCCTACGGAGACCAGCCGTGATCCCCACCGAGCTCACCCCCGAGATCGCCGCCATCGGCATCGCGCTCGGCCTGGTCTTCTCGCTGGTCTGCTACCTGACCACCAACCTCTCCCCCGGCGGCATGATCACCCCCGGCTGGCTGGCCCTCACCCTGGTCGAGTCGCTGCAGCGGGTGGCCATCGTGATCGGCGTGACGGTGCTGACCTACCTGGCCACCCGGGCGGTCCAGAAGCTGGTGATCCTGTACGGCAAGCGGCTGTTCGCCGCCGTGGTGCTGATCGGCGTGCTGCTGCAGGCCACCGTGATGCTGGTGCTGCAGCGCGAACTGCCCACCCTGTACGCCAACCAGACGCTCGGCTTCATCGTCCCGGGCCTGATCGCCTACCAGCTGGTCCGCCAGCCCCGCGCGGCGACCCTGATGGCCACCAGCACGGTGACGCTCGCCAACTACGTCGTCCTCACCGCCGGCGTCCTGCTCGGCGCCCTGCCCGGCACCTGATCGCCCGGCACCTGATCCGACGGGAACCCCCATGCCATTGACCCGCAAGTCCCTGCTCAGCGGCGGCCTCGCCGTGACCCTGCTGGCCGCCAGCGGCTACCTCACCGTCCAGCTGCGGGACCGCGACCGGCAGCCGGCGGCGGGCAGCAGCGCACCGCTGATCACCACCACCGCCGCCCCCGTCGGCGACGCCGCCACGGCCGCCGCCGCGCCCGCCCAGTACCGCTACGAGCGGCTGGCCGGGCCGGACCGCACGGTGGTCCGGGACGCCCGCGGCGGCGTGGTCGCCACGCTCACCGACAACGCCCGCACCGCCGTGCTGGCCGGCCCCAGCCGCACCTTCGCCGAGCCGGGCACCACCACCGCCACCGTGGTGACCGACAGCTGGGTGCGGCTGATGCCGCAGCCGTGGAAGCCGGGCGCCGAGCAGGAGGCCTGGTTCCGCACCTGGTTCCAGCAGTCGCTCGGCTCCACCGCCGACGACGTCCTCGCGGCGGCCACCCAGTACGTGGGCGGGGCGCCGGCCGAGAAGGACGCCAAGGGCGTGCGCTTCAAGGGCGACGCCTCCTTCGGCCCGCTCAACCCGAACGGCTCGGTCGGCAACGACCTGCGGCTGGAACAGACCGACTTCCTCGACTACCTCGGCGTTCCGTACACGTTCGCCGACAAGGTGACCAAGCAGCCCGACAAGACCCGCTACGGCGCCTTCGACTGTTCGGGCTTCGTCCGGATGGTCTACGGCTACCGCTCCGGCTACCCGCTGCTCTCCAAGGACGCGGCCGGCCCCGGTCTGCCGCGCACCGCCAACGGCCTGGCCCGGCTCGGCCCCGGCGTCCCGGTGATCCCGCTGACCACCGCCGCCGGCTCGGACACCACCCTGCGCCCGGCCTCGATCGACCCGCTGCTCCCCGGTGACCTGGTGTTCTTCGAGATCGACGCCCGTACCGGCGCCCGGCTCGACCACACCGGCATCTACCTGGGCCTGGACACCGACGGCCATCCCCGGTACATCTCCAGCCGGGAGGAGGCGGACGGCCCGACCTTCGGCGACAAGGGCGGCACGGCGCGACTGGACGACAACGGCATGTACGCGAAGGGGCTGCGCAGCGCGAAACGGCTGTGAGCCGGATCCGCAGCTGTCGGAACCGACGAGACCCGTCACCCGGAAAGCGCCATCGAGCTGTGGTTTCGGGTCAACCGGGTAACGATCCGACATGCCGCAGCGGATTTTCTACGCGCGTAGTCGATTCCCGTCTATCCTCGGACCCGTGAACGCTTCTCCTCAGTCGGTCCTCTCCGCCGACCCCTACGCCGCCGCCCAGGCCGCCGCCGAGCGCCTGCGCGAGCTGACCGGTGCCGAGCGCCACGACGTCGCCCTGGTGATGGGCTCCGGCTGGGTGCCGGCTGCCGACGCCCTGGGCGAGACCGTGGCCGAGTTCCCGGTCACCGACCTGCCCGGTTTCCCCGCCCCCGCCGTCGCCGGCCACGCCGGCAAGATCCGGTCGGTGAAGATCGGCGACAAGCGCGCCCTGATCTTCCTCGGCCGCAACCACTACTACGAGGGCCACGGCGTGGCCACCGTGGTCCACGGCGTGCGCACCGCCGCCGCGGCCGGCTGCGGCGTCATCGTGCTGACCAACGGCTGCGGCGGCCTGCGCCAGGGCTGGACCCCGGGTCAGCCGGTCCTGATCAGCGACCACATCAACCTGACCGCGGACTCCCCGATCGTCGGCGCCAACTTCGTCGACCTCACCGACCTGTACTCCAAGCGCCTGCGCGCGCTCTGCCACGAGGTCGACCCGTCCCTGGACGAGGCCGTCTACGTGCAGTTCCGCGGCCCGCACTACGAGACCCCGGCCGAGGTCAACATGGCCCGGGTGATCGGCGGCGAGCTGGTCGGCATGTCCACCACCCTGGAGGCCATCGCCGCCCGCGAGGCCGGCTCCGAGGTGCTCGGCATCTCCCTGGTCACCAACCTGGCCGCCGGCATGACCGGCGAGCCGCTCAACCACGAAGAGGTCCTGGAGGCCGGCAAGGCCTCCGCCGAGCGCATGGGCGAGCTCCTGGCGAAGGTCCTTGAGCGGATCTGACGCCCGGCAGGCGCAGAATTCATGAGTGACGGGGCCCACGGGCGGCGTGATCCGCTGATCACACCTTCCCGTGGGCCCCGTCCGCATGCGCATCCCCCTCTTTGCGGAACCCCCCGGTCTTAGCGGAACCCTCCGGCCGACACACCGACGCACTTCCCGATGGAGCTGGCAGCCATGTCTCAGGCACCCACCACCGACCTCCTCGCCCGGACCCGGGCCTGGCTGGCCGAGGACCCCGACCCGCAGACCCGCGAGGAGCTCAGCGCCCTGCTCGCCCGGGCCGAGGGCCCGGAGGCCGAGTCGGACAGCAAGCTCGCCTGGGCCGAACTCGCCGAGCGCTTTTCCGACCGGCTCCAGTTCGGCACCGCCGGCCTGCGCGGCGAACTCGGCGCCGGTCCGATGCGGATGAACCGCTCCGTGGTGATCCGGGCCGCCGCCGGCCTGGTCGCGTACGTCCGGAAGCAGGGCCTGGGCGACCTGGTCGTCATCGGCTACGACGCCCGGCACAAGTCGTACGACTTCGCCCGCGCCACCGCCGCCGTAGTGGTCGGCGCCGGGCTGCGCGCCGCGCTGCTGCCCCGCCCGCTGCCCACCCCGGTGCTCGCCTTCGCCATCCGCCACCTGGGGGCGGCCGCCGGCGTCACCGTCACCGCCAGCCACAACCCGCCGCAGGACAACGGCTACAAGGTCTACCTGGGCGACGGCTCGCAGATCGTCCCGCCGGCCGACGCCGGGATCGCCGCCGAGATCGACGCGATCGGCTCGCTGAGCGAGGTCCCGCTCGCCGAGGACGGCTGGGAGGTGCTGGGCGAGGACGTCATCGAGGCCTACCTGGCCCGCGCCGTCTCCATCGTGGACCCGCACAGCCCGCGCGAACTCGACGTCGTCTACACCCCGATGCACGGCGTCGGCCGCGACACCCTGGTCGCCGCCTTCCGCCGGGCCGGCTTCCCGGCGCCCACCGTGGTCGCCGAGCAGGCCGAGCCCGACCCGGACTTCCCGACCGTCGCCTTCCCCAACCCGGAGGAGCCGGGGGCGATGGACCTCGCCTTCCGCACCGCCGCCTCGGTCGGCCCGGACATCGTGATCGCCAACGACCCGGACGCCGACCGCTGCGCGGTGGCCGTGCCGGTCAACGGCAACGCAGCCGGCAGCGGCAACGGCACTTCCGGCTGGCGGATGCTGCGCGGCGACGAGGTCGGCGCGCTGCTCGGCTCGGCCCTGGTCGCGAAGAAGGCCGAGGGCACCTTCGCCACCACCATCGTCTCGGCCACCCTGCTCGGCCGGATCGCCGAGGCGGCGGGCCTGGGCTACGAGGAGACGCTGACCGGCTTCAAGTGGATCTCCCGCGCCGAGGGCCTGCGCTACGGCTACGAGGAGGCGCTGGGTTACTGCGTCGACCCGCAGGGCGTCCGGGACAAGGACGGCATCACCGCCGCCCTGCTGGTCGCCGAGCTCGCCGCCACCCTCAAGAAGTCCGGCCGCACGCTGTCCGACCTGCTCGACGACCTGGCGCTGGAGCACGGCCTGCACGCCACCGACCAGCTCTCGGTCCGGGTCCAGGACCTCTCGCTGATCGCCGACGCCATGCGCCGCCTGCGCGAGCAGCCCCCGACCGTCCTGGCCGGCCTGAGCGTCACCCGCGCCGACGACCTCGCGGCCGGCTCCGCCGAGCTGCCGCCCACCGACGGCCTGCGCTACTACCTGGCCGGCGAGGCCGTCCGCTCGGCCCGCATCGTGGTCCGCCCCTCCGGCACCGAGCCCAAGCTGAAGTGCTACCTGGAGGTCGTCCTCCCGGTCGCCTCCGCCGCCGAGCTCGCCGCGGCCCGCACCCGCGCAGCCGAGCTGCTCGACACCATCAAGCAGGACCTCGCCGCAGCCGCCGGCATCTGATCACCCGCACGCGGGAGGGCCCGCCGGTCCGTGACGTACGTGACCGGCGGGCCCTCCCGCGTTCCGGGTCGGGACTCCCGGGCTCAGACGGCGATGACGGTGACCAGCGCGATCAGGCCGGCCACGGTGGGGGCGATCACCCACCAGCACCAGCGCACCACGACCGGCCCGGCCGCGTCGGGGCGGGCGGCGTTGCGCTCGGCCATCTCCTGCAGCACGGCGGTGACCTGGTCGGACCAGGCGCGGGTCGGGTCGGGCGAGCCCTGGACGACGGGGTTGCTGCGGGTGGGGAGGCCCAGCCCCAGGCCGGTCCGGGAGGCGTGCTCGGTGGTGCCGCGGCTCTGGGCGCGGGTGGCCCGCTTGCGCTGGCGCAGCGACACCGGCACCGCCCACACCTGGTACTTCTCGCCGTCGGCGAACAGCTCGACCGAGTACCCGGCGCGCAGCCCCTCCACCGAGGCCCAGGGCGCGACGACGGTCCGCCAGGGGTTGCGCACCACCAGGCGGCTGCGGCTCGCCCGCACCTCGGGGCGCAGGGTGTAGGCGATCACCGGGAACGCGAACACCGGCACCGCGGCGAGCGAGACGTACGGGGTCTTCCCCGTCCCGGTCACCACCGCGTCGCCGATCAGCCAGGCGGCGACGGCCAGCAGCAGCACTCCGGAGATCACACCGGGAACGGAGCGGTACACGCGGTCCGCGTACTCGGGCTCCCCGTCGGGGGCGGCGGGGCCCTGGTGGGGCTTGCCGTCGGAATCGGTCATGGCCTCGATTCTGCCCCATGCTCCACACCCGGAGGTCTCGGTCCGGCCACGAAAGCGGCCACGAAAGGTGGCCGCTCTGGCGGACTACTACGCGCGTAGATATGCTGGTCTGGTGACTATGTCCACTGTTGCAGCCAATGCCCCCGGCGTTGCGGGCAGCGGCCTTCAGGACGTTGCGGCGTCCGAGGCCTCGCTCCGCCGCTTTCTGCACGGCCTGCCCGGCGTCGACCAGGTCGGCCTTGAGGCGCGTGCCGCCACCCTCGGTACCCGCTCGATCAAGACCACGGCGAAGGCCTATGCCATCGACCTGGCGATCTCGATGATCGACCTGACCACGCTGGAGGGCGCGGACACGGTCGGCAAGGTGCGCGCGCTGTGCGCCAAGGGCAGGACCCCCGACCCGACCGACCCGACCACCCCCCGCGTCGCCGCCATCTGTGTCTACCCGGACATGGTCGCCACCGCGAAGGACGCCCTCCGGGGCACCGACATCCAGGTCGCCTCGGTGGCCACCGCCTTCCCGGCCGGCCGCGCCGCCCTCCCGGTCAAGCTCGCCGACACCGCCGACGCGGTGGCCGCGGGCGCGGACGAGATCGACATGGTGATCGACCGCGGCGCCTTCCTCTCCGGCCGCTACCTCGACGTCTTCCAGGAGATCGTCGCCGTCAAGGAGGCGTGCAAGCGCGCCGACGGCAGCTACGCCCACCTCAAGGTCATCTTCGAGACCGGCGAGCTGCAGACCTACGACAACGTCCGCCGGGTCTCCTGGCTGGCGATGCTGGCCGGCGCCGACTTCATCAAGACCTCCACCGGCAAGGTCGCCGTCAACGCGACCCCGCCGGTCACCCTGCTGATGCTGGAAGCCGTCCGCGATTTCCGCGCGGCCACCGGCGTCCAGGTCGGCGTCAAGCCCGCCGGCGGGATCAAGACCACCAAGGACGCCATGAAGTACCTGGTGATGGTCAACGAGACCCTCGGCGACGACTGGCTGACCCCGCACTGGTTCCGCTTCGGAGCCTCCAGCCTGCTCAACGACCTGCTGATGCAGCGCCAGAAGCTGGCCACCGGCCGCTACTCCGGCCCCGACTACGTGACGGTGGACTGATCACCATGGCCAAGAAGAAGAACACCGAGGAGCCCACGGCCAAGCCCGCCGGCGGCCTCTTCGCGTACGCCCCGGCCCCCGAGTCCCCCGCCGCCGCGGGCGACATCGCCACCTCCTACGGCCACTTCATCGGCGGCGAGTTCGTCGACTCCTCGGGCAGCGAGGCCCTGAAGACGGTCAACCCGGCCACCGAGCAGGTGCTCGCCGAGTTCGCCCAGGGCACCGACGAGGACGTCGACCGCGCGGTCGCCGCCGCCCGCAAGGCCTTCACCGACTGGTCGGCGCTGCCCGGCAGCGAGCGCGCCAAGTACCTGTTCCGGATCGCCCGGATCATCCAGGAGCGCAGCCGCGAGCTGGCCGTGCTGGAGTCGATCGACAACGGCAAGCCGATCCGCGAGACCCGCGACGTCGACCTGCCGCTCGTCGCCGCGCACTTCTTCTACTACGCGGGCTGGGCCGACAAGCTCGACTACGCCGGCTACGGCCCGAACCCGAAGCCGCTCGGCGTGGCCGGCCAGGTCATCCCGTGGAACTTCCCGCTGCTGATGCTGGCGTGGAAGATCGCGCCCGCGCTGGCGACCGGCAACACGGTCGTCCTGAAGCCGGCCGAGACCACCCCGCTGACCGCGCTGCGCTTCGCCGAGATCTGCCGCCAGGCCGGTCTGCCGAAGGGCGTCGTCAACATCGTCACCGGTGACGGCCGCACCGGCGCCGCGCTCACCGCGCACCCGGACGTCAACAAGGTCGCCTTCACCGGCTCGACCCCGGTCGGCCGGGCCATCGCCAAGCAGCTGGCCGGCACCCGCAAGAAGCTCTCGCTGGAGCTGGGCGGCAAGGCGGCCAACATCGTCTTCGACGACGCGCCGATCGACCAGGCCGTCGAGGGCACCGTCAACGGCATCTTCTTCAACCAGGGCCACGTCTGCTGCGCGGGTTCGCGCCTGCTGGTCCAGGAGTCGGTCCAGGACGAGCTGCTGGACGCGCTGAAGCGCCGGATGGGCACCCTGCGGGTCGGCGACCCGCTGGACAAGAACACCGACATCGGTGCCATCAACTCGGCCGAGCAGCTGGCCCGGATCACCGCGCTGACCGACGCCGGCGAGGCCGAGGGCGCCGAGCGCTGGTCTCCGGCCTGCGAACTCCCGGGCACCGGCTTCTGGTTCAAGCCGACCCTGTTCACCGGCGTCAGCCAGGCCCACCGGATCGCCCAGGAGGAGATCTTCGGCCCGGTCCTGTCGGTGCTGACCTTCCGCACCCCCGAAGAGGCGGTCGCGAAGGCCAACAACACCCCGTACGGCCTCTCCGCCGGCATCTGGACGGAGAAGGGCTCGCGCATCCTCTGGATGGCGAACAAGCTCAAGGCCGGCGTGGTCTGGGCCAACACCTTCAACAAGTTCGACCCGACCTCGCCGTTCGGCGGCTACAAGGAGTCGGGCTACGGCCGCGAGGGTGGCCGCCACGGTCTGGAGGCCTACCTCGATGTCTGACACGACCTTCGCGCGTCTTGACGTCCTCAAGACCTACAAGCTGTACGTCGGCGGGAAGTTCCCGCGCTCCGAGAGCGGGCGGGTGTACGAGGTGACGGACTCGAACGGCGAGTGGCTCGCCAACGCCCCGCTGGGCACCCGCAAGGACACCCGGGACGCCGTCCTGGCCGCCCGCGCGGCGGTCAAGGGCTGGGCCGGCACCACCGCGTACAACCGCGGCCAGGTGCTGTACCGGGTCGCCGAGATGCTGCAGGGCCGGCGCGAGCAGTTCGCCGCCGAGGTGGCGCTCTCCGAGGGCATCGGCCCGAAGAAGGCCGCCGCGCTGGTGGACGCCGCGATCGACCGCTGGGTCTGGTACGCAGGCTGGACCGACAAGGTCGCCCAGATCGCGGGCGGCGCCAACCCGGTCGCCGGCCCGTACTTCAACCTGTCGAGCCCGGAGCCGACCGGCGTGGTCGGGATCGTCGCCCCGCAGGCCGGGTACGGGCACTCGCTGCTCGGCCTGGTCTCGGTGATCGCCCCGGCGATCGCCACCGGCAACACGGTCGTGGTCGCGGCCGCCGCGGACGCCCCGCTGCCCGCGCTGTCGCTGGGCGAGGTGCTCGCCACCTCGGACGTCCCGGGCGGCGTGGTCAACATCATCTCGGGCCGGACCACGGACATCGCCCCCACCCTGGCCTCGCACCAGGACGTCAACGCGCTGGACCTCACCGGGGCCATCGCCGCCGACGGCCCCGGCGCGGCGCAGGCCCTGGAGGCGTCCGCCGCCGATACCCTCAAGCGGGTAGTCCGTCCGGTGCTGGACCCGTTCGCCCAGGACTGGACCAATGCGCCCGGTACGGACCGGCTACTCTCGTTCCTGGAGACCAAGACGGTCTGGCACCCGATGGGTATCTGACCTCCGCTCTCCGGGCACAACTCCACAGACTGGCCGTCCCCAGTGCCCTCACCCCCCCTAGGGCCCGGACGGTCACAGGACGGACCCGCGCCTCTCCCCCCCTGGCGCGGGTCCGTCGGCGTTTTCTTCGGCGTTTCGTCCGTGTCCCGTGGGCGTCCCGTGGGCGTCCCCCGTGGGGTTCCGTCGACTTTCGTCAGGCCCGCCGCCGACTTTCGGCGCTCCCGACCGCCCCTCCGGCCGCGCCAGAATCGGCGGTACGCAAACGACCGAGGGGGGCACATGGGAGAGTTCTTGGGCGAGTTGGCGACACTGTTCGCGGACGGCGCCTTCCGCCGGTGGCACGTGGCCCGCACCAGGCGCCGGCTGGCCGCCGGCCGACCGGTCCGGGTGCCCTGCTCGGCGCGGTCCGACCGGGCCGGCTGGCAACGCGCCTACGTCAACGGCACGTTGGACATCACGCCCGGAGCCGCCACGGCGGCCTTCGGCGAGCGCGGCGGGGACCGGCTCCAACTGCCCACCGGGGGAAGCTTCCACGAGCCCGAGCCGGACACCTGGTACGACCAGGACTGGGCCGCGACCCGCTACCTGCCGCCCGACGGCGGGGAGCCGGTCCACCTCCAGGTCGACAGCCGGTACCTGCCGCTGGTCCACGTCACCCTCGCCGACCCGAAGTCGCAGCAGAAGGTCTGAACCGACCGGTTTCGGCAACGGGCCGGGATGCGTCAGACTGGTGTCCCGTGAGTGACTCCCCCATGAACCCCGCACCGACCGCGCACGCCCGGGTGATCCTGCTCTCCGGGCCCTCCGGGTCGGGGAAGTCCTCGCTCGCCGAGCGCAGCGGCCTGCCGGTGCTCCAGCTCGACGACTTCTACAAGGACGGGGACGACCCGACCCTGCCACGGCTGCCCGACGGCGCCGTCGACTGGGACTCCCCGCTCGCCTGGCACCGCGACCAGGCCGTCGCCGCCATCCGCACCCTGCACGAACGCGGCCGAACCGACGTCCCGGTGTACTCGATCCCGGACAACGGCCGGATCGGCACCCGCACCCTGGAGCTGGGCGGCGCCCCCGCGTTCATCGCGGAGGGCATCTTCGCGGCCGAGATCACCGGCGAGTGCGCCGAGGAGGGGCTGCTCGGCGACGCCCTGTGCCTGCGCAACGGCGCGCTCACCACGGCCTGGCGGCGGCTGCGCCGGGACGTCCGGGAGGGCCGCAAGTCGCTGCCGGTGCTGGTGCGCCGGGGCCTGCGGCTGATGCGGGCCGAGCGGTCCATCGTCGGGCGGCAGGTCGCGCTCGGCTCGTACGCGTGCGCCGGCCCGGAGGCCGAGCGGCGGATCCACGCCGCAGCCCGGACGACGGAGCTCTCCGCGGCCTGAGGCCGTCCGCCCCTGGAAGCAGGACAAGGCAGCAGAACGACGGGCCCGGTGCGTCTCCCCCGCACCGGGCCCGTCGCCGTCCCGAACGATCCTCGGCTCCCCCACGGGCATGCTCCCCCGAGCCGCTGCCCCCGGACCGTGACCGTCCGCTTCCCGTCCCCCGACGGGAGTCCTCTGTTGCGTCCTACGACCTCGTCGGCTGACCTCGCCGGCCGACCTGGTCGAACGACCCTGTTACGCGACCAGTTCGCCGAACGCCCGGACGGTGTCGCCCGACTTGTTCAGGTGCTCGTCGTCGCGCAGCCGGCGCAGGGCGCGCCAGATGCTGCTCTTGACCGTGCCGACGCTGATCCCCAGCACGTCGGCGATCTCCGGGTCGGTCTTGCCCTCGTAGTACCGCAGCACCAGCATGGTCCGCTGGTTCTCCGGCAGCTTCGCCAGCGCCTGCCAGAGCACGGTGCGCAGCTCGGTGCCGCCCATCGCGTCGGTGTCGCCGGCCGTCTCCGGCAGCTCCTCGGTCGGGTACTCGTTGACCTTGCGGCGCCGCCAGGCGGAGATGTGCAGGTTGGTCATGGTGCGGCGGAGGTAGCCGCCGACCGCGGCCTTGTCGGTGATCCGGCCCCAGGCCCGGTAGGTGCTGAAGAGCGCGCTCTGCAGCAGGTCCTCGGCCTCGTAGCGGTCACCGGTGAGGTGGTACGCCGTGGCGTACAGGGAGGCGCGGCGCTCGCGCACGTACGCGGTGAACTCCGTGATGTGGTCCTCCGCGGCGGCCGAGTGCTCCCCCTGCGCGCCTCCCTGTCCCGCCTCGGTGGTGCGGGCCGCGGCGGGGTTCAGCCGCAGCAGCGTCGCACCGGCGGCCTCACGACCGGCCGGTTCCCCCGAACCGACCGTCCGCAGACCGTTCCCCCCGGTACCCCGGTTCCCCCCCGGGGTGTCCGTGCCCTCGACGCGGACGGGGAGGATCCCCCGCAGCGTGAGGGTGTTGGCGGAGTCGACCGAACTCCCCAGCCGGCCGACTCCGTACAGCTCCCCCGTCCTGCCGCCGCCGCTCACCCGACGGGCGACAGGGTTTCCACCGGTGCTGTGCGCGCACCCCCGTACGGTCACGGCACCGGAGTTCTCGTCGGTCCTGATCTCGTACCGGGTGCGGTGGGCGGTGGCTGACGAACGCGCGGTGCGGACAGCCGGGTTGGTCCGGGTCTGAAGCATGGCGTTCATCGTGCGCCCCCTGGGTCGGTACGAGCGGTTCCGGTAGCCGCCCTCCAGCCGGCCTTGCGGCCCGCTGTCCTGCGGCGACATGGAAAATCCTGCCCGCCGGTTGTGATGGCGCTGTCCGCCGACTGTCACAGGGGTGTCACAGGCGTGGGCCTTTCGTCCCGGTCCGCCTCCCTCCGTACCGGACGCCGGTGGCGGTCCTTCCGGTTCCCGGACGGTCGGTGAACGGTCCCGGGGGTGATTCGACGCTTCCGGTGGGCCAAAATGGGGCCGTGCCTTTCCTCCTACTGATCGAGGACGACGACGCCATCCGGACCGGCCTCGAACTCGCCCTCACCCGCCAGGGCCACCGCGTGGCCACCGCCGCCTCCGGCGAGGACGGCCTGAGGCTCTTCAAGGAGCAGCGGCCCGACCTGATCGTGCTGGACGTCATGCTGCCCGGGATCGACGGCTTCGAAGTGTGCCGTCGGATCCGCCGCACCGACCAGCTGCCGATCATCCTGCTGACCGCGCGTTCCGACGACATCGACGTGGTGGTGGGCCTGGAGTCCGGCGCGGACGACTACGTCGTCAAACCCGTGCAGCCGCGCGTGCTGGACGCCCGGATCCGGGCGGTGCTGCGGCGCGGCGAGCGGGAGAGCTCGGACTCCTCGGCGTACGGCACCGTGGTGATCGACCGGGCGGCGATGACCGTCACCAAGGACGGGCAGGACCTCCAGCTCACCCCGACCGAGCTGCGGCTGCTGCTGGAACTCAGCCGCCGCCCCGGCCAGGCACTCTCCCGCCAGCAGCTGCTGCGGCTGGTCTGGGAACACGACTACCTCGGCGACTCCCGGCTGGTGGACGCCTGCGTGCAGCGGCTGCGCGCCAAGGTCGAGGACGTGCCGTCCGCGCCGACGCTGATCCGCACCGTCCGCGGGGTGGGCTACCGGCTGGACCCGCCGGCCTGAGGCCTCCCGGGCCGCCCGACCGCCCTTCTCGTCCTCAGGCCTCCGGCCCCAGACCTCCGAACCCCGCCCCCCGGCCCGCGAACTCCCGTACCACGACAGGCTCCTGTGACTGACCATCAGACGACTGCCCGGCGCTTCCCGGCGGGCTGGTGGCGACGGCTGCGCTCCCTGCGGGTGCGGCTGATCGCGGTGTTCGCGGCGGTGGCGCTGCTCGCCGCGGTCTCGGCCTCCGGCATCGCGTACTGGCTGAACCGCGACGCGGTGCTCAAGCGCGCCCAGAACACCGCGCTGAACGACTTCCGGGTCTCGCTCAGCCGCAACGTCTCCGAGCTGCCGCTGAACGCGAGCTGCCCGGAGCTCGCCGCGCTGGCCTCCAGCGTGGCCAGCTCCGGCCTGAGTTACGACGTGGTGGTGGTCGATCCGGCGCACCCGGAGTGCGCGCCCTCCTCCGACCCCGCGCACTTCACGCTGGCCGACGTACCGACCGCGCTGCAGACCACCGTCGCCAAGCCGCGCGAGGTCAGCGAGAGCAACCCGTACCCGTACCACCTGTACTGGCAGCGGCAGAACCTGGAGGGCCGGCCGTTCCTGATCGGCGGCACCAAGGTGGTGCCGAACGGCCCGACGGCGTACATGTTCAAGTCGCTGGAGAACGAGCGGGCCGACCTCAACACGCTGGGCTGGTCGCTGGCCACCGCCACGCTGTTCGCGCTGATCGGCTCGGCCCTGCTCGCCCAGGCCGCCTCGGCCACCGTGCTGCGGCCGGTCAGGCGGCTCGGCGACGCCGCCCGGCGGCTCGGCGAAGGGCACCTGGACACCCGGCTGGAGGTCGACGGCTCGGACGAACTCGCCGACCTGGCGAGGACGTTCAACCGGACCGCGGAGCAGCTGCACGAGCAGGTCGAGGAGCTGAGCGCGCGCGAGGCGCAGAGCCGCCGGTTCGTCGCCGACATGTCGCACGAGCTGCGCACCCCGCTGACCGCGATGACCGCCGTCACCGACATCCTGGAGGACGAGGCCGAGTCGCTGGACCCGATGATCGAACCGGCCGTACGGCTGGTGGTCAGCGAGACCCGGCGGCTGTCCGACCTGGTGGAGAACCTGATGGAGGTGACCCGCTTCGACGCCGGCACCGCCAAGCTGGTCGCCGACGAGGTGGACATCGCCGACCTGATCATGTCCTGCATCGACGGGCGGGCCTGGTACGACGCGGTCGAACTGGACGCCCCGCGCGGCATCCTGGCCGTGGTCGACCCGCGCCGGCTCGACGTGGTCTTCGCCAACCTGATCGGCAACGCGCTCAAGCACGGCGGCTCGCCGGTGCGGGTGCGGGTCCGGCAGGCCGAGGACTCGGTCGTGGTCGAGGTCTCCGACAGCGGCCCGGGCATCCCGGAGGACGTGCTGCCGCACGTCTTCGACCGCTTCTACAAGGCGGACCGCGGGCGGGCCCGCTCGGAGGGCAGCGGTCTGGGCCTGTCGATCGCGATGGCCAACGCCCAGATACACGGGGGGACGATCACGGCGGCGAACGGGGAGGTCGGCGCGGTGTTCACCCTGACGCTGCCGCTGACCCCGCCGCCTCCGCCGTCCGCGGGCGGGGCCGAGGACGGCCCCGCGCGCGACGCCGCCGAGGACAAGGACGCCACGTGACCGCCCCCGCCACCACCACCCTGCGCCGCGCCGCCGGCGTGCTGTTCCTGCTCGCGCTGGCCTCCGGCTGCGGGATCCGGCCGACCGCCGTACCGGTCGACGCCGGCGCCCCGGCCAGCCGGACCGCCTGCCCGACCACCCCGCACGTCCCGGCCGCGCTGGCCACCCCGCCCGGCCCGGCGCCGTCCATGACCCAGGCCCGCGGCGCGGCCAAGGCGTCCGCGAGCCCGAGTCCGAGCCCGTCGCCCACCGTGGTGGCACCGGGCAGCCCGCCGCCGGACAACGTTTTCGGCGCGGTGCCGACGGCTGCGCCCTGCAAGTAGCCGGGCGGGTGGCCGTCCCGGGCGCGGGGCGGGCGCCGGGGGCGCGTTCGGGAATGTTCACGCTCACGGTGGAACCGCCGTGCCACCGGGTCACGTCCTCCCTCCCGTGCAGCGAGATGGCACCAGGACACGCGACGAGCGTTCCGGCGCGGGGACCGAGAGCAGCCCGGCGGCGGACGTCCACCGTCCCCTCCGGAAGGCCGGACTGGCAGGCCTGGCCTGCCACCTGACGCTGGTGCTCTGGCTCGTGCTGAGACCGCTGCCGGTGGCCTGGGTCTACGACACCAACCTGACGCCGCTGGCCTCGCTCCGCTCCTCCAGCGTCTGGCAGGTGGCCGGCGAGCTCCTGCTGCTGGCCCCGCTCGGCATCCTCCTGCCGCTGGCCGGCGGCCGCCTCCGGGCCCCGTGGCTGCCCTCCTTCCTGCGCACCACCGGAGCCTCCGCGCTGCTGGCGACGGCGCTGGAGTTCCTCTCCTCCTGGACGCCCGGGCACGTCCTCGACGTGGACCACATCCTGTTCGCCGTGATCGGCGTGGCCGCCACCCACCTCGCGCTGGCCCCCGGGCTGCGGCACCTGCTGCGGGAGCGGCGGCCGCGGGCGCCCCGGCTGTCCGCGCCGGCCGCCCCGTCGGTGGCCGCCGTGGCCCCGGTGGCGGCCGTCGCGCCCGCCGGCCGCCCGCGCGCCTAGGGTTCGCCGGACAGGCCTCAGGACGCGGCGCCGCCCGTCGGCCGCCCGCGCGCCTAGGGTTCGCCGGACAGGCCTTAGGACGCGGCGCCGCCCGTCGGCCGGGCCGGCGCCGGCAGTACCCGGCCGCCGACCTCGATCAGCCCGCCCGGGCGCGGTCCGGTCATCAGCTGCGAGCCCCGGCCCTGGGTGACGGTCAGCGTCCGGCCCAGCTCCGCGGTCAGCAGCAGGGCGGCCGCACCGGTCGCCTCGTCCTCGTCGATCCCGTCACCGCGCCCGGGGAAGGCCCGCGCCCGGACGGTGCCGGCCGCCTCGTCCTGCCAGGCCCAGGCGTAGATCCACTCCCCCGGCGGCGGCACCTCCAGTGCCTCCACCTCGGCAGCCGAACCGTACTGGCGCAGCGTCCGCCCGGGAGCCCACTCCGGCCGGGCCTCGATCAGGGTCAGCCCGTCCGCGCGCCGCACGCCCACCGCACCGGCGGCCGTGACCAGCCGGTCCACCCCGAGCAGCCAGGCGGCGCCCACGCACGGGTGGCCGGCGAAGGGCAGGCGCACCGACGGGGTGTAGATGTCGATCGCCCCGCGCTCCGGATCGTCGACGAAGACCGTCTCGCTGAAACCGAGTTCGCGTGCGATCCGCTGCCGGTCCGCGTGCTCCGGCACGGCGGCGCCGTCGCGCACCACCCCGAGCTCGTTCCCGTGCTCCCCCTCGGGCCCGCAAAAGACCCGCAGCACCTCATACCCAGTCATTTCCCACCTCGTCAATTGCCGGTCCGGCAGAGCGCAACGACACCGTGACGTAAAGGCGGCGACGAATGTCGGCCGCCTCCAGTACTGTGCGCTCTCGTCCCCGAACGGTTCCGCCGTTTTCTCTCTTCCCTCCCACAGGAAACCCCCCTTGAACAATCTCGACTTCAGCGCCGAACCGCTGTTCTCCTGGTACGTCGTCCTGCTGGCGCTCAGCGGCGTCCTCATGGTGGTCCTCGGGGCCGTCGCCGGCGGACTGAAGGTCGGCCTGCGGATTCTCAACGTCGTCATCGGCCTCGGTTTCCTGGGGTACGCCTACTACCTCGCGTTCGTCTTCGAGGGCGGCACGTACTACATCTTCTTCAAGGTGTTCATCCTGCCGGTCGCGATGATCGTGTACTCGGTGAAGGCGATCACCGAGCGCAGCAACGCCAAGCAGGCCGCCGCGCAGGCCGCCGCGTTCAACCCCCACGCGCCGCAGGCGCCGTACAACCCGAACGCGCCGTACAACCCCAACGCCCCGCAGGCGCCGCAGGCCCCGTTCAACCCGAACGCCCCGCAGCCGGCCGCGCCCGTCCCGCCGCAGCCGGTGGCGGACAACCCGTACGCGCAGCCGAACCCGTCGCAGCCGCCGCACCAGGCGGGCTGATCGCGCGGCACCCGTCGCACGCACCCCGGAAGGCCCGTCCGTCACCCGCCGTCGAGCGGGGACGGGCGGGCCTTCCGCCGTTCGGAGCCGCCGGCGCGCCCTGCCGGTCGGGGCGGCCCTCAGGGTCACCCTGAGGAGGACCCCGACCTCCGGCTCCGCCTTGGCGGTGACCCGGCGGGGCCCGGAATCACCTGTCGGGCTGAGGATCGCGGGGCGGCGCCGGAGCAGTATGGAAGTACCCCGCCGGACCGGCCGGACCGGGCCGCCACCGTGCGGAGCAGATCACCGCCACCGTGCGGAGCAGATCAGGAGTGAACCCATGAGCGCTCGCCTCGCCCGCCCCCGTCACAACCGCGTCATCGCCGGCGTCTGCGCCGGGATCGCCGACCGCTTCGGCCTGACCCCGTGGACCGTCCGCCTGATCTTCCTGCTCTCCTGCCTGCTCCCCGGGCCTCAGTTCCTGCTCTACCTCGCCCTCTGGGTGCTCCTCCCGCAGGAGCCGTGAGGCCGAAACCCGAAACGGCGACGGGCCGCCCACCCCGGGAACACCGGGGTGGGCGGCCCGTCGCCGTGCGGGCGGTCCGGATCAGCCGCCCAGGCCCGGCAGACCCGGGAGGGCGCCGGTCAGCCCGCCGATGGGGGTCTTGTCGAGGCCCGGGACGGACGGGACGGCGGCGCGCTGCTGGGTGACGCCGGCGAGCGGAGCGGCGGCCGGGGCCTCGGCCGCCGGGGCCTCGGCGGCCTGGCCCGCGGTCGGGGCGAGGGTGCCCAGCGTGCCGGCGACCTTGTCGCCGCCGGGCAGCTTGGCGGCGGTGTCGGCGATCGCCCCGGTCACCGCGGGGTTCGTCACCGCGCCGGTGGGCAGCCCGAGGCCGCCGGGCGCCGGGGCGGCGGCGGAGGCGGTGCCGGCGCCGACCGCCGCGATGGCGATGCCGATCGCCGCGGTGCCGGCGGCCTTGAGAGCCTGCTTCATGGTTCGTCCCCTTGGGTCCTCATCGGTGGCCGGCCTCGCGTACGAGCTGGGCGGACGGGCGACCGCCACCGTGTCTGGTCGGCAATGACTGGCACACCGTAGTGAGCCGGTCGCGTGGGGACCAAGGGCCGTTCACTCACAGGAGTGAGTAGTCGGATGAACGCCAACTTCCGTGCCGAAGCGGGGCGTTCACCCGACCGCCGGAGACGGGCTCAGCCCTCGACTCAGTGGCCGCCGACGCCCGCGCTGAACAGCCACTCCGCCTTCAGCTCGGCGTAGCCCGGCTTGATCACGTCGTTGATCATCGCCAGCCGCTCGTCGAAGGGCAGGAACGCGGACTTCATCGCGTTCACCGTGAACCACTCCAGGTCCCCCAGGGTGTAGCCGAAGGCGTCCACCACGTGCCCGAACTCCTGGCTCATGCTGGTGCCGCTCATCAGCCGGTTGTCGGTGTTCACGGTGACCCGGAACTTCAGCCGGCTGAGCAGCCCGATCGGGTGCTCGGCGTACGAAGTGGCGGCGCCGGTCTGGATGTTGGAGGTCGGGCACATCTCCAGCGGGATGCGCTTGTCGCGCACGTACGCGGCCAGCCGGCCGAGCTCGACCGCGCCGTCCTCGCCCACCGTGATGTCGTCGACGATCCGCACGCCGTGGCCGAGCCGGTCGGCGCCGCAGCACTGCAGGGCCTCCCAGATCGACGGCAGGCCGAAGGCCTCGCCGGCGTGGATGGTGAAGTGGTTGTTCTCGCCCTTGAGGTAGTCGAAGGCGGCCTGGTGGCGGGTGGGGGGGTAGCCGGCCTCGGCGCCCGCGATGTCGAAGCCGACGACGCCCTGGTCGCGGTGGCGGTTGGCCAGCTCCGCGATCTCCTGCGAGCGGGCGGCGTGCCGCATCGCGGTGATCAGGGTGCCGATGCGGATCCGGTGGCCGGCCGCGCGGGCGTTGGCCTCACCGAGGCGGAAGCCCTCCTGGACGGCCTCGACGACCTCGTCCAGGGTCAGGCCGGCCTCCAGGTGCTGCTCGGGGGCGTACCGGACCTCGGCGTACACGACGCCGTCGGCGGCCAGGTCCTCGGCGCAGTCGGCGGCGACCTTGATCAGGGCCTCGCGGGTCTGCATCACGGCGCAGGTGTGCGCGAAGGTCTCCAGGTAGCGGACCAGCGAGCCGGAGTCGGCGGCCTCGCGGAACCACTCGCCGAGCTCCTTGGGGTCGGTGGTGGGAAGGCCCTGGTAGCCGACGGCGGCGGCCAGCTCGACCATGGTCTCCGGGCGCAGCCCGCCGTCCAGGTGGTCGTGCAGGAGGACCTTGGGCGCGCGGCGGATCTGGTCGGCGGTGGGGATGCGCGGGCCGGTGCCCGCAGCGGTGACGGAGATCTGCTTTTCCATTGCGGAAATATAGCCCCTACGCGCGTAGACCCACCACCGGGAACACCACCGGATGGTCCAAAGCACGCCCGGAATTCCACCGACCGGTCCATACGATCCACCAAAGCGACGGCCGCGCCGCCAAGGCGACGGTCGTACCGCCGACGCCTCAGTCGTGCTGGAGCAGCCGCCCGCGCCGGGACAGCACGAAGTCCCGGAACGCCTCCGCCGGCGGGGACAGCGGCCGCCCCGCCGCCCAGGCCAGCCCGATCGCCCGCCGGGTGCGCGGCGCCGTCACCTCCAGCTCCACCACCCCCGGCCGCGGCACCAGCGCCGGCGGCAGCAGCGCCACCCCCAGCCCGGCCGCCACCAGCCCGCGCAGCGTCTCCGCCTCCTCCCCCTCGAATGCCAGCCGGGGCACGAACCCGGCCCGCGCGCAGAAGCCGTCCGTCATCGCGCGCAGCCCGTAGCCCTGCTCCAGGCCGACGAACGGCTCCTCCGCCACCTCCGCCAGCCGGATGCGCCGCCGCCCGGCGAGCCGGTGGTCCGCGGGGACGACCAGCAGCAGCCGCTGCTCGTCCAGCGGGCGGGCGGCGAACGCCGGGTCGTCCGGCAGCGGCGCGACCAGGCAGAGGTCCAGCTCACCCGCCCGCAGCCGCTCCAGCATCGCCGCGCCGTAGTCCTGCACCAGCTGGAAGCGCACGCTCGGGCGCTCGGCGCGGAAGCCGCGCAGCAGCGCCGGCACCGTGTCCGGGCCCATCGTGTGCAGGAAGCCGAAGGCCACCAGCCCCGCCTCCGGGTCCGCCTCCGCCCGGGCCGCCTGCGCGCCGCGCTCGACCTCGGCCAGCGCCCGCTCCACCGAGGCCAGCAGCAGCCGGCCCGCCCTGGTCAGCCGGACCGTCCGACCCTGACGGGCCAGCAGCTCCACCCCCAGCTCCTCCTCCAGCCGGGCCACCGCGCGCGACAGCGTCGGCTGCGGCACCCCGAGCAGCGCGGCCGCCTGGGTCACGTGCTCCAGCCGGGCCACCGCGGCGAACTGCGCCAGCCGGGGCGCCAGCAGCACGGCCGGCTCGTCCGGGCCCAACTCGGCCGCCCGGTACCGCTGTTCCCCACCGTCCACCGACTCGGGACCGGTCAACGCGCCACCACCTCGACTCATACGCCAGTGCATCGATCATCCACGCTTCATGCATTGGACGCATCAACCAGGACGGGCCTACCGTCGACGACATGCAGCCCGCCGATACCAGGGCATCCGTGACCGCCCCGGATGCCCCGACCACCGCCCCCGCCGCCGCCCCCACCGCGGACGACCGCCACCGCCCCGGCCAGCGCGCCTTCCGCCGCGCCAACCTCGCCCTCTTCGCCGCCGGGATCGCGACCTTCGTCTTGCTCTACTCCACCCAGGGCCTGCTGCCGGTCCTCTCGGCCGACCTCGACCTCACCCCTGGCCAAGCCAGCTGGACGGCCTCCGCCGCCACCCTCGGACTCGCCCTCGGCCTGCTCCCCGCCAGCGCCCTGTCCGACCGGTACGGCCGCACCCCGGTGATGACGGCCTCCACCCTCGCCGCCTCCGTCCTCGCCCTCGCCCTGCCCTTCGCGCCCGACCTCACCACCCTCGTCGTGCTGCGCGTCCTCCAGGGCGCCGCCCTCGCCGGGCTCCCCGCCACCGCCATGGCCTACCTCGCCGAGGAGGTCCACCCCAGCGCCCTGGCCTCCGCGATGGGCCTGTACGTGGCCGGCAACAGC
Organism: Streptomyces sp. 1331.2; assembly: GCF_900199205.1. NCBI lineage: Bacteria > Bacillati > Actinomycetota > Actinomycetes > Kitasatosporales > Streptomycetaceae > Streptomyces > Streptomyces sp. 1331.2. The sequence continues at coordinate 4,546,184 of NZ_OBMJ01000001.1, read as the reverse complement.
ATCGGCGGCATGGGCGGGCGACTGCTCTCCGGCTGGACCGCCGCCGGCCTCGGCTGGCGCTGGGGCCTCGCCGCCTCCGCCGCCCTCGCCCTGCTCGCCACGCTCGCGTTCCGGCTGCTGATCCCCGCCGCTCGGCACTTCACCCCGGCCCCGGTGGACGCCCGCGCCCTCGCCCGCACCGTCGGCGGGCACCTGCGCAACCCGCTGCTGCTGCGGCTGTACGCGCTGGGGATGCTGTTCATGGCCGTGTTCGGCGCGGTCTACAACACCGTCGGCTACCGGCTGATCGCCGCGCCGTTCCACCTGCCGGAGTCGGTCGCCGCCTCGATCTTCGTGGTCTACCTGGTCGGCACCGGCACCTCGGCCGCGGCCGGCCGCCTCTCCGTCCGCCTCGGCCGCCGCGGCGCCCTCTACGCCGCCATCGGCGTCACCGCCACCGGCCTGCTGCTCTCCCTCGCCGACTCCCTGGCCTGCGCCCTGCTCGGCCTGGTCCTGATCACCGCCGGCTTCTTCGCCGGCCACGCCACCGCCTCCTCCGCGGTCGGCCGCACCGCCACCGAGGGCCGCGCCCAGGCCTCCGCCCTCTACCTGATCGCCTACTACCTCGGCAACAGCCTGGGCGGCACCCTCGGCGCCGACGCCTACCACGCCACCGGCTGGCCCGGCGCCGCCACCGTCGGCCTCACCGCCATGACCCTCGCCGCCGGCGTGACGCTCTACGCCACCCACCGGGCCCATACCACCCGGCGAGCGATCGCGGACGCTTGACAACCGCCGCCGACACACTCAGGGACATGAGCAGCGATCCTGCTGTGTACGCCCGGCTCCTGGAGATCGCGGATCAGCTGCCGAAGGTGCCGGGGATGGGGAAGATCGAGATCGCCGACGGCCAGATCGTCATGACGATGTCGCCGGCGAAGCGCCACGAACTCGCCGTGTTGCGCATCGCCCGACAGCTCAACGCCCAGCTGCCGACCACTCATCCGGGTCACATCGCTTACCACGGCGCGGACTTGGAGGATGCCGGACTCGGGCAGCTGCGCAACCCGAACCTGATGGTCTTCCTCGAGGCGACCTTGGAGGGTGAGCAGCGAGCGGTTCTCCCGCACGAGGTCCTGCTCGTGGTGGAGATCGTCTCCAACTCCAACCCCGAGAACGACTACCACAACAAGGTCCGCGACTACGCGGCCATGGGCCCCTGGACGATCGACACCGGCGGTCTGCTCACGTACGCCTGATCCGGCGTACGTGAGCAGACCTCACGCGGATCAGGCGATGCGGTCCAGCACGATCGGGTTCGGGGTGAACGCGGTGCCCTCCGGGGAGACGGTGATGCCGCCGGCCAGCGCCTCGATGGCGTAGTCGTAGCGCTCGGGAGTGTCGGTGTGGAGGGTCAGCAGCGGCTGACCGGCCACGACGGTGTCGCCGGGCTTGGCGTGCATCTCGACGCCGGCGCCGGCCTGGACCGGGTCCTCCTTGCGGGCGCGGCCGGCGCCCAGGCGCCAGGCGCAGACGCCGACGGCGTAGGCGTCGAGCTCGGTGAGCACGCCGGAGGCGGGCGCGGGGATGACGTGCTGCTCGCGGGCGACCGGGAGCGGGGCGTCCACGTCGCCGCCCTGGGCGGCGATCATGCGGCGCCAGTGGTCCATCGCGGAGCCGTCGCGCAGCGCGTCGGCCGGGTCCTTGCCGTGCACGCCGGCCGCGGCGAGCATCTCGCGGGCGAGCGCCAGGGTCAGCTCCACGACGTCGGCGGGGCCGCCGCCGGCCAGCACCTCGACGGACTCGCGGACCTCCAGCGCGTTGCCCGCGGTGAGGCCGAGCGGGGTGGACATGTCGGTGAGCAGGGCGACGGTGTTGACACCCGCGGTGGTGCCCAGGCCGACCATGGTGCGGGCGAGTTCGCGGGCGTCGTCCAGGTTCTTCATGAACGCGCCGGAGCCGACCTTGACGTCCAGGACCAGCGCGCCGGTGCCCTCGGCGATCTTCTTGGACATGATCGAGGAGGCGATCAGCGGGATCGCCTCGACGGTGCCGGTGACGTCGCGCAGCGCGTACAGCTTCTTGTCGGCGGGGGCGAGGCCGTCGCCGGCCGCGCAGATGACCGCGCCGGCGTCGCGCAGCACGTCCATCATCTCGTCGTTGGAAAGCAGGGCGCGCCAGCCGGGGATGGACTCCAGCTTGTCCAGGGTGCCGCCGGTGTGGCCGAGGCCGCGGCCGGAGAGCTGCGGGACGGCGGCGCCGCAGGCGGCGACCAGCGGGGCGAGCGGGAGGGTGATCTTGTCGCCGACGCCGCCGGTGGAGTGCTTGTCGCTGGTGGGCAGCGGCAGCGAGGAGAAGTCCATCCGGACGCCGGAGCGGATCATGGCGTCGGTCCAGCGGCTGATCTCGCGCGGCTTCATGCCGTTCAGCAGGATCGCCATGGCCAGCGCGGACATCTGCTCGTCGGCGACCTCGCCACGGGTGTAGGCGTCGATGACCCAGTCGATCTGAGCGTCGCTCAGCTCTCCGCGATCGCGCTTGGTCCTGATGACGGAGATGGCGTCCATGCGTGCTCCAAGAGGGGGTTCAAAGGCATGAAAAGCGAAGAGTGTCGCGAGATGACCGGGTTACGGCCCACTCGCGACACTCTACGCGCGTAACAAACGGCGATGCTAGAGCCGCTCCGGCCCGAATGCATCGGGCAGGACCTCGCTCATCGGCTTCACGCCGGAGGCGAGGTCGACCAGCAGCTCGGGCCCGCCGTGCTCGTACAGCAGCTGGCGGCAGCGCCCGCACGGCATCAGCAGCTCGCCGGCGCCGTCCACGCAGGTGAAGGCGGTCAGCCGCCCCCCGCCGGTGGCGTGCAGCGCGGACACCAGCCCGCACTCGGCGCACAGCCCCAGCCCGTACGAGGCGTTCTCGACGTTGCAGCCGGTGACCACCCGCCCGTCGTCCACCAGTGCGGCCGCGCCGACCGGGAACTTGCTGTACGGGGCGTACGCGTGGCCCATCGCCTCGCGCGCCGCCTCGCGCAGCCGCTCCCAGTCGATCGCGGAGGGCGCGGGGGCGGTCACTTGCCCTGGCCCTTGCGGTAGATCTGGCCGTCCGCCTTGGGCATCCGCAGTCGCTGCGAGGCCAGCGAGAGCACCACCAGGGTGATCACGTACGGCGTGGCGACGATCAGCGGACGCTGCACCTGGTCGGTCAGCGAGTACCAGGCGATCAGACCGCCGGCGATCACGAAGGAGATCACCGTCGCGGTGTACTTGCGCCGGTACAGCTGCCAGAGGGCGAGCAGGATCATCGCGATGCCGACGATCAGGATCAGCACGTGCACCGACTCCGGGTCGCGCAGCTGGAGGCTGTCGGTGAAGCCGAACAGGCCGGCGCCCATGGCGAGGCCGCCGGGCATCCAGTTGCCGAAGATCATCGCGGCGAGGCCGATGAAGCCGCGGCCCAGGGTCTGGCCGTCCTTGTAGAAGTGCGCGGCGACCAGCGAGAGGTACGCACCACCGAGGCCCGCGAAGGCGCCGGAGGCGATGACCGCCAGGTACTTGTACTTGTAGACGTTGACGCCCAGCGACTCGGCCGCGGTCGGGTTCTCACCGCAGGAGCGCAGCCGCAGGCCGAACACCGTGCGCCAGAGCGCGAAGTAGCTGACCACGATCAGCGCGGCCGCCAGCAGCACGACCACCGAGATGTTGGTGACCAGACCGCCGAGCACGCCCGCGACGTCCGAGACGAAGAACCAGTGGTGGTTCTCGATGTCCTTCAGGCCCGAGGACAGCCCCGGGATCGTGATGTACGGCAGCGGATCCGCCGGCGGGGACTGGTTCGCGCCGGCACCGGCCGAGATGTAGTCCTTGTAGTAGATCCGGTTGACGTACGCGCAGATGCCGGGGATCAGCAGGTTGATGCCGACACCGGAGACGATGTGGTCGACACCGAAGGTCACGGTGATGATCGCGTGCAGCAGACCGCCGAGCGCACCGCCGAGCATGCCGGCCAGCAGACCGACCCACGGGTTGACCAGGTAGCCGGCCCAGGCACCGCAGAAGGTGCCGGCGACCATCATGCCTTCGAGGCCGATGTTGACCACACCGGCCCGCTCGGACCAGAGACCGCCCAGACCGGCCATGCCGATCGGCACGGCGGCGCTGAGCGCGGCGGTGATCTGACCGGAGGAGGTCAGCGAGTGGTTGCCGGTGGCCATGCCCACGGCGGAGAACAGGACCAGGGCGCCCGCAATCAGGAGCAGGACCACCGGCCAGGACAGCTTGCGCTTCTTCGCGGGCGCGCCCGGCGCCTTCGGACGGGCAGCAGTGGCCGTACTCACGCGGACACCTCCTTCTTCTCAGTGGCCGCGGCCTGGGCGGCGAGCTCGGCGCCGACCTTCTGCTGCTGGCGCTTCAGGCCGTAGCGGCGCACCAGCTCGTACGCGACGACGACGCAGATGACGATGGTGCCCTGCATGACCGCGACGATCTCGGACGGGAAGCCACCCTGCAGGGGCAGCTGCGCGCCGGTGGCGTCCAGGAAGGCGAACAGCAGGGCCGCGAAGACCATGCCGATCGGGCTGTTGCGGCCGAGCAGGGCGATCGAGATGCCCAGGAAGCCCAGGCCGGGCTGGAAGCTCTGGCCGTAGTAGAAGGAGTTCTGCAGCAGCTCGGGCATGCCGATCAGACCGGCGATCCCACCGGAGACGAACATCGAGATGACGACCATCTTCTTGACGTTCACGCCGGAGGCGGTCGCGGCGGACTCCGAGCGGCCGGTGGCGCGCAGGTCGAAGCCGAAGCGGGTGCGGGTCAGGGTGAACTGGAAGAGCACACCGACCAGGATCGCGATGAAGAGGAAGCCCCAGAGGGTGCCGCCGGCCGTCTCGATGCCGAAGAAGTGGCTCGACTGCGAGATCGGCTCGGTCTGGATCGAGTTGCTGGTGCCGCTGACCTTCGGCGCGAAGACGCCGGGGACGAGCAGCAGACCGACGATCGCGAGCGCGATGGCGTTCAGCATGATGGTCGCGATGACCTCGCTGACGCCGCGGTAGACCTTCAGCAGACCGGCGATGCTCGCGTACAGGCCGCCGACCAGCATGGCGGTGACCAGCAGCAGCGGGATCTGGATGAACGCCGGCAGGTCGACCTGGGCGCCGATGTAGGCCGCGAACAGCGCCGCGACCTTGTACTGGCCCTCGACGCCGATGTTGAACAGGTTCATCCGGAACCCGAACGCGGCGGCCGCAGCGGCCAGGTAGTAGGTGGTGGACCGGTTGAGGATCGCCACCTGGCCGTCCGACTTCGTGGCGTACGTGATCATCACGTTCCACGCGTCGAACGGGTTCTTGCCCGAGGTCGCCAGCAGGACGGAGCAGATCGCGACGGAGAGCACGACCGCGAGCACCGGCGCCGCCAGTGCGAGCACGATCCGCTCACCGCTGATCCGCTGGGCCAGGCCGGGCTTGGCGGCCTTGGCGGCGGGGTTGGGACTGGTCATGTGGTTACTCCCCCGCCTGCGGGTCGTCGGCGGTGTCGGACGGGTCGGTGCCCTCGGCCTCGGTGCCCTCCACGAGGGTCTCGTGGAACTCCTCGACGGCCTCCGGCTCGGACTCGATGTGGCCGCTGGCGGCACCGGTCATCGCGGTGCCCAGGTCCTCGGCGGTCACGGTGGCCGGGTCGGCGTCGGCGACCAGGCGGCCGCGGTAGATGACCCGGATGGTGTCGGAGAGGCCGATCAGCTCGTCCAGGTCGGCGGAGATCAGCAGGACGGCCAGGCCCTCCCGCTGAGCGCGCCGGATGTGCTCCCAGATCTGGGCCTGTGCGCCGACGTCCACACCACGGGTGGGGTGCGCGGCGATCAGCAGCTTGGGCTGGTGGCTCATCTCGCGGCCGATGATCAGCTTCTGCTGGTTGCCGCCGGAGAGCGAGGCCGCGGTGACCTCGATGCCGGGGGTGCGGACGTCGTACTCCTCGACGATCCGCTGGGTGTCCGTCCGGGCGGAGGACGGGTCGAGCAGCACGCCCTTGGAGTTGGGGGCCTCGGTGACGTGGCCGAGGATCCGGTTCTCCCAGAGCGGGGCCTCCAGCAGCAGGCCGTGCTTGTGGCGGTCCTCGGGGATGTAGCCGATGCCGGCCTCGCGGCGGGCCCGGGTCAGGGTGCCGGAGAGGTCCTTGCCGTCCAGGGTGACGGTGCCGCCGTCCAGCGGCAGCATGCCCATGATGGCCTCGACCAGTTCGGCCTGGCCGTTGCCCTCGACGCCCGCGATGCCGAGGATCTCGCCCTTGTGGATGCGCAGCGAGATGTCGTCCAGGACGACGCGCTCGATGCCCTCGGCGTCGGTCTTGGCGATCCGCAGGTCCTTGACGTCGAGCATCTCGGTCGTGGTGACCGTCGACTCGCGGCTCTCCGGGGAGGGCAGCTCGGCGCCGACCATCATCTCGGCGAGCTGGCGGGCGGTGACGGCCTTCGGGTCGGCGTCGCCGACCGTGGTGCCGCGCCGGATGACGCTGATCGCGTCGGCGACCGCCAGCACCTCGTGCAGCTTGTGCGAGATGAAGATGACGGTGACGCCCTCGGACTTGAGCTCGCGCAGGTTGTCGAACAGCGCGTCGACCTCCTGCGGGACCAGTACGGCCGTGGGCTCGTCCAGGATCAGGATCTTGGCGCCGCGGTACAGCACCTTGAGGATCTCGACGCGCTGGCGGTCGGCGACACCGAGGTCCTCGACCAGGGCGTCCGGGCGCACGCCCAGGCCGTACTGGTCGGAGATCTCCTTGATCTTCGCCTTCGCCTTGGCGCCGATGCCGTGGAGGTGCTCGCCGCCGAGGACGACGTTCTCCCACACCGTGAGGTTGTCGGCGAGCATGAAGTGCTGGTGCACCATGCCGATGCCGCGGGCGATGGCGTCGCCGGGGGTGTTGAACTCGCACAGCTCGCCGTTGATCGCGATGGTGCCCTCGTCCGGCTTCTGCATGCCGTAGAGGATCTTCATCAGCGTCGACTTGCCGGCGCCGTTCTCGCCCATCAGGGCGTGCACGGTGCCGGTGCGGACGGTGAGGTTGATGTCGTGGTTGGCCACGACACCGGGGAAGCGCTTGGTGATGCCGCGCAGTTCGACGGCCGTTGTCGCCGTCCCCGCGCTGGGGGTGCCGTCCTTGCGCAGGGGGACGGGGTCGGATGCGGTGATGGCGGTCTCCTGGTGGTCTGGAGGCGCGTCGTTGCGCTCGGAGGGCCAAGGGCGGATACGGGGGGACGGAACGGGGCCCGGGGGTACGCGTTGAGCGCACCCTGCCGGGCCCCTCCCGTGAACTGAGTCGATCATCGCGCTGCCGGGCAGGCGGCAGGCGCTGTCGCGTCCGAGACGCGCGGTCCTTACTGGGCCGGCGCGGTCGGGATGGTGGTGGCGCCGCTCTTGATGGCGTCGCCGGCGGCCTTCAGCTTGTCCTGGATGTCGTCGATCTTGCCACCGGTGGTGGCGAGCGAGACACCGTCGGCCTTGAGGTCGAAGAGCTTGATGCCGGTGAAGGCGTTGCCCTGCTTGACCGACTGGATGTACGCGAAGACCGCGTTGTCGACGTTCTTGACCATCGAGGTCAGGATGCTGTTCTTGTACTTCGCCAGGGCCGGCTGGCTGGCCTGGTCGGAGTCGACACCGATGGCCAGGGCGCCCGACTTGTTGGCGACGGCCTCGATGGCGCCGTTGCCGGAGGAGCCGGCGGCGGAGTAGATGATGTCCGCGCCCTTGTCGAGCTGCCCCTGGGCGGCTTCCTTGCCCTTGTCGGGCGAGTTGAAGCCGGTGAAGTCCGGCGGGGTGGTCAGGTAGGTGGTCTCGATCACGATGTTCGGGTCGACGGACTTGGCGCCCGCCTTGTAACCGGCCTCGAACTTCTTGATCAGCTCCGACTGCACACCACCGATGAAGCCGATGTGGTGGGCCTTCGACTTGTTCGCGGCGGCGACACCGGCCAGGTACGAACCCTCCTGCTCGGCGAAGAGCAGCGAGGTGACGTTGGACGGCTGGTCCTTGTCGTTCGAGTCGATGATCGCGAACTTGACGTTCGGGTTGTCCTTGGCGACCTTGTTGACCGCCGGCTGGTAGACGAAGCCGACCGCGATGATGGTCTTGTAGCCGGCGTCGACCAGGTTCTTGAGGCGGGTCTCCTTGTCGGCCTCGGCCTCGCCGGACTTGGCCTCGGCCTCGGTGACGGAGGCACCCAGCTCGGCCTTCGCCTTGTCGAGACCACGGGCAGCGGAGTCGTTGAACGACTGGTCGCCACGGCCGCCGATGTCGTAGGCCATACCGACCTTGAGCGAGCCGTCGCCCGAGCCGGAAGCGGAGGTGTTGTCGGTGCTCTTTGCGCCGCAAGCGGCGAGCGAGGCCATGCCCAGGGAACCCGAGAGCACAACCGCGGCGAGCTTCATTGAACGGCGCAAGGGAGTTTCTCCTTCTGACACGCAACCGTTTGGCGTGATTGGACGCCACCGTAACGCGCGTAGAACACGGTTGGGTTACGGGGTGCCAGAGCATTCGGGTTGTTATCAAACCGTGGTCTGACGCCCTCCCGAGGCCCTTCTCCCCTGCGCGGACGGTGGTCCGGGGTTGGTGCGGCCCAGTTTACGGAACCGCACCGGTACCCCGGATTCCGACGATCCGCCCACGTGTCGGCCGTTTCGACCCGCGGCGGCGCCTCAGCTCCCGTCCGCCTCCAGGGCCAGTGCCGCGAACAGTTCGGCGCCGATGCCGATCGCCCGCTCGTCGACGTCGAAGCGGCCCTGGTGCAGGTCGCGGACGGTGGTGTCGCCGGGGGCGCGGACGCCGAGCCGGGCCAGCGCGCCCGGGGCGTGCTCCAGGTACCAGGAGAAGTCCTCGCCACCGAGGCTCTGCTCGGTCCCCTCGACCACCACCGCGCCCTCGCGCCCGAAGCGCGCGTTCATCACCTCGTCCAGCAGGGCGATCGAGACCGCCTCGTTGACCACCGGCGGCACCCCGCGGTGGTAGTCCAGCGTCCACTTGGCCCGGTAGGTCTCGGCCAGCTTGGCGATCAGCTCGTGCAGCAGGTCCGGGGCCTCGCGCCAGCCGTCCAGCTCCAGGCAGCGGACGGTGCCCTCCAGTTCGGCGTGCTGCGGGATGACGTTGGGCGCGGAGCCGGAGGCGATCCGGCCCCAGACCAGGCTGACGCCCCAGCGCGGGTCCATCCGGCGGGCCAGCGCGCCGGGGAGGTCGGCGGCCATCCGGGCCACCGCGGTCACCAGGTCGGTGGTGAGGTGCGGGCGGGCGGTGTGCCCGCCGGGGCCGTCCAGGTGCAGCACCAGGCGGTCGCAGGCGGAGGTGATCGCACCGGTGCGCAGGGCGATCCGGCCGACCTCCACCTTCGGGTCGCAGTGCACCGCGAAGATCCGGCCGACGCCGTCCATCCCGCCGGCCTTGATCACGTCCAGCGCCCCGCCCGGCATGACCTCCTCGGCCGGCTGGAAGACCAGCCGGACCGGGCGGCGCAGCTCACCGGTGCGGGCGGCCTCGGCCAGCACCAGGCCGGCGCCGAGCACCACCGAGGTGTGCACGTCGTGGCCGCAGGCGTGGGCCCGGCCGGGGACGGTGGAGCGGTACGGCACGTCGGTCTTGGCGTCGTCGATCGGCAGCGCGTCGATGTCGGCGCGGAAGGCCAGGAACTCCTCGCCGGGGCCGGTGCCGGGCGGGACGATGTCGACCAGCAGGCCGGTGCCGCCGGGCAGCACCCGGGGTTCGAGGCCCGCCGCCACCAGCCGGTCGCGCAGCAGCCCGGTGGTGCGGAATTCCTGGCGGCCCAGCTCCGGGTGCCGGTGCAGATCACGGCGGAAGGCGATCAGCTCGGGCTCCAGCGCCCTCACCCGGTCGCGCAGTTCGGCGGCGGGACGTGCGGCGGCGAGAGTGGCGCCCGGCTGAGCGGGCTCAGGACGGTTCATCTCCCCAAGGGTAGGCCCGTTGGGAGGATTTGGCCCGACTTCCGGAAAATTAGTCTCCGGATGGGCGCATACCGGCCGGACAGGTGGGTATGACATCTCGTTTCGGCCGCCTTCCCCGGGTTGCTTGCCCTGTGCAACGATCACCCCGGCCGGTGGTCACGGCCGCCATTTCCTTGACGAAGAACCGGCGTTGACGGCCGTTCAACAGCCGGTCGACAGCCGGTCGGCACCCGCTCGGAAGCCGGTCAGCAGTCGCCCGGAAGTCGCTCAGAAGCGCTCCACCGGAGCGTACGTGCCCCACACCCCGCGCAGCGCGTCGCACACCTCTCCGACGGTCGCCCGAGCGGCCAGCGCCTCCTTCATCGGGTACAGCACGTTCTCCGGCCCCTCGGCGGTGCGGCGCAGCGCGTCCAGCGCCCGGGTGACGGCTCCGGCCGAGCGCCCGGCCCGCAGCCGGGCCAGGCGTTCGGCCTGCTGCCGCTCGATCGCCGGGTCGACCCGCAGCGGCTGGTACGGCTCCTCCGCGTCCAGACGGAAGCGGTTGACGCCGACCACCGTCCGCTCGCCGGAGTCGGTCTCCTGCTGGAGGCGGTAGGCGGTGCGCTCGATCTCCCCCTTCTGGAATCCCTGTTCGATCGCGGCCACCGCGCCGCCCCGGTCCTCGATCCGGTCCATCAGGGCCAGCGCGGCGGCCTCCACCTCGTCGGTGAGCGACTCGATCGCGTAGGAACCGGCGAACGGGTCGACGGTGGCGGTCACGTCGGTCTCGTGGGCGAGCACCTGCTGGGTGCGCAGGGCGAGCCGGGCGGCCTTCTCGGTGGGCAGCGCGATCGCCTCGTCGTAGCTGTTCGTGTGCAGCGACTGGGTGCCGCCGAGCACCGCGGCGAGCGCCTGCACGGTGACCCGGGCCAGGTTCACCTCGGGCTGCTGGGCGGTGAGCTGCACTCCGGCGGTCTGGGTGTGGAAGCGCAGCATCTGCGAGCGCGGATCCTTCGCGCCGAACTCCTCGCGCATGATCCTGGCCCAGATCCGGCGCGCGGCACGGAACTTGGCCACCTCCTCCAGCAGGGTCGTGCGGGCCACGAAGAAGAAGGAGAGCCGGGGCGCGAACTCGTCCACGGCCATTCCGGCGGCGATCGCGGTCCGGACGTAGGCGATGCCGTTGGCCAGGGTGAAGGCGATCTCCTGCACAGGGTCGGCCCCGGCCTCGGCCATGTGGTAGCCGGAGATGGAGATGGTGTTCCAGCGCGGGATCTCGTCCCGGCAGTACCGGAACACGTCCGCGACCAGCCGCAGCGAGGGCTGCGGCGGGAAGATGTAGGTGCCGCGGGCGATGTACTCCTTCAGCACGTCGTTCTGGACCGTGCCGGTGAGCGCGGCGGGCGCCACCCCCTGGGCCTCTCCGACCAGTCGGTAGAGCAGCAGGAGCAGGGCGGCGGGCGCGTTGATGGTCATCGAGGTGGACACCTCGCCGAGCGGGATGCCGTCGAGGAGCACCGCCATGTCCTCGACGCTGTCCACGGCCACGCCGACCTTGCCGACCTCGCCGGCCGCGAGCGGGGCGTCCGAGTCGTAGCCCATCTGGGTGGGCAGGTCGAAGGCGACCGAGAGGCCGGTGCCGCCGCCGGCGATCAGCCGGCGGTAGCGGGCGTTGGACTCGGCGGCGGTGCCGAAGCCCGCGTACTGGCGCATCGTCCACGGCCGGCCGGTGTACATCGTCGGGTAGACGCCCCGGGTGTACGGGTACTCGCCGGGCCGGCCCAGCCGGGTCGCCGGGTCCCAGCCGGCCAGCGCCTCGGGGCCGTACAGCGGCTCGATCGGGAAGCCTGATTCGGCAGGACGCGGCATGGTCCCTCCACGGGATCGGCGGGGGCGCGGGTTCGGTGCCTCGCAATCTAGGGCCCGGCCGGGCGACGGGGACGCAGACGCGGTTGAGATGATCGGGTGAACGACCGGATGAGCCCCCAGGGAGTGGCAATGACCGAGCAGAAGGTGGCCGTGGTCACCGGTGCCAGCAGCGGGATCGGCGCGGCGACCGCCCGCCGGCTGGCCGACGAGGGCTTCGAGGTGGTGCTGACCGCCCGCCGCACCGACCGGATCGAGGCGCTGGCAAAGGAGATCGAGGGCCGGGGCGGTGCGGCGCGCGCCGTCACCCTGGACGTCACCGACCGGGCCGCCGTGGACGCCTTCGCGGCCGCGGTCGGCCGGGTGGACGTCCTGGTGAACAACGCGGGCGGCGCGGTCGGCGCCGAGACGGTCGAGCACGGCGACCCGGCCGACTGGCGCGCGATGTACGAGGTGAACGTGCTCGGCGTGCTGCACGTGACGCAGGCGCTGCTGCCGGCCCTGCGGGCCACCGGGGACGGCACGGTGCTGGTGCTCTCCTCCACGGCCGCGCTGGCCGCGTACGAGGGCGGCGGCGGCTACGTGGCAGCCAAGCACGCCGCGCACACCATCGCGGCCACGCTGCGGCTGGAGCTGTGCGGGGAGCCGATCCGGGTGATCGAGATCGCGCCCGGCATGGTGAAGTCCGAGGGCTTCGCGATCACCCGCTTCCGCGGCGACGAGGAGAAGGCCGCCGCGGTGTACGCGGGCGTGGCCGAGCCGCTGACCTCGGAGGACATCGCGGACACGGTGGCCTGGGCGGTCACCCGGCCCTCGCACGTGAACATCGACCTGCTGGTGGTCCGGCCCCGGGCGCAGGCGGCCAACCACAAGGTCCACCGCGGCTGACCCGGCCCGGCGGGCGACCCGGGGGTCAAGATCGAGCACGTCGGGGCCCAGTGGTACACACGTGCGATGAACAGCTTCCGGGCCGCCCGCCCACACGTCCTGCTGACCGCCGTGGCGGCAGGCACCCTCCTCCTCGCCACCGCCTGCAACCACGCCGCCGAGCCCGCCCAGGACCGGGCCGCCGGCACCCCGGCGTCCGCCTCCGCGACCCCCGCCCCCGCCCCGACGCCGACCACCCGGCCCACCGGCGAGGCCGACCCCGCGCTCAAGCCCTTCTACGGCCAGCAGATCACCTGGGCGGCCTGCCCGGCCGACCCGAAGGCCGAAGCGGCCAAGATCGACACATCCGGGCTGCAGTGCGGCACGCTGCACGTCCCGCTCGACTACGCCAACCCCGCCACCGACGCGATCGACCTCGCGCTGATCAGGTACCCGGCCGCCAAGCCGGACCAGCGGGTCGGCTCGCTGATGGTCAACCCCGGCGGCCCGGGCGGCTCCGGCGTCGAGATGGTCGAGTACGGCACCAAGGACTTCGCCGGCGCCCTGCACGACCGCTTCGACGTGATCGGCTTCGACCCCCGCGGCACCGGCGCCAGCTCCCCGGTCGTCTGCTACGACGACAAGCAGCACGACGCCGCCAACCAGACGGACGAGCCGCTCGACCCGGCCGAGCGCAAGGCCGCGCACGTCAAGCAGTCCACCGACCACGCCGCCGCCTGCCAGGCCAGGTCCGGCAAGCTGCTGCCCTTCGTCGGCACCCGCAACACCGCCCGCGACCTGGATGTGCTGCGCGCCGTCACCGGCGACAAGAAGCTCAACTACCTGGGCATCTCCTACGGCACCTACCTCGGCGCGCTGTACGCCGAGGAGTTCCCGAAGAACACCGGCCGGCTGATCCTGGACGGCGCCGTCGACCCCGCCCAGGACACCCTGGACCACGGCGTCGACCAGCAGGTCGGCTTCGAGAAGTCCTTCGAGCGCTTCGCCGCCGACTGCGTGGAGAACCACGCCGACGAGTGCCCGCTCGGCACCGACAAGGACAAGGCCGCCAAGAAGGCCGCCGACTTCCTGGACGGCCTCCACGACAAGCCGCTGACCACCAAGGACGGCCGCAAGCTCACCCGCGACCAGGCCTGGACCGGCGTCATATCGATGCTCTACGGCGACGAGAAGACCTCCTGGAAGTACCTGCGGGCCGGCCTCGGCTGGGCGATGATGCGCGGCAAGGGCGACTACCTGCTGGCCTTCGCCGACGAGTACAACGGCCGCGACGAGAACGGCCACTACAGCCCGATGGACGAGGCCAACGGCGCGATCAGCTGCGCCGACGCCGCCCGCCCGGCGCCGACCCCCGAGCACGCCAAGGCGGCGGTGGACCGGCTGCTCGCCGAGGCCCCGCTGCTGTCCAAGGGCGTCACGTTGGACGACTACAGCGAGCCGGGCTGCGCCTACTGGCCGTTCAAGACCCAGGAGAAGCCGCACACCATCCGGGCCGAGGGCAGCGCGCCGATCCTGGTGGTCGGCACCACCGGCGACCCGGCAACCCCGTACGCCTCGGCCGAGTCGCTGGCCAAGGGCTTCGCCGACGCCACCCTGCTGACCCGGGTCGGCGAGGGCCACGGCGCCTTCGGCAAGGGCAACACCTGCATCGACCGGGCCATGGAGGCCTACCTGGTCGACGGCACGATGCCGGCCCCGGGCACCCGCTGCAGCTGAGCCGACAACCGGGTCAGCAGAAGGCCCGACTATCAGAAAGACGTGGGGAGGGCGCTGACGCGATGGTGTCAACGTCACAACTTGATAGCTCGTCCGGATGAATTCGGCGCGCGCCCTCCCCAACTGATGACGGCTCAACTACCTTGGAGGCGCTGCCGGACCGGCGCCGTGCGCCCCTCCTCAGCCCCCATACTTCAGCTGCTCCACCACCCCACTTCTTCACCGGCACCTTCCCGCCCTCACGAGGAGGACCCGCTGGCCAGCGACATCCCGTCACAGCGGCTCGACGTCAGAACAGAGCCGACCCTCCTCGGGTTGCACCGCTTCAACGAAGCCGACGCCGGCGCCGCCGAGGAGGCCCTGCTGGCCTGCTGCGGCAGCCACCGCTGGGCCCTGCGGCTCGCCGCGCACCGGCCGTACCCCGACATAGAGTCCCTGCTGGCCGCCGCCAGCGAGGCCTCCTACGACCTGCGCCCGGCCGACCTCGCCGAGGCACTGGCGGACGAGAGCTGGATGCCGCAGCCGCTGCTCGGCATGCGGGCCCCCGGCAGCCAGGCCGCGCACACCGCGCTGCGGGCGGCACACGCCGCGTACGAGGCCCGGTTCGGCCACGTCTTCGTGGTCTGCCTGGAGCGCGTCGCCCCGGAGGAGATGCTGGACACCGTGCTCTCCTCCATCCGCACCCGGCTGGCCAACGACCCGGACGAGGAGCGGCTGATCGCGGCGGACGAGCTCCGCCGGATCGCCCTCACGCGGCTGGAGCACCTGGTCGCCACCCACTCGGAGGCCGGGGCGCACTGAACCCGGCACGCGCCGGCCGCCCCGTCCTCCCGCCCCCTTCCACGCCCCCTTCTCTACGGCCTCTCCCTACGCTGTCTGCGCGGCCCGGAGCTTGGCCACCTGCTGCCGGACGATCCGCTCGTCCGGCGCGGCGGCCGACGCAGCCGCACCCCCGAAGGTGGTGAACACCGCGAGCGCCGGACCGACCCGGGCCAGCACCGCGCGCTGGGCGAGCACGGCCGTACCCGATTCATTCGTGAGGGTGAATCCGATCGCCTCGTCCGCTCCCCCGGGCGTGGGCGTGTCCACCCGGTTCAGCCGGTGCCTGGTCCGGATCGGCACCCGCTTCCCCGGCTTCTCGGCCGGCGGCGGCGGGGCCGTCGACGTGAACGAGGCGCACGGGCCGAACAGCCCCTCCAGCTCCGCCCGCACCGCGGCCGCCCGTCCGGCCCGGTAGCCGAGCAGCCCGCCGTACACCCCGCCCGCCGGGTCGGCGGCCCGGGCCACACTCAGGTCGGTCTCCGCGTACGGGCGGCCGGAGGCCGGGGAGGCCGAGGCGGAGGCCGGGCCCGGCGGGGCGACCGGGGCGACCACGTCCAGCAGCGGCTGGCAGGCCGGAAGGTCCGCCCGCTCCCGCCCGGAGCCCGCCCCGGTGTCCCGGTGGCCGGGCGTCACCACCGTCACCGTGTACCCCGGGCCCAGGTCGGCGTCGGCCACCGCGGCCGCCCGCAGCTGCGCCGCGGTCAGCTCCCGGCCGGGCCCCACCGCATCCCCGGAGGGGCCGCCGACCGTGGTGCAGCCGGTCGCGAGCAGCAGAGCGGCCAGACCGGCCAGGGCGGCGGCGGACGGACGGGCAGGGCGAAGTGGCACGGACGCCTCGGCAGGGTGTCGGCGGTCGGGGGCGGCCACCGTAGCGCATCCGATCGATCACCGAGAGTGCCGAAAGTCGGCTTGGTTCCCGCCCTGCTAGGCCAGAAGTGCCTGTTTGATCACACCTGGGGCCCCCGGAGGCGGCACGCGAGAAGGCGTCGATAGGATGCTCGCGGCCGGTGGACCGACCCGGCCGGGCTGACCGACACCGAAGCCGGCCGAGCCCCCAATCGCTTCCGGAGGGTTTTTCCGTGCCGGCTGGAACGCTGTACCGCGGCCGGGAAGGCATGTGGAGCTGGGTGGCTCATCGAGTCACCGGCGTCCTCATCTTCTTCTTCCTGTTCGCCCACGTCCTGGACACCGCCCTGGTGCGAGTGTCCCCGGAGTCCTACGACACCGTCATCCAGACGTACAAGACTCCGCTCGTGAACCTGATGGAGTACGGCCTGGTGGCCGCCATCCTGTTCCACGCCCTGAACGGCCTGCGCGTCGTCGCGGTCGACTTCTGGTCCAAGGGCCCGAAGTACCAGAAGCAGATGCTCTGGACCGTCGTCGGCGTCTGGGTCGTCCTCATGGCCGGCTCCTTCTACGGGATCCTGCAGCACACGCTGATCTCCTGGTTCGGGAAGTGAGCCGAGACATGTCCACGGAAATCTCCGACGCCGTCGTCGTCCCCTCGAAGCAGGCGCACACCGGCAAGGGCCTCGGCACGGGCAACCCCGCCGACGCCTTCGTCATCGAGCCGGCCCGCCAGCGGACCAAGAAGACGCCGCGTCGCACCCGCACCAACTTCGAGATGCTGGCCTGGCTCTTCATGCGCCTGTCCGGTGTCGTCCTGGTCGTGCTGATCCTCGGCCACCTGCTGATCATGCTGATCCTCGACGGGGGCGTCTCCAAGATCGGCTTCGCCTTCGTGGCCGGCCGTTGGGCCTCGCCGTTCTGGCAGGGCTGGGACCTCCTGATGCTCTGGCTCGCCATGCTGCACGGCGCCAACGGCATGCGTCAGGTCATCAACGACTACGCCGAGAAGGACTCGACCCGGCTCTGGCTCAAGGGGCTCATGGGTACCGCCACGGTCTTCACCGTGCTGCTGGGCACCCTGGTGATCTTCACCTTCGACCCCAACATCTGAGCCGCGAGCACCATCGACCATCGGCAGAGGCCAGAGGCGAGTTAACCCCCCATGCAGATTCACCAGTACGACACCGTCATCGTCGGCGCCGGCGGCGCCGGCATGCGTGCGGCCATCGAGTCCACGCAGCGCAGCCGCACCGCGGTCCTGACCAAGCTCTACCCGACCCGGTCCCACACCGGCGCGGCGCAGGGCGGCATGTGCGCCGCCCTCGCCAACGTCGAGGAGGACAACTGGGAGTGGCACACCTTCGACACGGTCAAGGGTGGTGACTACCTGGTCGACCAGGACGCCGCCGAGATCATGTGCAAGGAGGCCATCGACGCGGTCCTCGACCTGGAGAAGATGGGCCTTCCCTTCTCCCGCACCGAGCAGGGCCGGATCGACCAGCGCCGCTTCGGCGGTCACTCCCGCAACCACGGCGAGGCCCCGGTCCGCCGCTCGTGCTACGCGGCCGACCGCACCGGCCACATGATCCTCCAGACGCTGTTCCAGAACTGCGTCAAGCACGGCGTCGAGTTCTTCAACGAGTTCTACGTCCTCGACCTGCTGCTCAACGAGGGCAAGACGGCCGGCGTCGTCGCCTACGAGCTGGCCACCGGCGAGATCCACGTCTTCCAGGCCAAGTCGGTCGTGTTCGCCTCCGGCGGCACCGGCAAGTTCTTCAAGGTCTCCTCCAACGCCCACACCCTCACCGGTGACGGCCAGGCCCTGGTCTACCGCCGCGGCCTGCCGCTGGAGGACATGGAGTTCTTCCAGTTCCACCCGACGGGCATCTGGCGCATGGGCATCCTGCTCACCGAGGGCGCCCGCGGCGAGGGCGGCATCCTGCGCAACAAGGACGGCGAGCGCTTCATGGAGCGCTACGCCCCCGTCATGAAGGACCTCGCGTCCCGTGACGTCTGCTCCCGCGCGATCTACACCGAGATCCGCGAAGGCCGCGGCTGCGGTCCGGACGGCGACCACGTCTACCTGGACCTCACCCACCTGCCGCCGGAGCAGCTGGACGCCAAGCTCCCGGACATCACCGAGTTCGCGCGCACCTACCTCGGCATCGAGCCCTACACGGACCCGATCCCGATCCAGCCCACCGCGCACTACGCCATGGGCGGCATCCCGACCAACGTCGAGGGTGAGGTCCTGCGCAACAACACCGACGTCGTCCCGGGTCTGTACGCGGCCGGCGAGGTCGCCTGCGTGTCCGTGCACGGCGCCAACCGCCTGGGCACCAACTCGCTGCTGGACATCAACGTGTTCGGCAAGCGGGCCGGCATCGCCGCCGCCGACTACGCGCAGACGGTGGAGTTCACCGACCTGCCCGAGAACCCGGCCGAGAAGGTCCAGGCCCTGGTCGACGGCCTGCGCGAGTCCACCGGCACCGAGTCCGTGGCGCAGATCCGCAAGGAGCTGCAGGAGACCATGGACGCCAACGCGATGGTGTACCGCACCGGCGCCACCCTGAAGCAGGCGGTCGAGGACATCGCCGCGCTGCGTGCGCGCTACAAGAACGTCTCCATCCAGGACAAGGGCTTCCGCTACAACACGGACCTGCTGGAGGCCGTCGAGCTGGGCAACCTGCTCGACCTGGCCGAGGTGCTGGCCGTCTCCGCGCTGGCCCGCGAGGAGTCCCGCGGCGGCCACTACCGCGAGGACTTCCCGACCCGTGACGACGTGAAGTTCATGCAGCACACCATGGCGTACCAGGAGGTTGCCGCCGACGGCACCACCTCCATCCGCCTCGACTACAAGCCGGTCGTCACGACCCGCTACCAGCCGATGGAGCGTAAGTACTGATGAGCACTCCGACCGTGGAGAAGCACTCGGCCGCTCTGGACGCGGCCGAGAGCGGTGCCGCCCAGCTGATCACCGTCACCTTCCGGATCCGCCGGTTCAACCCGGAGGAGCACCCGGACCCGGTGTGGGTCGACTACCAGCTGACGATGGACCCGAAGGAGCGCGTGCTGGACGCGCTCAACAAGATCAAGTGGGAGCAGGACGGCACCCTCACCTACCGCCGTTCCTGCGCGCACGGCATCTGCGGCTCCGACGCCATGCGGATCAACGGCCGCAACCGGCTGGCGTGCAAGACCCTGATCAAGGACGTCGACCCGGAGAAGCCGATCACGATCGAGGCCATCAAGGGCCTCACGGTCCTCAAGGACCTGGTCGTGGACATGGACCCGTTCTTCCAGGCGTACAAGGACGTCATGCCGTTCCTCATCACCAAGGGGAACGAGCCGACCCGCGAGCGCCTGCAGTCCGCCGAGGACCGCGAGCGCTTCGACGACACCACCAAGTGCATCCTGTGCGCCGCGTGCACGTCGTCCTGCCCGGTGTTCTGGAACGACGGCCAGTACTTCGGCCCGGCCGCCATCGTCAACGCGCACCGCTTCATCTTCGACTCGCGCGACGAGGGTGCCGAGCAGCGCCTGGAGATCCTCAACGACCGTGAGGGCGTGTGGCGCTGCCGCACCACCTTCAACTGCTCCGAGGCCTGCCCGCGCGGCATCGAGGTCACCAAGGCGATCCAGGAAGTGAAGCGGGCCCTGGTCACCCGCCGCTTCTGATCCCCGCCTGACACCCCGAAGGCCCCCGCCCGATCTCCGGATCGGCGGGGGCCTTCGGCGTGCTCCGGGCCCGGTCAGTCGGCGGCCGGGGTGCGGCGGGTGGCGCGCAGGCCGCGCAGGCCGACGGTGCCGACGGCGATGCCGAGGGCGAAGGAGGTGACGGCGAGGAGGAGGTGGACCCAGAAGAAGGCGGTGGGCCGGGAGTGGTCGCCGTCGGTGAAGGCCTGGCCGCCGGAGTCCTTCCAGAGGTTCTTGACGAAGGTCGTCCAGATGATGATCGACCAGACGCCGAAGGCGGTCAGGAACCAGGAGGTGCGGCGGCTGAGCTTCATGAGTGGTCCTCGGCGGGGGTGTGAAGACGGTGTGCATCCCCAGTATGCGCGGGCCGCCGATCGGCGTACGGCGGGCCCCTCCTGCGGAGGACGGGCCCGGAGTGGCGGACGCCGGCGGGCGTGAATGGGTACGGTCTGCTGGTGCCCACACCCCGTCACACGTTCGCACGCATGTGCGCCGCGGTCACCGCGGCGCTCCCGGTCCTGCTCGTCGGCCCGGCCACGGTCGCGGCCCCGCAGCAGCCGCCCCCGTCGGTCGCGGTCGGCGGCGAGCGGCTGGGGCTCCCCGGGGTCCAGGTCTCCCCGCTGGCGGGCACCCCGCCACTGCCGACCGGCCTCACCGGGCAGTCCTGGATAGTCTCCGACGCCACGTCAGGGGAGGTGCTGGCGGCCTACAACCCGCACCTCAGGCTGCCGCCGGCCAGCACCTTGAAGATCCTCTTCGCGGACACCGTGCTGCCCAAGTTCGACCGCAACGCGGTGCACAAGGTCGCCGACGAGGAGATCCTGGGGATCGGCCCCGGCAGCAGCCTGGTCGGGATCAAGGAGGACCTGGAGTACCGGGTCGAGGACCTGTGGCGCGGGGTCTTCCTGAGCTCGGGCAACGACGCCGTGCACGTCCTGTCGCACATGAACGGCGGCATCCCGCAGACCGTGGCCGAGATGCAGGCGCGCGCCGAGGCGCTGCAGGCGAAGGACACCAAGGTGATCTCCCCGGACGGCTACGACATGGACGGCCAGGTCTCCTCGGCCTACGACCTGTCGCTGTTCGCCCGGGCCGGCCTGCGCAACGCGGACTTCCGGGCGTACTGCGCCACCCGGGACGCGATGTTCCCGGGCGCCGTGGACAAGAACACCGGTCAGCGCGGCTCCTTCGGGATCGCCAACACCGACCGGCTGCTGGGCAAGTACCCCGGCCTGATCGGCGTGAAGAACGGCACCACCACCAACGCCGGCTCGACCTTCGTCGGCGCCGCCGAACGCGACGGCCGCACCCTGCTGGTGACGGTGATGCACCCGGCGAGCTACCAGAAGGTGTACGACGAGACGGCCGAGCTGCTGGACTGGGGCTTCGCCGCGGCCGGCAAGGTGCAGCCGGTCGGGAGGCTGGTGGACGAGGTGCCGGCGGGCGGCGCGCAGCCGACCGGCCAGGCCGGCGGCACCGACGGCGTGCCCGCTCCGCCGCCGCACCCCTCCGCGACCCCGACGCGGGCCGCCGCGGCGCCCGACCCCGCCGGGGACGACGGGCTCGGCCCGGTCGGCTGGGCGGCGGTCGTCCTGGCCGGGGCCGGCGCCGGGTACGGCGCGCTGGTCCTGCGGCGGCGGCGCTCCGCCGGCTGATCCCCGCCCTGACGGGCAGGCCCGGTCTCAGTCCTGGGGCCGGGCCTTCGCCTGCCCGGGGCCTTGCCCGGGGGCGCGCCCGGCGGCCTTCCCGGGGGCCTGTTCGGCGGACTGTCCGGTCTCGGCCTTCGCCTCCGCCCGGTCCGCGGCCTCCAGCAGGGAGCGCCCGTGCGCCCTGGTCCGCTCCCGGGCGGCCACCGGGTCGGCCGTCGCCGTCCAGGCCACGCAGTACATCAGCAGCCGGCAGACGACGTTGATCCAGAGCAGCAGGGCGACCGGCGTGGCGAAGGCGCCGTACAGGCTCCGCCCGGCGACCGAGCCGAGGTAGGAGGCGAGCAGGAACTTGAGCAGTTCGAAGCCGACCGCGCCGATCAGCGCGCCCTGCAGGAGGTCCCGGCGGCGCTGGCCGGTGATCCCGGGGAACGGCGCCAGCAGGTAGGCGAAGAGCAGCATGTCGCACCCTATGGCGATCAGCACGCCGACGCCGGTCAGCAGGTAGCCGCTGCCGAGGCCGATCGCCTCGGCGATCCGCCCGGCCAGGGTCGTCCCGGCGGCGGAGGCGGCCAGCGAGAACAGCGACACCAGGCCCAGGCCGCCCAGCACCACCACGTCCCAGGCCTTGCGCAGCACCGGGTTGCCCTCCTCGTCGGGCAGCTGCCAGAGGTCCCGGATGGAGGTGCGCATGGTGTCCACCCAGCCCAGGCCGGAGAGCAGCAGCAGCGCCCCGCCGACCAGCCCGACGGTGCCCGCGCCGGCGATCAGGGACGGCAGGTCGAGCGCGTCCGAGATGCCCGGCAGCTGGTCGGAGATGTGCTTCTGCACCTCCGCCACCTGGGTGTCGTCCAGCGTGGAAACGGCGATCGCCAGACCCACCGTCAACAGCGGGAAGAGCGCGAGGAACCCGAAGAAGGTGACGGCGCCGGCCAGCCGGTTGCCGCGGGCGGCCGAGAAGTACTCGTACACCCGGTAGGGGCGGCTGCGCAGCACCCGGGCCACGAGCGGGCCGACGACGGGGAGGCGGGTCAGGAAGTCCACGCGACCGGTTATACCGGGCCGCCACCCGAATGGCCGTCAGGCGCGGGCCTCAGCGCCGGACGAGTCGACGGGCCTTGGCGAGGGCGCGCACGGCCTGGTACGCGCCGTAGCGGCCGTGGCTGAGCAGTTCGGTGCGCACGCCGTCCACGCCGGCCGGCGGGCGGTAGCCGGCCGGGCGCAGCCGGGCGCAGTGCTCGGCTGCGCGGCGGAAGTACTCGCGGCGGTCGCCGGGCGGGACGCGGCCGGGCTTGGACACCACGGTGTTGAGGTGGTGCAGCATCCGGCCGTAGACGACCGGGCGCCACGGGTCGAGGTCGGGGCGGCGGTCGAGGAAGGCGAAGACCAGGTCGTACTGGGCGAAGACGTCGAAGTGCTTGCGGCTGGCGGTGGCCAGGATGTTGCCGCCCTCCTGGCGCTGGCGGTAGTGCACGCCGACCCGGTCGAGCAGGGTGATCCGGGCGGCGGCGAGCAGCGCCGGGTACGTCCAGGGGGTGTCCTCGTAGTAGCCGGCCGGGAAGACCAGCTGCTGCCCGGTGACGAAGTCGCGGCGGTAGGCCTTGTTCCAGACGACCTGGAGCAGGTCGAGCAGGTCGGGGCGGGCCGCGAGGTCGAAGACGTCCGGGGAGGCGGCGCCGAAGACGTGCGCGGAGGCGGCGCGGGTGATCCGGCCGTCGGCGTAGGTGCGGGCGTAGTCGTAGACCAGGACGTCCGGGTCGCCGGTGGCGGTGAGCCGCTCGTCGATGCTCTTGAGCAGGCCGGGGGTGAGGGTGTCGTCGCTGTCGAGGAAGACCACGTAGTCGCCGCCGGCGACCTCCAGGCCGGCGTTGCGGGCCCGGCCGAGGCCGACGTTCTCCGGCAGGTGCAGCACCCGGACCCTCGGGTCGGTGGCGGCGGCCGCGTCCAGCATCGCGCCGCAGCCGTCCGGGGAGCGGTCGTCCACCGCGATCAGTTCGAGGTCCGGACCGTCCTGTCCGAGCACCGATTCGAGGCACTCGGCGAGGTAGTCCTGGACCTTGTACACGGGGACGATGACGCTGAAGCGGGGCACGGCCCCAGCGTAGTGGTCCCCGGGGAGGGCCCTGCCCCGGAGGTAGGATCGGGAGGCACGTACGCACCGATCAACGTGCGGTCTGGCCCCACCGGGCTGCCACGCTCCTTCCCGAGAAAGGCCTGCGTAGCCGATGGCTCCCCGCCTCTCCATCGTCGTTCCGATCTACAACGTCGAGCGTTATCTCGTCGAGTGCCTCGACTCGATCGCCGCCCAGACCTTCACGGACTTCGAGTGCGTCATGGTCGACGACGGATCGAAGGACGGCAGCGCGGCGCTCGCCGAGGCGTACGCGGCCGAGGACTCGCGATTCCGGCTGGTCCGGCAGGTGAACAAGGGCCTCGGAGCGGCCCGCAACACCGGCATCCGGCACATCGACCCGGACTGCGAGTTCCTGTGCTTCGTGGACAGCGACGACTCGATGCCGCCGAGTGCGTACGAGCTGATGATCAACACGCTGGAGGAGACCGGCTCGGACTTCTGCACCGGCAACGTGCTGCGCTTCCGGGCCGTGGGCTACTACCAGTCCGGCGGCCACGTGAAGCCGTTCAAGGAGACCAGGCTCAAGACCCACATCACCGAGATCCCGGCGCTGGTCACCGACCGCACCGCGTGGAACAAGGTGTACCGGCGCTCCTTCTTCGACGCCGCGGGCATCCTCTACCCCGAGGGCATCCTGTACGAGGACGCGCCGGTCAGCGTGCCGCACCACTATCTGGCCAAGAGCGTGGACGTACTCTCCGAGCCGATCTACCACTGGCGCGAGCGCGAGGTCGGCGAGATGTCGATCACGCAGATGCGCACCAACCCCAAGGGCCTGATCGACCGGGTCGCCTCGGTCGAGCTGGTCCGCGGCTGGCTGGGCAAGCAGACCGAGCCGCGCTTCGCCCAGTACCTGCGCTCCTACGACGAGAACACCCTCGTCGAGGAGATCCCGATGTTCTTCTGGTCCATCGTGGACGGCGACAAGGAGTACCGGGACGCCTACCTGCAGCACGTCAGCCGGCTGCTCCGGGCGATCGGCCCCGAGCAGGTCCGCAAGCTGCGCGCGCCACTGCGGCTCAAGTACCACCTGACCCTGGCCGGCCGGATGGACGAGCTGATCGAGCAGATCAAGTACGAGGGTGAGAGCGGCGGCGGTGTCCAGGCCCGCGGCCTGCTGCGCGCGTACGCCGACTACCCGTTCCTGCGCGGCGGGCGCAGGAGCGTGCCGGCCGGGGTGCTCAAGCTGGACAACTCGCTGGTCATGCGCAGCCGGCTGTACGAGAGCGGCTGGGTCGGCGGGAAGCTGCGGCTGACCGGGCACGCGTACCCGGAGCAGCTGGGCGCGTCCGGCAAGCACGACATGGTCCGCACCCTGGTGCTGCGCGAGACCAAGGGGCGCCGGGTCATCGCGGTGCCGATGAAGACCACGTACAGCCCCGAGGCCACCGCGAGCTGCAACCACGACCTGTACAGCTGCGACTGGTCCGGCTTCACCGTCTCGGTCGACCCGAAGAAGCTCAGGCACCGCGGCGAGTGGAAGGACGGGCACTGGCGCGTCCTGGTGGCCGGCGCGGGCAAGGGCGGGGTGTACAAGGGCCGGATCTCGGCCGGGTGGAGCGACACCGCGCAGGTCATCCCGTCGCACTGGGTCGAGCCGGACGTGCGGATCGTGCCGTGGGTCCGGGACAACTTCGTCTACCTGCGGGTGGAGACGGTCAAGGCCCGGGTGACCGGCCTGTCCGCGCACGCCGGCCGGGTGGAGGTCTCCGGCGCGGCCCGCTCCGGCCCGAGCTTCGCCGGTGCCCGGCTGCAGCTCACCCACCTGGAGTCGGACCGGCAGGTGACCGTCCCGCTGGAGCTGGGCGCGCCGGTCGGCTCGCTGCAGCCCTTCACCGCCTCCTTCGCGACCGCCGAGCTGACCGCCGTCCGCGAGGCCTGGGCCGAGCTGGACCCGGTGGCCGGCGAGCGCGTCCGCGACCACTGGGACACCGAGCTGCTGCTGGGCGACGGCAGCACCGTCCCGCTGGCCTGGGACGAGCGCAACGCGCCCGAGCGGCTGCACCTGCCGCTGAACCCGCAGGCCCCGGCGGCCGAGCACCGGGCGCTCTACTCCAAGCCCTCCCCCGGCGGCTACCTCCAGTTCGCCGACCAGGTGCTGCAGCCGCTGGTGGACGAGCTGTCCTCGCGCGGCGCCGACGGCTTCCTGCTCAGCGGCTCGTTCCCGCTGCCCGGCGCGCACCGCTGGGAGCTGGTGGTCCGTCACCACTGGCGCGAGGAGGAGCACGTCTACCCGGTGGAGATCTCGGACGGCCGGTTCCGCACCGCGCTGCCCGCCGTGCCCACCGCCTCCTTCGCCGGCCGGGTGCCGCTCGCCAAGGGCACCTGGAACGTCTTCTTCCGCCGGGTCGGCGGGGCGGCCGACGTGCTGCCCGGCGCCTCCGTGCTGGTCACCCCGGACTGCTTCGAGTCGCTGCCGCTGGAGGTCGAGTCCCGCGGCAAGCGGATCACGCTGGAACGCCGCGACCACGACGGCCTGTCGCTGGAGGCGCACGCGGCGCTGCTGCCCGAGGAGCGGGCCGGCTTCCGCCAGCGCCGGCTGCGCACCGTCGACTACCCGGCCGCCCGCCGGCTGCCGCTGCGCGACACCGTGCTGTACTGCGTCGGCGGTGACGGCGTGTACGCCGACTCGCCGCGGGCCGTCCACGAGGAGCTGGTGCGCCGCGGCCTGCCGCTGGAGCACCTGTGGGTCAACGACGACATGCAGGCCGAGCTGCCGAAGAGCGCGACGGCGATCCGGTTCCGGAGCCCGGAGTGGTTCGAGGCGCTGGCCACCGCCAAGTACGTCGTCACCAGCACCCACCTGCCCGAGTTCTTCGTCCGCCGCCCCGGCCAGGTGGTCGTGCAGACCTGGCACGGCACCCCGCTGAAGCAGGTCGGCTTCGACTTCGAGAAGGTCTGGTTCACCGACTCCAGCTACCTCAAGAGCCTGGCCAAGGAGGTCCCGAACTGGAGCCTGCTGGTGGCCGGCAACAGCTGGTCGGCCCCGGTGCTGCGGCGCGCCTTCGACTTCAAGGGCGAGATCCTGGAGAGCGGTTCGCCCCGCAACGACCTGCTGTTCGCATCCGACCGGGAGAAGACCGCCGAGCAGGTCCGGGAACGGCTCGGGCTGCCCCAGGGCAAGAAGGTGGTGCTCTACGCACCGACCTGGCGCGAGGACCGGCGCCGGCCGCAGGGCGGCTACCAGATCGACCTGCGGATCGACCTGGCGGCGGCCCAGGCCGCGCTCGGCGACGACCAGGTGCTGCTGGTGCGCCGGCACGAGCTGATGTGCGGCCAGATCCCGGGCGCCGGCAACGGCTACATCTGGGACGTCGGCAGCTACCCCGACATGGCGGAGCTGCTGCTGATCGCCGACGTGCTGGTGACCGACTACTCGGCGAGCGTGTTCGACTTCGCGTCGACCGGAAAGCCGATGCTCTTCTTCACCCACGACCTGGAGCACTACAGGGACAACCTGCGCGGATTCAGCCTGAACTTCGAGGCGGAGGCGCCCGGCCCGCTGCTCTCCACCTCCGAGGAGCTGGTCGCCGCGCTCGGCCGGGTGGACGCGGTCGCGACCGAGTACGTGGACAAGGCCGCCGCGTTCCGCGAGGCGTACTGCGACCTGGACGACGGCAAGGCCGCCGCCCGGGTGGTCGACGCGATGCTCCGCAAGGAATAGCCCTCCGCGAGTGACCGCGGCGGCGCCCGACACCGGTGGTGTCGGGCGCCGCCGCATGTCCCGGGGTCGCTGGGAACCGGAATGACCCGATCCCGTGAATCATGTACGAACAGGCGTCCGGGAAAAGAACTCCCGAAGGAATTCGAAAAAGCGTGCAGTTGACCCGGGTGGCATTTCCGGATGGGATATGGATTTCCATTCCGAAGGGCCCCTCGCGCAAATGCCTGTGCTCACCCGGTTCGTCCTGCCGCACGCCGCTCCCCGGGTCGCCGCCGGGCGCCCCGCCGGCGACGGGGACGCGGTGTTCGGGCTGCTACGCGCGCACTGGCACGACCGGGGCCTGGAACTCACCGGCTTCGCCCGCCCCGACGACCTGGACACCGGCCGGCCCGGCTCCGCCTGGACCTGGCTGACCCTGCGCCACGGCGGCGGCGAGCCACCGGTGCACCTGCGCTCCACGCCGCGCAGGATGCCCGAGATCACCGACGACAGCGCCCAGCCCGAGTACAACCACGACTGGTCCGGCTTCACCGCCCTGATAGCGCCCGGCCGGCTGCGCCGCGACGGCCGCTGGCTGCTCGGCGACTGGCAGGTCGAGACCACCCTCTTCACCCGCCCCCGCCGCACCCGGGTGCGGCGCCAGTACGGCACCCTCGCCCCGCACTGGTGCGGCTCCGGCGAGTACCCGACGGCCCGCTGGGTGGACCACGACGTCCGGCTCCAGCCGGGCTTCCAGGACGGCCGGCTGCGCCTGCGCCTGGAGCGCCCCGCCGTCCGGATCACCCGGGCCGCCCGCACCGCCGTCGGGCTCGACCTGACCGGCGTCGCCGACTCCTGCCCCGCCGGCACCCTGCTGCGGCTGCGCCACCGGGAGAGCGACGCGGTGATCGAGCAGCCGCTCACCCGCGCCGGCAACACCTTCACCGCCCACCTGCCGTACCGGCCGTTCGTCACCGAAGGACACGGCACCGGCGAACTGGAGCACTGGGACGCCGAGTTACGGCGCCCCGACGGCGGCACCGAGCAGCTCTGCCTCGACGAGCGCGGCGGCCCGGTGGCCGGCCAGCACCCGCTGCCCGACACCCCGGACCGGGTGCTCTACCTCAAGCACCTCGCCGACGGCCGGCTCCAGGTCTGCGTCCAGCCCGCGGCCGGCCTGGTCGACCGGATCGCCGTACGGCCCGACGGCTTCGAACTGTCCGGCCACTGCCCGGCCCAGGCTCCCGACCGGCTGGAGCTGGTGCTGCGGCACTCCGGCACCGCGAGCGAGGTCCGCACCCCGGTCGAGAGCGCCCCGGACGGCCGGTTCCGGGCCCGGGTGCCCGCCACCCGCACCGGCTCCGACGGCGCCGCGCTGCCGCTGCGCAAGGGCATCTGGCAGGCCGCGCTGGAACCGGCCGACCGCACCGGCCCCGGCCGACCGCTGCTCGCCGCCCCCGCCGCGCTGGCCGCCGTCCCCGCCGCCACCACCGTCGGCGGCAAGACCCTCCTGCTGCAGCGCCGCTGGAACGACACCCTGCTGGTGGACTCCACCCCGGTGCTCACCGCCGCCGAACGCAGCGCCTGGACGCAGCACCGCCTGCGCACCGGGCAGTACCCGGCCGCCCGCCGCGAACCGCTGCGCGAGGCGGTGCTGTACGACGTGTTCGGCGGCCGCGGCTACGCCGACTCCCCGCGCGCGGTGCACGTCGAACTCGCGCGCCGCGGCGCACCGCTGGAGCACCTGTGGGTGGTCGACGACGCCCAGGCCGAGGTGCCGGCCGGGGTCACCCCGGTCCGGATCTGGAGCCCGGAGTGGTACCGGGCGCTGGCCACCTGCCGCTACCTGGTCGGCAACACGCACTTCCCCGACTTCCTGGAGCGCCGCCCCGGCCAGGTCGTCGTGCAGACCTGGCACGGCTCGCCGCTCAAGCGGATCGCCCACGACGTCGAGAACCCCTGGCTGGCCGACCACGGCTACCTGGCGGCGCTCGACCGGGAGACCCCGCAGTGGAGCCTGCTGCTCTCCCCCAGCCCGTTCGCCACCCCGATCCTGCGGCGCGCCTTCCGGTACGGCGGCGAGGTGCTGGAGTCCGGCTACCCGCGGGGCGACGTGCTCGCCCGCCCGGACGGGCGGACCGCCGCGGCCGTCCGCCGCCGGCTCGGCATCCCCGACGGCAAGCGGATCGTGCTGTACGCGCCGACCTGGCGCGAGGACCAGCAGCGCGGCGACGGCGACGGCTTCCGGCTCGACCTGCGACTGGACCTCGACCACGCCCGGCGCCTGCTCGGCGAGGACCACGTGCTGCTCGTCCGCCCGCACGCCCACGTGCGCGAACCGCTGCCGGGCGCCGGCGACGGCTTCCGCTACGACTGCGGGGACTACCCCGACCCGCAGGAGCTGCTGCTCGTCGCGGACGCGCTGGTGACCGACTACTCGTCGATCATGTTCGACTTCGCGATCACCGGCCGCCCGATGTACTTCTTCACCTACGACCTGGAGCACTACCGCGACACCCTGCGCGGCTTCTACTTCGACTTCGAGTCGAACGCCCCCGGCCCGCTGGTGACGACCTCCGCCGAACTGCTCGGCGCGCTGCGCGCACTCGCCGACGGCGGCGCCGCCCTGCCGCCCGGCTACACCGAGCGCTACCGGCGGTTCCGGGCCGGGCACTGCGCCCTGGACGACGGCGGCGCGGCGCGGCGGGTGGTCGACCGGATGCTCGAACTCGGGCTGGCCGCAGAGTAGTTCGAGCCGGGGCGCGGACGGAGGTTCAGGCGGCTCAGCCGAACGAGTAGCCCCGCCAGGGCCGCCAGACCTCGTCCGCGTCGAAGCGGGAGAGGCCGAAGCCCGGCACCGAGAAGGCCGCCCGGAAGCCGCGGGCCTGCTCGTACGCCTGGTCCAGCACGTCGTCCGGCAACCCGTGGGCGACCGTCACGTGCGGGTGGTACGGGAAGGCCAGCTCGCGGGCCAGCGGGCCGGAGCGGACGTCCGCCTCCAGCAGCCGGCACTCCTGCGCACCCTCCTCGACCCGGACGAACACCACCGGCGACACCGGGCGGAAGGTCCCGCTGCCGCGCAGCAGCATCCGGAACGGCCGGTGCGCGGCCGCCACCGCCGCCAGGTGCTCCTCGATCTTCGGCAGCGCCTCGGCCGGCACCTCGGTCGGCGGCAGCAGGGTGACGTGCGTCGGTATCGACCGGGCCAGCGGATCGCCGTGCCCGGCGCGGGCGTCCTGGATCGCCGCGCCGTACGGGTCCGGAACGCTCACGGACACGCCGATGGTGATCAGCTCACCATCGGGCAGGCGTGTGAGGGGAGTCACCGCTTGGCGGCCGGGAGGAAGCCGATCCGGTCGTACACCGTCTCCAGCGTCGCCGACGCCACCTCGCGGGCCTTGTCGGCGCCGATCGCCAGCACCCGGTCCAGCTCGGCCGGGTCGTCCAGGAAGGTGCGGGTGCGCTCCTGGAAGGGGGTGACCCAGTCGGTGAACAGCTCGGCCAGCTCGGTCTTCAGGGCGCCGTACATCTTGCCCTCGAAGTGCTCGACCAGCTGGTCGACCGGCCGGCCGCTGAGCGCGGAGTGGATGCGCAGCAGGTTGGAGACGCCCGGCTTCCCCTCCTCGTCGTAGGAGACGACGGTGTCGGTGTCGGTGACGGCGCTCTTGAACTTCTTGGCGCTGGCCTTCGGGTCGTCCAGCAGGCTCACCAGGCCCTTGGGCGAGGAGGCCGACTTGCTCATCTTGATGCCCGGGTCCTGGAGGTCCTGGATCTTCGCCGTCTCCTTGAGGATGTACGGCTTCGGCACCGTGAAGGTGGGGCTGTAGCGGGTGTTGAAGCGCTCGGCGATGTCGCGGGTGATCTCCACGTGCTGGCGCTGGTCCTCGCCGACCGGGACGGCGTCCGCCTGGTAGAGCAGGATGTCCGCGATCTGCAGGATCGGGTAGGTGAACAGGCCGACCGTGGTGCTCTCGGCGCCGTACCGGGAGGACTTGTCCTTGAACTGGGTCATCCGGGAGGCCTCGCCGAAGCCGGTGAGGCAGTTCATCACCCAGCCGAGCTGCGCGTGCTCGGGCACGTGCGACTGGATGAAGAGCGTGCAGCGGTCCGGGTCCAGGCCGGCGCCGAGCAGCTGGGCGGCGGAGATCCGGGTGTTCTCGCGCAGCGTCGCCGGGTCCTGCGGCACCGTGATCGCGTGCAGGTCGACGACCATGTAGAAGGCGTCGTTGTCCTTCTGCAGGTCGACCCACTGGCGTACCGCGCCCAGGTAGTTGCCGAGGTGGAACGAGCCGGAGGTGGGCTGGATGCCGGAGAGCACCCGGGGACGGTCCTTGACCGGACCAGTGACCGCTGCGTTGACCATGCGGGCCATTGTTCCAGTTCCACCGGTCGCTCAGGAAACGTCTGCCCCTGGAGGTTCCGCCAGTGTGACCGCACTCACCCTCACCCGGGCGATCCGCCGGCCCTCGACCTTGGCCACCGTCAGCAGCACCCCGCCGCCGCCCTCCAGCGGGACACGGACCTGGTCGCCGTCCCGGGGCAGCCGGCCGAGCGAGGCCACCAGGCAGCCGGCCACCGTCTCGTACGGGCCCTCGGGCAGGGTGACGCCGGTCTCCTCCGCGAAGTCGCCGAGGTTGAGCAGGCCGTCCAGCTCCATGCCGCCGCCGGCCAGCCGACGGGTGGGGGCGGACTCCGGCCGGTCGTACTCGTCCCGGATCTCGCCGATCACCTCCTCGACCAGGTCCTCCAGGGTGACGATCCCGGCGGTGCCGCCGTACTCGTCCACCACGATGGCCAGGTGGTGGCCCTCGCGGCGCATCTCCCCCATCGCCTCCAGCACCCGCTTGGTGCCGGGCAGCAGCTTCACCGGGCGGGCCAGGTCGCGCACCTTGGCGGCCTGCTCGCCGCGAGCGCCGTACAGGTCGCGGACGTGGACGAAGCCGACCACCGCGTCGGCGCTGCCCTCGACCACCGGGTAGCGCGAGTGCGGCGAGGTGTCGGCCTGCTGCCGTACGGCGGCCAGCGGGCGCTCGGCGTCCAGGAAGGTCACCTCGGTGCGCGGGACCATCACCTCGCGCAGCTGGCGCTCCCCGGCGGCGAACACATCGGCGATCAACGCCCGTTCGTCGCTGCCGAGTTCGGTGTTGGTGGCGACCAGGCCGCGCAGCTCCTCGGAACTCATCGAGCCACGGCCGGCGGTCGGATCCCCGCCGAGCATGCGGACCATCAGGTTGGTGGAGTGGCCGAGCAGCCAGATCGCCGGGCGCAGCACGACCGACATCACGTCCACCACGGGCGCGGCGATGACGGCGATGGACTCGGCGCGCTGCAGGCCGATCCGCTTGGGCGTCAGCTCGCCGAGCACCAGCGAGACGTAGCTGATCACCAGGGTGAGGCTGACCAGGGCGACCGCGTCGGCCACGCCCTCGGTCAGGCCCGCCCGGACGAACACCGGGGCGACCTTGCCGGCCAGGGTGTCCGCGCCGAAGGCGGCGGACAGGAAGCCCATGCAGGTCACCCCGACCTGGACGGCGGCCAGGAAGCGGTTCGGGTCGGCGGCCAGGTGCGCGGCCCGGGCCGAGCGCCGGGTGCCGCGCGCCTCCAGCGTCCGGATCTGGCCCTCGCGCAGCGAGATCAGCGAGATCTCGGCGACGTTGAACAGGCCGCCCAGCAGGATGAAGACGAGGACGAGCGCGGCGTCCCCGAGGGTTTCGTTCACAGCGGGCCAGTGTAGGGCGGCCGGCGCGCGGGGGCTGGCCCGCAGCCCCGAGCGGGCGAGCCCCGCCCCGAGCCCGGACACTCGCGAGCGGGCGAGCAACAGCGACGGCCCGCCGCTTCCCCGGGAGGGAGGCGGCGGGCCGTCGGAAAACCGGTGCGGGGGGCTCAGATGAGGCCGAGCTCCTGGACCGCGTCGCGCTCCTCGGTCAGCTCCTTGACCGAGGCGTCGATGCGGGCGCGCGAGAAGTCGGAGATCTCCAGGCCCTGGACGATCTCGAACTTGCCGTCCTTGGTGGTGACCGGGAAGGAGGAGATCAGGCCGGCCGGGACGCCGTAGGAGCCGTCGGAGACGACACCCATGGAGGTCCAGTCGCCCTCGGCGGTGCCGTTGACCCAGGTGTACACGTGGTCGATGGCGGCGTTGGCGGCCGAGGCGGCCGAGGAGGCGCCGCGGGCCTCGATGATGGCGGCGCCGCGCTTGGCGACGGTCGGGATGAAGTCGTTCTCCAGCCAGGCCAGGTCGCTGCCGACGGCCTCGAAGGCCGGCTTGCCGGCGACCTCGGCCTGGAAGATGTCCGGGTACTGGGTCGCGGAGTGGTTGCCCCAGATGGTGACGCGCTTGATGTCGGAGACCAGGGCGCCGGTCTTGGCGGACAGCTGGCCGACGGCGCGGTTGTGGTCCAGGCGGGTCATCGCGGTGAAGCGCTCGGCCGGGACGTCCGGGGCGTTGCGCTGGGCGATCAGGGCGTTGGTGTTGGCCGGGTTGCCGACGACCAGGACCTTGATGTCGTCCGCGGCGTGGTCGTTGATGGCCTTGCCCTGCGGGCCGAAGATGCCGCCGTTGGCCTGCAGCAGGTCGCCGCGCTCCATGCCGGCGGTGCGCGGGCGGGCGCCGACCAGCAGCGCGACGTTGGCGCCGTCGAAGGCCTCGGCCGGCTTGTCGGTGATGGTGATGTCGCGCAGCAGCGGGAAGGCGCAGTCGACGAGCTCCATGGCGGTGCCCTCGGCGGCCTTCAGGCCCTGCGGGATCTCCAGGAGGCGCAGGTTCACCGGCACGTCGGCACCGAGCAGGTGGCCCGAGGCGATGCGGAAGAGCAGCGCGTAGCCGATCTGGCCGGCCGCTCCGGTGATGGTGACGTTGACGGGGGTGCGGGTCATTTCTACCTTCTCCAGCAAATCGCCAGGTGCCCCAGGCACACCGGCGCGCTGGAGCCGAGGATGTTCTCTCGACATCGAGAGACCGGCGTCAGGTTATCGCAAAGGGAAGCGTACGCCGCGGGTTCCGTCCTGGCTGATGCGTCACAGACGCACCGCGGCCCCCGCCCTGGGTCGGGCGGGGGCCGCGGGGAGCCGGTCGGCGGACGGGCCGGTCAGTGCCTGGACCGGCCCATCAGCTGGCCGATGTTGTCGAGCAGCGGGATCTGCAGCCACGGGTTCGGCTGCGCGACCAGGGTCAGCAGCACGATCGAGGCGCCCAGGAAGGTCAGCACGATGACGTCCGTGAACCGGCTGCGCACCGCCAGCATCCCGACCTCGGGCAGCACCAGGCGCAGCACCGCGCCCAGCAGCACGCCGCCGCCGAGGATCAGCAGCCCGTACTTGAAGCCGTCCTTGGAGTCGGCGAGCCAGGTGACCGCGAGGCCGGCGCCGACGACCAGCAGGACCAGCGTTATCGGCCACTGCCGCACCGGCAGGGCGTGGTCGCGTCCGAGGGCCGAGGCCGAGCCCTCGGGCGGCATGGTGCCGGTGGTCTTGACCGGCCTGCGCCGGGACCGCGCCGGTCGCGGTTCAGTCATGCTCGCCGTCCCTGGGGTGTCAGATGCCGGCGCGGCGCTCGGCCGCCTCGACGATGTTGTTGAGCAGCATCGCGCGGGTCATCGGGCCCACGCCGCCGGGGTTGGGGGAGATCCAGCCGGCCACCTCGGCCACGCCGGGGTGGACGTCGCCGACGATCTTGCCCTCGCTGCGGCTGACGCCCACGTCCAGCACCGCCGCGCCCGGCTTGACGTCCTCGGGCTTGACCAGGTGCGGCACGCCGGCGGCGGCCACGATGATGTCGGCCTTGCGCAGGTGGGCGCTGAGGTCCCGGGTGCCGGTGTGGCACAGGGTCACCGTGGCGTTCTCGCTGCGGCGGGTCAGCAGCAGGCCGATGGAGCGGCCGACGGTGATGCCGCGGCCGACCACGACCACCTCGGCGCCGTCGATCTCGACGTCGTGGCGGCGCAGCAGCTCGACGATGCCCAGCGGGGTGCAGGGCAGCGGGCCGTCGATGCCCAGGGCGAGCCGGCCGAGGGAGGTCGGGTGCAGGCCGTCCGCGTCCTTGTCCGGGTCCATCAGCTCCAGGACCGGGTTCTGGTCCAGGCCCTTGGGCAGCGGCAGCTGGACGATGTAGCCGGTGCAGGAGGGGTCGGCGTTGAGCTCGCGGACGACGTTCTCGACGTCCTCCTGGGTGGCGGTGGCGGGCAGCTCGCGCTGGATCGAGGCGATGCCGACCTCGGCGCAGTCCTTGTGCTTCCCGTTCACGTACCAGCGGCTGCCCGGGTCGTCGCCGACCAGGACGGTACCGAGGCCGGGCGTGACGCCCTTCGCCTTGAGGGCCGCCACGCGGGCGGCGAGTTCGGACTTGATCGCGGCGGCGGTGGCCTTGCCATCGAGAATCTGGGCAGTCATGACCCCATTCTCCCGGATCGCGACAGGTCGCCGTACCACGGTCGGCCCGGAGATCGGACGGGTACGGAAGGTCGGGGCGACGTTGCGGTTGCGCCACAGTCTCGGCCCGGCCCGGGAACCGGCTGGACAGGGCGCGGCCGTCCGGATCACGATAAGCGGGCATTCCCGCCGCGATCCGGCCCGGTGACGGGCCGACGGATCCCGCGGCGGGGCGTTCCCGGGGGAAAGAGCCAGTGATCCGACCACAGCAGACCGAGCAGCCCGCGCGCCGTCGCGCCGCCTTCACCGCGCCGCGTCCGTCCCGGTCCGGGCTCGCCCGTCCACCGCACTGCTGAGCCGGCCGCCGGACCGGCCGTACCGCCCGTCACCGCCGCCGGGCTGTCACTGCGCCCGGATACCGTCCCGTTCCGTCGTCGACCCGACTCGCGACCGCAACCGGGGCCTCCGCCGTCCCGTCCCCGCGTCCCCGTAACTGCCCGGAGGCATCCATGAGTTACCCGCCCGACCCGAACAACCCGTACGGCCAGCCGCCGGCCGCCCCCGGCTACGGCTACCCGCAGCAGGCCCCGCCGGCCGCCTACGGCTACCCGCCGGCGGCGCCGGGCTACGGCTACCCGCCGGTGGCCCAGCCGCCGTCCATGCCGGGCCTGGTGATGACCAGCCGGGTGCTGCTGTTCGTCGTGGGTGGTGTGCAGGTCCTGCTCGCGGGCTTCCTGATCATCGTGGCCGCGGGCGCCAAGAAGGTCGCCAACGAGCACAGCACGAGCAGTGACACCGCGATCTTCGGCAACGCCGCGGCCGGCGTCCTGCTGGTCCTCGGGGTCGTGTACCTGCTCGCCGCGGTGCTCTCCATCACGCTCGGCGCGAAGTTCGGCAAGGGCGGTCCGGCGACCCGGATCACCACCATCGTGTACGGCTCGATCGCCCTGCTGCTCGGCCTGCTCGTGCTGGCCGGCGCGGTCACCGGGAGCGCCCAGGCCAACGGTGGTGCCGGGTTCGGCGTGATCGTCGGCGTGCTGTGGATCGCGATCTGCCTCATCTGGA
The DNA here is from genome assembly GCF_900199205.1 of Streptomyces sp. 1331.2. Lineage (NCBI taxonomy): Bacteria > Bacillati > Actinomycetota > Actinomycetes > Kitasatosporales > Streptomycetaceae > Streptomyces > Streptomyces sp. 1331.2. Next base: position 4,509,592 of record NZ_OBMJ01000001.1, on the reverse strand, counting down.
TCATCGCGATGAGCACCCGGGACGGCGTGGCCTGGTTCAACCGGCCGCGGTACTGACCGGTCCGTAACATGACGAGAGCGGCCCGGCTCCCTCCTCGGAGGGGGCCGGGCCGCTCTGTCATGGCGTCATGGCTTCAGCGGGCCCAGTGGGCTCAGCGGGCTCAGCGGGCTCAGTGGAAGAAGTGCCGCGCGCCGGTGAAGTACATGGTCACGCCTGCCTCGGCGGCCGCCGCGACGACCTCCTCGTCCCGGATCGAACCGCCCGGCTGGACGATGGCCCGGACACCGGCCGCGATCAGGATCGCCGGGCCGTCCGCGAACGGGAAGAAGGCGTCCGAGGCCGCGTACGCGCCCTTGGCCCGCTCCCCGGCGCGCTCGACCGCGAGCTTGCAGGAGTCGACCCGGTTGACCTGGCCCATGCCGACGCCGACCGAGGCGCCGTCCTTGGCCAGCAGGATCGCGTTGGACTTGACGGCCCGGCAGGCCCGCCAGGCGAAGGCCAGCTCGGCCAGCTCGGCCGCGGAGAGCGCCTCACCGGTGGCGAGCGTCCAGTTCGCCGGGTCGTCGCCCTCGGCGTGCACCCGGTCCGCGTCCTGCAGCAGCACGCCGCCGGAGATCGGGCGCACCTCCTGGCGGTTGACCGGAGCCTCGGGGGCGAGCAGCACCCGCAGGTTCTTCTTGCGGGTCAGCACCTCCAGGGCGCCCTCCTCGTAGCCGGGGGCCACGACGACCTCGGTGAAGATCGGGGCGATCTGCTCGGCCAGCGCGACGGTGACCGGGCGGTTGACGGCGATCACGCCGCCGTACGCGGAGACCGGGTCGCACTCGTGCGCCTTGCGGTGCGCCTCGGCGACGTCGGCGCCGGTCGCGATGCCGCACGGGTTGGCGTGCTTGATGATCGCGACGGCCGGCTCGGCGTGGTCGTACGCGGCGCGGCGGGCGGCGTCGGTGTCGACGTAGTTGTTGTACGACATCTCCTTGCCGTGCAGCTGCTGCGCGCCGGCCAGGCCGCCGGTGCCGTCGCTGTACAGCGCGGCGCCCTGGTGCGGGTTCTCGCCGTAGCGCAGCACGTTCTGCCGCTCCCAGGTCGCGCCCAGGAACTCGGGGAAGTCCGCGTCGCTCGGCGCGTAGCCGGCCTCGAACCAGGAGGCGACGGCCACGTCGTAGGCGGCGGTGTGGGCGAACGCGGCACCGGCCAGGCGCTTGCGGGTGGCCAGGTCGAAGCCGCCCTCGCGGACGGCCGTCAGCACGTCGCCGTAGCGGGCCGGGTCGACCACGACGGCCACCGAGGGGTGGTTCTTGGCGGCGGCGCGGACCATGCTCGGGCCGCCGATGTCGATCTGCTCGACGCACTCGTCCGGAGTGGCGCCGGAGGCGACGGTGGCCTTGAACGGGTAGAGGTTCACCACGACCAGGTCGAAGGGCTCGACGCCCAGCTCGGCCAGCTGCGCGCGGTGCGACTCCAGGCGCAGGTCGGCCAGCACACCGGCGTGCACGCGCGGGTGCAGGGTCTTCACCCGCCCGTCCAGGCACTCCGGGAAGCCGGTCAGCTCGGAGACCTCGGTCACCGGGACGCCGGCGGCGGCGATCCGGCCGGCGGTGGAGCCGGTGGAGACGATGGCGACACCGGCGGCGTGCAGGCCCTGGGCCAGCTCCTCCAGACCGGTCTTGTCGTACACGCTGATCAGCGCGCGGCGGATCGGCCGGACGTTCTCGGAGACAGGGGGCGTGGTGGAGGCGGCGCTCATGCCGGAATCCATACCTTTCGGTCCTCGATGCGGTGACCTTCGCGGGCCAGCCGGCCCACGACGTCGACGAGCAGCTTGCGCTCGACAGTCTTGATGCGCTCGTGCAGCGCTTCGCCGCCATCGGCGTGGTCGGCGTCGACGACCTCGACGACGCCCTGCGCGATGATCGGCCCGGTGTCCACGCCGGCGTCGACCAGGTGGACGGTGCAGCCGGTGACCTTCACGCCGTACGCGAGCGCGTCGGTGACGCCGTGGGCACCGGGGAAGGACGGCAGCAGTGCGGGGTGGGTGTTGACGATCCGCCCGGCGAAGGCGGCGATGAACTCGGGGCCGAGGATCTTCATGAAACCGGCCGTGACCACCAGGTCCGGCTCGTACTCGGCGACCGAGGCGGTCAGCGCGCGGTCCCAGGCGGCGCGGTCCGGGTGGTCCTTCACCCGGTGCACGAAGGTCGGCAGGCCCGCCGCCTCGGCACGCTCCAGACCGGCGATCCCGTCCCGGTCGGCGCCCACGGCGAGGATCTCGGCGCCGTACGCCGGGTCCGCAACGGCCTCGATCAGCGCCTGCAGGTTGGTGCCGGAACCGGAGACCAGCACCACCAGGCGGGCCGGTCCGGGCGTACGGGGCGGGAAGTGCTGGGCGGGGGCGGCGGCCACTGCGCGATTCTCCGTAGGTCGGGCGCCGTCCGCTGGTACGTCCACCGGTGGTGGGGCCACTACGAACGGCAGGTCGAGCGAGGGGGAACACCAGGAGAACCCGCCGCGACGCGGGCCCCGGGAACCTGTGAGCTGCTGACCGTCACCACGATAACGGCTGGTCGGACGGCCTCCGAACCCTCCCGGTGGCGCTACGCGCGTAGTTGAGACGGGGATCTCCTCGGGCCCGCCGCACCGGAGTTGCCGCCGGAGCCGGAGTCGCACCCGCAAGCCCACGGGCCCGACCGGGCGCCCGGAACACGTCCCGCCAGGCTCCGGGCAGAGGCCGCCGATGGGCCGACGAACGACTGCGGGATCATTGGGGAGCGCGGGAGACCGCGACGACCGAGTCCCGACCGACAAGGATTGGCTGAACCCATGAGCAGCGGCGACGACACCGGCGAGCGCAACCCCTTCGCTCCGCCGCCGGCGGATGCCCCGGACCAGCCGTGGCAGCCGCGCAGCCCCTGGACCGGCGAGGGCCAGGACGGCACCGGCGGCCAGGGCGGTGAGCGCCCGCAGCTGCCGCCGCCGTGGGGTTCCGGCCAGGGCGACGGCCGGCCCGGCCAGCGGCCGCCGGCCCCGCAGCCGCCCCGGCTCGACCCCGCCAACCCGGCCCACCGCCGCGCTCGCAACGCCGCGCTGGCCGGGCCGTTCGCGCTGGTCTGCCTCTTCGCGGGCTTCCACTGGATCGCGCTGCTCGTCGGGGTGCTCGGCATCGTCTGGGGCATCGGCGCGCTGCGCAGCCCCCGGCCCGCCGCGGCCGCCGCCGCGCCCGCCGGCCAGAGCGGCCCGGTCGGTCCGGTCGGTCCGGTCGGTCCGGTCGGTCCGGTCGGTCCGGTGCCCGGGGCCGCGGCGCCGAACCCGCTCACCCCGGCCGCGCTCGCCGGGATCCTGACCGGCGCGATGACCATCGTGGTCGCCACCTCGGTGATCGGCCTCGGGTACTACTACCGCGACTACGTCACCTGCGTGCAGGACTCGCTGACCGCCGTCGGCGCCGAGAACTGCGACCGCTACGCGCCGCAGTGGTACGTGGACTTCACCGGGAACACCGAGTAACCGCCGGCCCTTGTCGATCCTCCGTCAGTCCACCGGGTCGCCGGCGTCCGGGCCTCCGTCGGCGCGGACCGGCCGGGACAGCCGCAGCACGAGGGCGTACGTCCCGGCGCGCAGCCGCAGCGCGCTCCGGCGCGCCTGCCACCCGAGCCGGGCGTACGCGCTCTGACCGTCCGCCGGACCGAGCGTCGGCCGCGTCGGCTGCCCGGCCGGGGCGAGCCCGCGGTGCCGGACCAGCAGCGCGCCCGGCACGGCCACCAGCGCGAACCAGCCCGCCGCCGCCAGGCCCGTCCACCACGGCACCGGCCCCAGCCAGGCCATCCGCCCGCCGGCCAGCGCCCCGCCCGACAACCAGCCCAGCACGGCCGCCCCCGCCCCGAGCGACAGCGCCGCCGCCAGGCCGGCCGCCGCCGTCGCCGCGGGCGACCAGGGCTCCGGCCCGTCCCCGCCCGCTCCCCCGGGTCCGCCGGGCGGGCGCCGCAGGCCCACCGCCGCACGGCCCAGCAGCACCGCCGGCACCACGCCTGCCAGCAGCGGCAGCGCCAGCGCTGCCAGCCGCCACCCGCCCGGTCCGTCGGCCGGCAGCAGGGCGAACAGCGGGAACTCCGGCACCGGGCCGAGCACGGCGCCGCCCGGCGACACCACCGTCCCCGCCCCCACCACGAACCCGGGGCCCAGCGCGTACGCCGCGCCCCACAGCACCGCGTTCGGCAGCAGCACCAACGCCAGCAGCAGCAGCCCCAGCAGTGCGGCCGGCCCGCGCCCGAGCAGCGTCATCCCGCGCCCACCACCGGTCAGCGCGTCGGACACCGCCGACACCACTACCAGCAGCCCGCCCGCCGCGACCAGCCCCGCCCCGGCCGTCAGCGCCGCGGCCCGCACCACCGGCGCAGCGCCGGCCGGCCGGTACGACGGCGGGAGGCGGTCCAGCGGGGAGTCGGCGGCCTCCTCGGAGCCCGCGGGCTTCGCCGAGCGGACTCCGGCGGCCGTCGCCAGGGCCGCCACCAGTGCCACCACCAGCACGTCCAGCAGCACCCGGCTGCGGAACAGCCCGGCGCCCGCGCAGTGCAGTGCCACCACGACGGCCACCGCGCAGTAGCCCGCCCACAGCGCCACCGGGCCGCCCCAGCGCGAACGCAGCCCGCGCCGGGCCGCGACCCCGGCGCCCGCCCGGTGGAGCCGGACCACGGCCAGCGCGCCGAGCAGCAGCGGAGTGACCGTCAGCGGGGCGTCCGCGCCGCCGCGTAGCACCGGTGCACCGTGCCCGAGCAGCCAGAGCACCCCCGCCAACCGGGTGGCGGCGGCCGCACCGTCGTCCGCGTACGGGGTCATCACCCAGAGCCCGAGCACCGGCACCCCGACCACCGCCAGGCCGACCAGCGCCGTCCGTACGCCCGCCAACAGGTCGGCCAGCGCGGGGCGTCCGCCGAATTCCCCCGGCGCCTCCAGGATCGGACGGCCCATCAACTGCGTCATGCGCCTCATGGTGCCAAGGCGACTCGCCATGCTCCGTGAAGCGGCAAACCGCCGCCGTGTCCCAGATTATTGGCTTATGCGCATTTTCAGACCCTGCCCCCAAGCCGCCTGCGCCCCGGCCCGGAGCGTCTGATGGCCACACCGCCCGCCGCCGACTCCCCCGCACGCCCTGATCGGGACGCGGCCCAGCTGCTGCAGAAACTGACCCCCCGTGAGGCCCAGACCCTCGCCCACCTCGCCGCCGGGCACGACCTCCCGCGCACGGCTGCCGTCCTCGGCATCACCCCCGCCACCGCCCGCAGCTACCTCAGCCGTGCCATGCGCAAGCTCGGTGTGCCCACCGAGGCCGAGGCCGTCACCCTCGCCGCGGGCACCCTGCCGTACCCGCCGACCGCGACGGTGGTGAACTTCGTCGGCCTCACCCCGGCCTCCCTCGGGCCCGCCGCGGTCGGCGGGCGGCCGGCCACCGCCCCCGGCGGCGGGTCCGTCCGGGCGGACGGGGAGCAGCCGGCGCGGCCGCCCCGCCGAGAGCGCGGGGACACGGCGCACACGCCCCCGCCCGGGCACGCGGCGGCCCGGCCGGAGCGCACCGACACCGGCCGGGCGCAGGACAGCGCCGCGGCGGGCTCGGACGAACAGGACGACGCACCGCAGCCCGCCCCGGCCACGGGGAGGCAGCGGCGCCGCTCGGCTGCCGACCGTACGACGCCCCCCGAGGGTGCGGTTCCCCCCGGTGGGGGACGCCCGCAGGCGGGCCATGCGGGCGGGGTGGAGCGTGGCGACGTGGCTGCGGAGCAACGGGCCGCCACCATGGCCGAGGGGTCGCAGCACTCCTCCGGCGGTGGGCGGGCGCAGTCGACGCCCGCGGGCGCGGAGGCGCGTGGCGACACGGCGCCTGCGGCCCCGGATTCCACGACGGACAGCGGGAGGCAGCAGCCCGCGGGGACGGAAGGGTACGGCACCATGGCGCAGCTGGCTCCGCCCGCACCAGCCGCACGCGAGCGTCAGGAGTCGGTGCCTCCGGCCCCGGCCGGCCGCCCTGCGGGGAGTTTCGAGGAGCTGTACGAGTCGGCGTACACCCGCCTGGTACAGCAGGTGTTCCTGCTGACCGCCTGCCGACACCGGGCGGTGCACTGCGTGCGGCGGGCCTTCGGGGAGGCCCGGCGGGGCTGGCGGGCGGTGGCCCGGTCGGGGGATCCGGAGGGGTGGGTGCGGGTGCGGGCGTGCGAGTTGGCGCTGTCGCCGTGGCACCGGGGCGGGCCGCGGCGGGCGCACGCCTGGGCCCTGCCGCACCGGCGGATCAGGGTGCGGCCGGCCGACGAGGCGCAGGCCGTGCTGCCGGACCACGACCGGCTGACCGACCGGGACCGGGCGCTGCTGAAGGCCCTGCGGCGGTTGTCCCGGCCGCAGCGGCGGGCCCTGGTGCTGCACGACGGGCTGGGGCTGCCGGCGGCGGCGATCGCGGTGGAGGTGGAGTCGACGCGGGCGGCCGCCGAGGGCCGGGTGTGGACGGCCCGGGCGGCGCTGGCACGGTCGGTGCCTGACCTGGTGGGGCCCGATCCGGCGGCGCCGGGCTTCGCGGACGAGCTGAGCCGACTGCTGCACCGGGCGGCGGTGCGCGGGTGCCCGCAGCCGCACCGGTCGCCGGTGCCGGTGCTGCGGGCCCGGCACCGGCTGTGGACGGCGAGCCGGACGGGCGCGGCGGCGCTGCTGACGGCGGCGGTGGGCGGGGCGACGCTGGCGACCCTGGCGGGGGTGCGGCCCGCGGTGGTGTTCGGGCCGCCGGCCCCGCCGGCGCCCTCACTGTGCCTGCGCGCGGCCGAGGGAGAGGAGCCGGCCGTACCGCTGGCGCCGGGCGGTGCGCCGAACGGCATCACCAGCCTGTGGTGCAGCCCGGCGCCGGGTCTGGAGGCGGTGCTGGTGGAGCCGCACGCGCAGGCGGTCGCCCGCTGGGAGCTGCCGCCGGCGGCCCGGGGTGCGGGGGCCCCGCCGCCGCAGGGGCCGACGGTCTGCCGGCTGTGGTCGCCGCTGCCGTGCACGACGGGCCCACGGCACTGACGCGGTCGGAACGGACTGACGCGGTCGGAACGGACTGACACGGTCGGAACGGCGAGCGCCCCCGCCCGGGAAGGGCGGGGGCGCTCGTCACGCGCGGTGCGGGGATCAGGCCTTGGCGGCGATGATCTCGCGGGCCAGGCGGGCGGTCTCGGACGGCGTCTTGCCGACCTTGACACCGGCGGCCTCCAGGGCCTCCTTCTTCGCCTGGGCGGTGCCCGAGGAACCGGAGACGATGGCGCCGGCGTGGCCCATGGTCTTGCCCTCGGGGGCGGTGAAGCCCGCGACGTAGCCGACGACCGGCTTGGTGACGTGCTCGGCGATGTAGGCCGCGGCACGCTCCTCGGCGTCGCCACCGATCTCACCGATCATCACGATGATCTCGGTCTCGTCGTCCTCCTGGAAGGCCTTGAGGGCGTCGATGTGGGTGGTGCCGATGACCGGGTCACCGCCGATGCCCACGGCCGAGGAGAAGCCGATGTCGCGCAGCTCGTACATGAGCTGGTAGGTCAGGGTGCCGGACTTCGAGACCAGACCGATCTTGCCGGCGGTGGTGATGTCGGCCGGGATGATGCCGGCGTTCGACTGTCCGGGGCTGATCAGGCCGGGGCAGTTCGGGCCGATGATCCGGGTCTTGTTGCCCTTCGAACCGGCGTACGCCCAGAAGGCGGCGGTGTCGTGCACCGGGACGCCCTCGGTGATGACGACGGCCAGGCCGATCTCGGCGTCGATGGCCTCGATGACGGCGGCCTTGGTGAAGGCCGGCGGCACGAAGAGGACGGAGACGTCGGCGCCGGTCTTCTCCATCGCCTCGGCGACAGAGCCGAAGACCGGGATCTCGGTGCCGTCGACGTCGACCGTGGTACCGGCCTTGCGCGGGTTGACACCGCCGACGATCTGGGTGCCGGAGGCGAGCATGCGGCGGGTGTGCTTCATGCCCTCGGCGCCGGTCATGCCCTGGACGATGACCTTGCTGTCCTTGGTAAGGAAGATAGCCATGGTGTTAAGTCCCCTTCCTTACTTGTTGGCCAGCTCGGCGGCGCGGTCAGCGGCGCCGTCCATGGTGTCCACGCGCTGGACCAGCGGGTGGTTGGCGTCGTCGAGGATCTTGCGACCCAGCTCGGCGTTGTTGCCGTCCAGGCGGACGACGAGCGGCTTGGTGACGTTCTCGCCCTTGCTCGCCAGGAGCTCCAGGGCCTGCACGATGCCGTTGGCGACCGCGTCGCACGCGGTGATGCCGCCGAAGACGTTGACGAAGACCGACTTGACGTCGGGGTCGCCCAGGATGATCTCCAGGCCGTTCGCCATGACCTCGGCGGAGGCGCCGCCACCGATGTCGAGGAAGTTGGCGGGCTTGACGCCGCCGTGCTTCTCGCCCGCGTAGGCGACCACGTCGAGGGTGCTCATGACGAGACCCGCGCCGTTGCCGATGATGCCGACCTGGCCGTCGAGCTTGACGTAGTTCAGGCCCTTGGCCTTGGCGGCGGCCTCCAGCGGGTTGGCCGCGGCCTTGTCCTCCAGGGCCTCGTGCTCGGGCTGGCGGAACTCGGCGTTCTCGTCCAGGGAGACCTTGCCGTCGAGCGCGATGATCTTGCCGTCACCGGACTTGATCAGCGGGTTGACCTCGACGAGGAGGGCGTCCTCCTTGATGAAGACGGTCCACAGCTTCTGCAGGACCTCGGCGACCTGGTCGGCGACCTCGGCCGGGAACTTCGCCGCGGCGACGATCTCGGCGGCCTTCTCCGGGGTGCAGCCCTCGTTGGCGTCGACCGGGATCTTGGCGAGCGCGTCGGGGTTCTCCTCGGCGACGACCTCGATCTCCACGCCGCCCTCGACGCTGGCCATGGCCAGGAAGGTGCGGTTGGTGCGGTCCAGCAGGAACGAGACGTAGTACTCGTCCTTGATGTCCGCGGTCTGGGCCAGCATCACCTTGTGAACGGTGTGGCCCTTGATGTCCATGCCGAGGATCTGCTCGGCCTTGGCGACGGCGTCCGCCGGGTCGGCGGCGAGCTTGACGCCACCGGCCTTGCCTCGGCCACCCACCTTCACCTGAGCCTTGACGACGGCGCGGCCGCCGAAGCGCTCCGCGATGGCGGCAGCGTCTGCGGCGGTCTCGATGACATCGCCGTCAAGCACGGGCACACCGTGCTTGGCGAAGAGGTCCCTCGCCTGGTACTCGAACAGGTCCACGTGTTTGTCCTTGTTCGTGGTCGCGGATTGTGTCTCTACGAGCGTGCCACGGCAGGATCTTCGCTGCGGGTCGTCGGGGCGGTGCGGGTACGCAGAGGTACGGCCTTGCGGCCCACACAGCCACGGGCGCACACGTCAATCAACACGCGCGTCACGTCCGTCTGGCAGGTTATCCCCGTGGGACGGGCCTGTTCCGCCCGGGGCCTGCCCGTCCGGGGTGAGAACCGTCACAGAATGCCCGTGGCCTCGGGGCGAACGTCCGATCCGCCGATCGGGTGAATTGAGCCTTCCGGGTGAGACCGTCACACCCCCTGCTCCGCCCCCTTGACCAGGTGCTGCGGGATCGGACGCTTCTCGATGGCCGCCGCCATGATCCCGGGGAAGGCGTCCGGGGTGCAGGCGAAGGCCGGCGCGCCCAGGGCGGCCAGGGCGGCGGCGTGCGCGTGGTCGTAGGCGGGCGCACCCTCGTCGGAGAGCGCGAGCAGGGCGATGAACTGGACGCCCGCCGCCTTCATCGCGGCGACCCGCCTGAGCATGCCGTCCCGGATCCCGCCCTCGTACAGGTCGCTGATCAGCACCACGACGGTCTCGGACGGGCGGGTGATCTTCGACTGGCAGTAGGCGAGCGCGCGGTTGATGTCGGTGCCGCCGCCGAGCTGGGTGGCGAACAGGACGTCCACCGGGTCGGTGAGCTGCTCGGTGAGGTCGACCACCGAGGTGTCGAAGACGACCAGCCGGGTGTCCAGGCTGCGCATCGAGGCGAGCACCGCGCCGAAGACCGCCGAGTGCACGACCGAGGGCGCCATCGAACCGGACTGGTCGATGCAGAGGATGACGTCCTTCTTCACGGCCCGCTGGGCGCGGGCGTAGCCGACCAGCCGCTCGGGGACGACCGTGCCGTGCTCGGGCAGGTAGTTCCTCAGGTTGGCCCGGATCGTCCGGTCCCAGTCGATGTCGCGGTGCCGGGGCCGGTTGACCTTGGCGCTGCGGTCGAGGGCGCCGCCGAGGGTGGCCCGGGTCTTGTCGGCGAGCCGGCGCTCCAGGTCGGCGACGACCTTGCCGACCACGGCGCGGGCGGTCTCCCGGGTGGTCTCGGGCAGCGCGTGCTTGAGCGAGAGCAGGGTGCCGACCAGGTGGACGTCCGGTTCGACGGCCTCCAGCATCTCCGGCTCCAGCAGCAGCCGGTCCAGGCCGAGCCGGGCGATCGCGTCCTGCTGCATCAGCTGGACGACCGTGGACGGGAAGTACTCGCGGATGTCGCCCAGCCAGCGGGCCACCTGCGGGGCCGAGCCGCCCAGCCCGGCGCTGCGCCGGCCGCCGCGGGAGGCCCGGGCGCCCTCCTCGGGCGCGCCCCGGTAGAGCGCGGCGAGGGCGCCGTCCATCGCGGCGTCCCGGCCGCGCAGGGTGCAGCCGGTGCCGTCGGCCTCGCCGCCGAGCACCAGGCGCCAGCGGCGCAGCCGTTCGTCGGTCGTGGGCGCTGCCATCTCGTCCTCCTTCAGGGGGTCAGGGAGCAGGGGTCGGTCCGGGGACAGGGGTCCGCCCGGGGAGCAGGGGTCCGCCCGGGGGGCAGGTGTTGCGGCCGGTTCGGGGTCAGGTGTTGCGGCCGGTGGCCTGTCTGGGGATCGTCGGGCGGACGCCGAGCAGCAGGGCCACCACGGGGGCGGCGGCGTCGGCCCGGGCCCGGTCCAGCTCGCCCGCCGGGGCGGGCTCCGCCGGGGGCGCGTCGAGCGGGCCGGCCGCGACCCGGCTGCCGATGCCGGTGCGCACGCCCGCCTCCAGCCCGGCGAAGGTGCGGCGCAGCAGGGGCAGGACGTCGGTGAAGACCTCGCCGCTCACCCCGGTCAGCCACTCGTCGAGCAGGGCCAGCAGTCGGGGGTCGTGCAGCAGCAGGGCGCCGCCGCCGGTGAGGAAGCCCTCGACCCAGCCGGCCGCGTCCGCCGGGGCGTTGGCGACGGACAGGACCAGTCGCAGCCGGCGGCCGGCCTCCTCGGAGTCGAGCCGGCCGTCGTCCAGCAGCAGGCGGACGGCCCGGCCGCGGAGCAGGCCGGGGGCGCCGGTGGCCGGTCCGCCGGACGGCTCGCGCAGGGCCAGCGAGCGCAGGGCGGCGGCCCAGCGCCCGGCCAGACCGGCGTCAGCCGGTGCGGGTTCTGCGGGTTCGGCAGGCGTCGGTTCAGTGGTCCCGGCAGCCGTCCCGGGTTCGGCCGTGCCAGCGGCGGTCAGCAGGCCGATCGCGCCGTGCACCTCGTCCAGGCGGCCGCGCATCGCCGCCGCGCTCTCGGCGTCCAGCCCGACGCAGGCGGGCGGCAGTCCGACGCAGACCCGCTCGGCCAGGCCCGCCGCCGCCTCGGCGAGCGCGCCGTGGTCGGTGCCGCGCACGTCGCCGTAGCGCAGCGCGCGGACCAGCGCGGGCAGCGCGCCGGCCAGGTGCGCGACGTCGGTGTCCAGGGCCGCGCAGTCGGCGAGCACCCGCATCACGGCGGGCAGCGCGTCGGACAGCCCGGCCAGCAGGCAGGTCTCCACCAGGCCGGTCAGCTCGGCGAGTTCGACGGCGGCGCGGGCGGCACCGACCGCCTTGCCGCCGGCCGCCTCCTCGACCGTGGTGCCCCACTGGGCGGCCTCGGCGATCCGCACCGCGAACTCCGGCTGCCAGCACAGCCGCCAGCTCTCCCGGAACGTCCCGGTCGAGTTGACCGAGGAGCGGACCGGCACGCCCCAGTCCACGCCCAGCAGCCGCAGCCGGTGCAGCAGCCGGGAGCGGGCCGCGTCGGTCTCCTTGCGCAGGTCCAGGTCGACGTCCTTCGGTGCGGCCTCGGGCTTGAGGCGCAGCGAGCGCTGCAGCCGGGTGAGGTCGCGCTGCAGCGGCACGGCCGGCGCCGCGTCCGGGACCTCGCCCAGCTCGTCGCCGACCACCAGGCGGTCCCGGACGAGCTCCAGGGCGACGTCGGAACCCTCGCAGAGCACCGCGCGGACGGCGTCCAGGGTCTCGGTCAGCCCGGCGAGCGGGCGGCCGCGCAGGACGGCCAGGGCCTCGGCGAGCCGGACCGCCTCGATGACGTGCGCGGAGGAGACCGGGTGGTCCTCGGCCCGCAGGAGGTCGGCCGCCCGGGTGAGCCAGCGCGGCACCGGATCGCCGTCGGTGGTGAACAGGTGGTGGTACCAGCCGGGCGACTGCACGCCCGCGCCGTACCCGGTGGACTGGGCGAGCCGGCGGTGCGTCCACGGCACCCAGGTGATGTCCGTCCGCACCTTCTTCGGCAGCCCGGCGAGCAGCGCCCGGTCGTGCGCGACGGTGGGCATCCGCTCCAGCGCGGGGACGTGGAAGGCCCCGCAGACCACGGCGATCCGGCGGTGCCCGGCGCGGCGGGCGGCGCGGATCTGCTGGCGCATGTACGCCTCGCGCAGCAGGTCCCGGCGGGACTCGGCAAGGCCCTCGGCGCGCAGGGCGCCCATGGCGTCGGCGACGGCGGCGAACGGCGCCAGCGCGTCGGTGCCGGGCGCGCGGTGCTCGACCACGTCCTCCCACCAGCGCTCCGGGTCGTCGTGCCCGGCCGCCTCGGCGAGCAGCGCCAGCGGGTCGGCGGGCGGCGCGTCGGCGTCGTCCGGGCCGGTTGTCCCGTCGGGAGCGTCCCCGCCGGGGACGGCCGCGAAGCCGTGGGCCGCGGGCAGGTCGATGAAGCGGACCGGCAGGTCGTGCTCCACGGCGTGGCGGATCGCCACCCACTCCGGGGAGAACTCGGCGTACGGCCAGAAGGCGGCCTTCGCCGGGTCGTCCACCGCGTGGGCGAGCAGCGCGACCGGCGGCACCAGGTCCTTCTCGGCGGCCAGACGGACGATGCCGTCGGCCTCCGGCGGGCCCTCGACCAGCACTGCGTCCGGCTTCCACTGCGCCAGGGCGGCGGCCACCGCCCGGGCCGAGCCGGGGCCGTGGTGGCGGATGCCGAGGAGGGCGACCTCAGCCTCGGTCATGCCGTCACCTCGCGGGCGGCCCGGTAGAAGTCCTTCCAGCCGTCGCGCTCGCGCACCACCCCTTCGACGTACTCGCGCCAGACGGCCTGGTCCGCCACCGGGTCACGGACGACCGCGCCGAGGATGCCGGCCGTGACGTCCCCGGCGCGCAGCACGCCGTCGCCGAAGTGGGTGGCCAGGGCCATGCCGTTGGTCACCACCGAGATCGCCTCGGCCGTGGACAGGGTGCCGCTCGGGGTCTTGACCTTCGTCCGGCCGTCCGTGGTGATCCCGGCCCGCAGCTCGCGGAAGACGGTCACCACCCGCCTGATCTCCTCGGCGCCGCCCGGCAGTTCGGGCAGTTCCAGGGAGCGGCCGAGCTGGCCGACCCGGCGGGTGACGATCTCGACCTCCTCCTCCAGCGAGCCCGGCAGCGGCAGCACCACGGTGTTGAAGCGGCGGCGCAGCGCGCTGGACAGCTCGTTGACGCCGCGGTCGCGGTCGTTGGCGGTGGCGATCACGTTGAAGCCGCGCACGGCCTGCGTCTCGGAGCCCAACTCCGGTACCGGGAGCGTCTTCTCGGACAGGATGGTGATCAGACTGTCCTGCACGTCGGCCGGGATGCGGGTCAGCTCCTCCACCCGGGCGATCTTGCCGTCGGCCATCGCCCGCATCAGCGGCGAGGGCACCAGGGCGTCCCGGCTGGGGCCGTTGGTGAGCAGCTGGGCGTAGTTCCAGCCGTACCGGACGGCCTCCTCGGGCGTTCCGGCGGTGCCCTGCACCAGCATCGTCGAGTCGCCGCTGATCGCGGCCGCCAGGTGCTCGGACACCCAGGTCTTCGCGGTGCCGGGCACCCCGAGCAGCAGCAGCGCACGGTCCGTCGCCAGGGTCGTCACGGCGACCTCGACCACCCGGCGGGGGCCGATGTACTTGGGGGTGATCCGGGTGCCGTCGGCCAGTTCGCCGCCGAGCAGGTACGTCGCCACGGCCCACGGCGAGAGCTTCCAGCGCTCCGGGCGCGGACGGTCGTCCTGCGCGGCCAGCGCGGCCAGTTCACCGGCGAAGGCGTCCTCGGCGTGCTGCCGCAGAACGTCGGTCATGGGGGCTCCTTCGGGTCGGCCGCCGGGGGCACGGGTGCCCTGGCGGCAGGGTGATCGGGGGGAGCCAGGTCGGCGTCCCGGCCTGTGGGAACCACCCTGCACCGAGCCACTGACATCGGCCGCCGGCCGCCGGACGGACAGTCAGCCGATGTCAGTGCCGCCGCCTACGGTCGGTCGCATGGAGGAACGCTGGAGCACCGAACACGTCCTGTCCCTGGCACCTGACGCCTCATCGCAGAAGGCCGCGGGCAAGCTCTCCGCGCCCGCACCGTGGTCCGGCACCGGCACCGACGGCACCGCGGTGTGGGGCGAGTGCGAGGGCAGCGGCCGTACGCCGTACCGCACCGTGGTCGAACTCGCCACGCCCGCCTACCAGTGCAGCTGCCCCAGCCGGAAGTTCCCGTGCAAGCACGCGCTCGGGCTCCTCCTGCTGTGGAGCGGCACGCCGGAGGCCGTCCCGGCCGCCGAACCCGCCGACTGGGCGGCCGACTGGCTCAAGGGCCGCCAGGAGCGCACCGAGAGGCGGAAGACGCTCCCGCCGCCCGATCCGGAGGCCGCCCGCCGCCGGGCCGAGCGGCGCGGCGCCCGGGTCGCGGCCGGCGCCGCCGAACTGCGGCTGCGCCTCGCCGACCGGATCCGGCACGGCCTGGCCGACCAGTCCACTGCCGGCCCCTGGGAGGAGGTCGCCGCCCGGATGGTCGACGCACAGGCTCCCGGACTGGCCACTCGGGTGAGGGAGTTGGATACCACGCCGCAGGAGCGGCTGCTGGAGGAGTACGCGATGCTCCACCTGCTCGCCACCGCCGCCACCCGGGTCGACGAGCTGCCGCCCGAACTGGCCGCGACCGTCCGCACCCGGATCGGCTACACCCAGGACTCCGCCGAGGTGCTGGCCGGCCCGACCGTGCGCGACCGCTGGCTGGTGCTCGGCAGCCGCGACACGGCGGACGACCGGCTCACCACCCGCCGGGTCTGGCTGCGCGGAGCCAAGACCGGCCGCCCGGCCCTGCTGCTCGCCTTCGGCCGCCCCGGCCAGGCCCCCGACATCGCCCTGCCCACCGGCCACCTGCTGGAGGCCGAACTCGCCTACCACCCCGGCGCCCGACCGCTGCGCGCCCAGCTCGGCGACCGCTACGGCGCCCCCGAGGCCGGGCCGGCCGCCCCGCCCGCCGGGCTCACCGTCGCCGAGGCCGTGGCCGCTTACGGCACCGCCGTCGCCGACGACCCGTGGCTGGAGAGCTGGCCCGCCGTCCTCGCCGACGTCGTCCCGGTCCGCACCCCGGACGGCTGGTACCTGACGGACGGCCACCACACCGTGCCGATCCGCACCTCGACCGTCCCGGAGGCGGCGCTGTGGCGGCTGGCCGCCGTCTCCACCGGGCGCCCGCTGACGGTCTTCGGCGAGTACGGCCACCAGGGCTTCGCCCCGGTCACCGCCTGGCCCGAGGGCCACCGACCGGTCGGCCTCACCACTGCTTAGGAGCACCGAGAATGACGACCACCCAGGATCCGTGGGAGCCCCTGCAGACCAGCGCCCTGCTCGGCACCGAGCGCCGCCCGCTCCCGGCCACCGCCCTGCCGTTCGCCGAGGCCGTGGACCGCACCGACCCGGCCACCGCGCTGCTGGAGCTGGCCGCCCTCGCCACCGTCCGCCGTCGGGCCGGCGCGCTGCCCGTACCGGCCGCCGGACCGCCCGGCCCGGCCGCGCCCGAGGACACCCGCCCGGAGCTGCCCGAGCCGGCCACCCGCCGACTGGCCGTCCTGCTGGCCGGCCGGGCCGGCGGCAGCGGCGGCGGCACCCTGGCCAACCTGGCCGAGCTGCTGCCGCAGTGGCTCGCCACCGCCCGCGCCCGGGGCCTGCGGCCGCCCGCCGCACTGATACCCGGCCTGCTCGACGCGGCCCGCGCCCGCAGCGAACTGCGCAGCGACGCCGTGGCGTTGGCCGGTCCGCTGGGCCGCTGGCTGGCCGAGCAGAACCCCGACTGGCGGTTCGTCCTGCGCACCACCACCCAGGAGGCGGCGCAGCGGCCGGACGCCCCCACCGACCACCACCTGTGGCACGAGGGCCTGTTCGCCGAGCGCGTCACCCACCTCACCCTGCTGCGCCGCAGTGACCCGGCCGCCGGCCTGGAGCTGCTGCGGAGCACCTGGTCCACCGAGCGCGCCGAGGACCGCCTGCTCTTCCTGGACGCCCTCCAGGACGGCCTCTCCCCCGCCGACGAGCCGTTCCTGGAGGCCGCCCTCGGCGACCGCAGCAAGAACGTCCGCGCCACCGCCGCCGAACTGCTCTCCACCCTGCCCGGCTCCGCGCTGGCCCGCCGGATGGCCGAGCGGGCGCAGGCCGCCGTCCGCCTCGCCGAGGCGGGCACACACCTGCTGGTCACCCCGCCCACCGAGTGCGACGCCGCCATGCAGCGCGACGGGATCGCCCCCAAGTCACCCACCGGGCGCGGCGAACGGGCCTGGTGGTTCGGCGAGCTGGTGGCCGCCGCGCCGCTCTCGCTCTGGCCGGAGAGCACCGGGCTGACCCCCGAGGAGCTGCTCTCCCTGCGGGTCGGCGACAGCATCGACGAGACCAGCAGCAGCTGGGCCGACGACCTGCGGGAGGCCTGGGCCCGCGCCGCCGTCCGCCAGCACGACGCCGACTGGGCGCGGGCGCTGCTCGGCCCGGCCCCGGTGCCGCCCACCCGCGGCGCCGGCCGGGCCCGCGCCCCGCGCGCCACCGGCGCCCCGGCCAAGCTGCTGGCCGTCCTCCCGCCCGAGGAACGGGCCGCCTGGACGGCCGCCTTCATCGAGGTGCACGGGCTGGGCGAGGCCTTCCAGCTGCTCGGCGCCTGCACCACCCCGTGGACTCCGCCGCTGTCCACCGCCGTGGTGACGGCGCTGGCCCGGGCCGCCGCCTCCGGCGCGTACCCGTGGAGCCACAGCGGGGTGCTCGGGATGACGGAACGCGCGCTCGCCCCGGAGACGGCCGCCGCGGTGGCGGAGCTGGCCGCCGAGGCCGCCCCGGACTCCGCCTGGGCGGAGACCTTCGGGCGGCTCGCCGGCACCCTGCGCTTCCGGGCCGCGATGCTCGCGGAGCTGGCGGAGCCGACGGGCTGACAGGCTGACGGCACTGCGGGATGCCACCGGATGCGGCGGAGCGGGCCGGCCCCCGAGGGACCGGCCCGCGCCGCCGTACCGAAAGTCGGCTCGCCCGAAAGTCAGCTCGCCCGGAGGTTGGCCTCGACCCAGGCGACCACGTCCCGGGTCGGCGTGCCCGGGGTGAAGATGTCCGCGACGCCCATCGCCTTGAGCTCGGCGATGTCCTCGTCCGGGATGATCCCGCCGCAGAAGACCTTGATGTCCTCCGCGTCGCGCTCCTTCAGCAGCTCCAGCACCCGCGCGCAGAGCGTCATGTGGGCACCGGAGAGGATCGACAGTCCGATGCCGTCCGCGTCCTCCTGGATCGCGGTGTCCACGACCTGCTCGGGCGTCTGGTGCAGTCCGGTGTAGATGACCTCCATACCGGCGTCGCGCAGGGCACGCGCAATGACCTTGGCGCCACGGTCGTGACCGTCGAGCCCCGGCTTGGCGACCACCACACGGATCGGCCCCGACACACTCATCACTGCCTCCTGGACGTCGTCGTCCACCACCCGGCCAGGCCTTGTGGGCCACGGGCGCGGTTAACGGTCAATAACCAACCTGAGGGGAGGTTAGCGCCACCCGGCCCGCTTGACCGTTCCGCCTCCCAAGAGGAGGGCAAAGTCACAGCTCCAGGCCTTGCTACCGGCGGGTAGACCCGTTCCTTCCCGCGACCGGCGCACAGACCGCCCGGCCGACCCCTTGACAACCGGCGGTTTTTCCGGGGCGTCCGCCTTGCGGCTACAGTCACGGCAGTTTTCCCCTCGCCCTTCCCCTCGCCCGACGACGCGCCCGAGGCCCACCGAGGAGGCAGCCCCCGATGGCTCCCGAAGCAGCCGCCCGTCCGACCCGCGCGGAGCTGCGCCTCGCCGCCCGTGAGCAGTCCCGCGCCCAGCGCCGCGGCGCCGCCAAGGCCGCCACCCGGACGGCGCTGCTGCGGGTCGCGCTGCCGTCGGTGGCCGCGCTCGGGGTCGCCGCCGCGGCGGCGATCACCGTGCAGGGGGAGGCCGACCAGCAGCGGGCCGAGGCCGCCGGACGGGTGTCGCCGCAGTCCGCCGCCGCCCCGGACGACACGGCCGCCAGGGCGGCGGCCCAGCAGGTGGCGACGGCCGGCGGCCAGGCCCAGGCCTCGCGCGGCGACGCCCGCCAGCCGCTGGCCGGCGCCCAGCCCACCGATGCCCCGGCCGCGCAGCCCACCGCCGAGCCGACGCCCGAGCCGGTCAAGCCCAAGGTGGTCATGCCGGTCGCCCAGCACGGCCTCGGCGAACTGTTCGGCGAGGCCGGCACCCACTGGGCCAACCGCCACACCGGCATCGACTTCCCGGTGGACGGCGGCACCCAGGTCATGGCCGTCACCGACGGCACGATCCGCACCCAGTGGAACCCGTTCTACGGCTACATGTCGATACTCAAGATGCCCGACGGCACCGAGGCCTGGTACTGCCACCTGCGGGCGTACAAGGTCCGCAAGGGGCCGGTGAAGCAGGGCGACGTGATCGCCTTCGTCGGCAGCAGCGGCAACAGCACCGGGCCGCACCTGCACTTCGAGATCCGGCCCGCCAACGGCAGCGGGCCGGTCGACCCGCTGCCGTGGTTCCTCTCCAACGGCCTGGACCCGCGCTAGGGCAGGCCCTAGGACCGACCGCAGCTTCCGCGAGTCCGGAGCCGGAACTACAGCTTCTCGACGGGCGCGTAGCGCAGCAGCAGCTGCTTGCGCCCGTCCGCGCCGAAGTCGACGGTGGCCTGCGCCCGGTCGCCCACGCCCGTCACGGCCACCACCGTGCCCAGGCCGAAGCTGTCGTGGGTGACCCGGTCGCCGACCGCGAGCGAGACGGCCTCGCGCTCCACGACCCTGCCGCCGCGCCGCGCGGACTGCCCCCAGCCCGCCTTCGGGGCGGCGGCGGACGACGAGGACCGCGAACTCCCGCCCCCGGAGGAGGACTTGCCCCACGAGGAGCCCGAGGAGTAGCCGCGCTGGACCGGCGCCTGCGCCGCCCCCGTGCGCTTCCACTCCACCAGCGTCTCCGGGATCTCCTCCAGGAACCGCGAGGCCGGGTTGTACGCCGGCTGCCCCCAGGCGCTGCGCAGTACCGAGCGGGTCAGGTACAGCCGCTCGCGGGCCCGGGTGAGCCCGACGTACGCGAGCCGGCGCTCCTCCTCCAGCTCCTTGACCTGGTTGAGCGCCCGCATGTGCGGGAAGATCCCGTCCTCCATGCCGGTCAGGAAGACCACCGGGAACTCCAGGCCCTTGGCGGTGTGCAGGGTCATCATCGTGATGACGCCCTGCCCCTCCTCGTCCTCGTCCGGGATCTGGTCCGAGTCCGCGACCAGCGCGACCCGCTCCAGGAAGTCGGCCAGCGAGCCGACCGGCGGGGTGCCCTCCTCCCCGGCGTCCGGCCGCTCGCCCGGGTCCTGCTCGTATTCGAGGGCGACGGAGGCGAGCTCCTGCAGGTTCTCCACCCGGGTCTCGTCCTGCGGGTCGGTGGAGGCCTGGAGCTCGGCCAGGTAGCCGGTCTCCTCCAGGACGGCCTCCAGCACGGCCGCCGGGCCCGCGCCCGACTCGACCACCTGGCGCAGCCCGGCCATCAGGGTGTTGAACTTCTTCACGGCGTTGGCCGAGCGCGCGGCCATCCCGTACGCCTCGTCCACCCGCACCAGCGCCTGGGCGAAGGAGATCCGCTCCCGCGCGGCCAGCGCGTCGATCATCGCCTCGGCCCGCTCGCCGATGCCGCGCTTGGGCACGTTGAGGATCCGGCGCAGCGGCACGGTGTCCTCCGGGTTGGAGAGCACCCGCAGGTACGCCAGGACGTCCCGGACCTCCTTGCGCTCGTAGAAGCGCACCCCGCCGACCACCTTGTACGGCAGGCCGACCCGGATGAACACCTCCTCGAACACGCGGGACTGGGCGTTCGTCCGGTAGAAGATCGCGACGTCGCCGGGCTTGGCCTCGCCCTTGTCGGTGAGCCGGTCGATCTCGTCGGCGATGAACTGCGCCTCGCCGTGCTCGTCGTCCGCGACGTAGCCGACGACCTTCTCGCCGTGGTCCCCCGCCGTCCAGAGCTTCTTCTCGCGGCGGTTGGCGTTGCGCTCGATGACGGCGTTGGCGGCGCTCAGGATCGTCTGGGTGGAGCGGTAGTTCTGCTCCAGCAGGATCGTGGTCGCGTTCGGGTAGTCCTCCTCGAACTGGAGGATGTTGCGGATCGTCGCGCCGCGGAAGGCGTAGATCGACTGGTCCGCGTCACCGACCACGCACAGCTCGGCCGGCGGCACCTCGGCGAGGTGCGCGGCGGCCGGGTTCACGAAGTCCCCGTCCGCGGTGCGCTTGGGCGCGGCGGCGACGGACCCGCCGCTGAGCTCGCGGACCAGCATGTACTGGGCGTGGTTGGTGTCCTGGTACTCGTCGACCAGGATGTGCCGGAACCGGCGCCGGTAGTGCTCGGCGACGTCGGGGAAGGCCTGCAGCAGGTTCACCGTCGTCATGATGATGTCGTCGAAGTCCAGCGCGTTGGCCTCGCGCAGCCGCCGCTGGTACAGCGCGTACGCCTCGGCGAGCTTCTTCTCCATCGGGTTGGCGGCCTGGTCGGCGAAGGTCTCCTCGTCGATCAGCTCGTTCTTGAGGTTGCTGATCTTCGCCATGAAGGACTTCGGCGGGAACTGCTTCGGGTCCAGGTCGAGGTCCCGGCAGACCAGCGACATCAGCCGCTGCGAGTCGGCGGAGTCGTAGATCGAGAAGCTGGAGGTGAAGCCCAGCTGCTTGGACTCGCGGCGCAGGATCCGCACGCAGGCGCTGTGGAAGGTGGACACCCACATGGCCCGGGCGCGCGGGCCGACCAGCGACTCGACGCGCTCGCGCATCTCGCCGGCCGCCTTGTTGGTGAAGGTGATCGCCAGGATCTCCCCCGGCTGCACCCCGCGGGCGCCCAGCAGGTACGCGATCCGGTGGGTCAGCACCCGGGTCTTGCCCGAGCCGGCGCCGGCCACGATCAGCAGCGGCGAGCCCGCGTGCAGCACCGCCTCGCGCTGCGGGTCGTTCATCCCCTCCAGCAGCTGCGCCGGGTCGATCACCGTCCGGGCGGCGCCGTTGCGGTACCAGGCGTCCCGCTCCGCCTCGGCGGCGCCCCCCGGCTGATCGAAAGCCGCGGTGTGGAACAGCCCCTCCGGAATCGCCTCCTCGTACGCGTCGTACGGGAGGTCGTCCTCGTACGGCGGGGGCTCCTCGTCGACGGCGTCGACGGGCACGGCGGGCTGCTTCGACCCGGCGGCGGGTGCCTCGAAACCGGGGAGCGGGAGGTCGTCAAAGAGGCTACTCATGGCAATGACGAGTCTATGGCCACCCACCGACAACCCCGCCCGGCCCGGAGAACCCGGACCGGGCGGTGCGATACCAGGACACGCCCGGACGCCGCGGGGCTCAGACCAGGCGGCGGGCGGTGGCCCAGCGGGTGAGCTCGTGGCGGTTGCTGAGCTGGAGCTTGCGCAGGACGGCGGAGACGTGGCTCTCGACGGTCTTCACCGAAATGAAGAGCTGCTTGGCGATCTCCTTGTAGGCGTAGCCGCGGGCGATCAGGCGCAGGACCTCGCGCTCGCGCTGGGTGAGGCGGTCCAGGTCCTCGTCGACCGGTGGGGTGTCGGTGGCGGCGAAGGCGTCGAGGACGAAGCCGGCCAGCCGGGGCGAGAAGACCGCGTCGCCGTCGGCGATGCGGAAGACCGCGTTCACCAGGTCGGTGCCGGTGATGGTCTTGGTGACGTAGCCGCGGGCGCCGCCGCGGATGACGCCGATGACGTCCTCGGCGGCGTCCGACACCGACAGCGCCAGGAACTTCACCCCTCCCTGCTCGCCCATCAGCCCGGCCGAGCGGCGCAGCACCTCGACGCCGCCGCCGCCGGGCAGATGGACGTCGAGGAGCACCACGTCCGGCCTGGTCTCGGCGACGACCCGGACCGCCGAGTCGACGTCGTCGGCCTCGCCGACCACGTCGATGCCGGTCACCTCGGTGCGGCCGATCTCGGCCCGTACCCCCGTCCGGAACATCCGGTGGTCGTCCACCAGCACGACCCGCGCAGTACGCTCCGGCGCTGCCTCAGTCATCAGTTCTCTCCATCTCCAGCTCGACCTCGGTACCGCCGCCCGCCGCCGGCCGCACCCGAGCGGTGCCGCCGTTGCGCTTCATCCGGCCGATGATCGACTCCCGTACGCCCATCCGGTCCTCCGGCACCGTGTCCGGGTCGAAGCCGGGCCCGTGGTCGCGGACGAACACCGACACCGTCCTCCCCTCCACCTCGGCGTAGACCTGGACCGGTCCCCCGCCACCGTACTTGGCCGCGTTGACGGTCGCCTCCCTCGCGGCCTGCATCTGTGCCGCGATCTTCTCGTCCATCGGGCAGTCGCCGACGATGACCAGTTCGACCTGGACGCCGTGCCGGTCCTCGACCTCCGCGACGGCGGCGCGCAGGGTCTCCGCCATGGTGTCCGGCGCGGCCTCGGCGGCGGCCTCCGGGCGGTACAGCCAGAGCCGCAGCTCGCGCTCCTGCGAGCGGGCCAGCCGCAGCACCTCCTTGGGGTCCTCGGCCCGGCGCTGGATCAGGGTCAGGGTGTGCAGCACGGAGTCATGGATGTGGGCGGCGATCTCGGCCCGCTCCTGGGCGCGGATGCGGGCGGTGCGCTCGGCGCCCAGGTCCTGCCAGAGCCTCAGTCCGTACGGGCCGAGCAGCACCAGCACCCCGGCGAGCACCGCGAGCGAGGCCTCGACGACCGAGCCGATCGTGGAGCCGCTGCCCTGCATGGCGAGCAGCGCGATGGTGCCGACCACCGCGAGCAGCACACCGGCGCCGACCCGGGTGTAGGCGCCGCGCCGCTTCTCGCCCTCCTCGATGCCGAACCAGCGCTGCCAGCGCGAGTCGTCGGCCTGCCGCCAGACCAGCGCGACGCCGACGCCGATGGCCAGCAGCGGCCAGGTGTACGGCTTGGCGGTCTGCCAGCCGAGCACGTTGAGCAGGGCGATCAGGCCGATCACGACCATGACGAGCGCGGCGAGCTGGCCGAGGCCGCCCTGCCCGCCCTTGGCGGCCGGCACCGCCTCCGTCCCCTCGGCGGGCGCCGTCGTCGGCTCGCCCTGCAGGGTGTGCTGGAGCAGCCGGCGCAGTCGGCCGAGCCAGCCGCCGGCGGGGGCCTTGCTCAGCAGGCCGCCCTGCAGCCCGGGCGCGGCCGGGACGAACACGCCGTTGACGTACATCCACTGGGCGCCGCCGCGCGCCGAGGGCTCGCCGATGCCGATCGGCACCACGAACCAGAACGCGGCGTACAGCAGCGCGCCGATCCCCTGCGCGAAGAACAGCAGGACGAAGGCGAGCCGCACCCACAGCACCGGCAGCCCGAGGTGCACCGCCAGGCCGTGCGCGACGCCGCCGAGCATCCGCCCCTGCGGGCTGCGGTAGAGCCGGCGATAGGGCGGCTTGCCGCCGTCGGGCGCGCCGGGGTCGGCGCCGGCCGACTGCGCGGCGTCGGGGGCGATGGTTCGGGGATCGGTACCGGGGGCTGCCACGCCACCGATGGTTCCACGCGCGCCCCTGCGGGCGCATCAGGGTGTGTCCCTTGCCCGTATCAGGGACAACTCAGGGTACGGGCAGGGGTGCTCCCGGTTGGGCCGGACCGGCACCTGCCGGAAGGATGGTGCCCATGACCGAGGACCAGCGCATCGAGGAGGCCGGGCCCGCCGCCCCGCCGGAGCCGGAACGCCCGCCACTGACCAGGGCCGAGCACCACCGCGTGGTGGCCGGCGTCTGCGGCGGCCTCGGCCGGCACCTGGACATCGACCCGGTGGTCTTCCGGGTGGTCACCGTGGTGCTCTGCCTCTCCGGCGGCCTCGGCCTGTTCCTGTACGGCCTGGCCTGGCTGATCGTCCCGACCGACGACGAGTCCAAGGGCCGCGGCGGGCGCACCGAGCTGCAGCGGGTGCTCACCGGCCGGGTGGACGGCCAGTCGATCGGCGCGGTGCTGCTGACCGTGATCGGCACCGGGGTGTTCTTCTCCTCGATGGGCAACGGCGACCAGATGTTCCCGCTGCTGCTGCTCGCCGCCCTGGTCTTCCTGGCGGTGCGTTACGACCCGGAGCGGCGCCGCGGCCGGGGCCGCGGACGCCGGCACGGCGGCCCGTACGACCGTCACTTCCCCGAGTCCGGGGGCTACGCCTGGCCGCGGCCGGCCCGGGGCGAGACGGCCGCCGCCGAGCACCCCGCGCAGCCGGCCGCCGGGACGGCCCCCGGCGCGAGCGGCTACCTGTGGGATCCGCGCCACCCCGAGCGCAACCCGTACGGCGCGGGCTCCGCGACTCCCACCCCTCCGCTCGGCACCCCGGTGCCGCCGGTGGGCGGCCCGGCCCAGCCGTGGTGGCAGCGCACCGACCTGCCCGAGGGCGACCCGCTGCGCAAGGAGCGCGCGAAGCGCCGCCCCGAGCCCGCCGCGGTGCGCCGCCCCCGGGAGCGCTCGGCGCTCGGCTTCTTCGGCTTCCTGCTGGCGATCGGCGCGGCCTCCGCGGTCTGGGCCGTGCAGTCCGGCCACCACGGCAACCCCACCGTGGCGGGCGCGACGGTGCTGGCCACCGCCCTGCTGGTGATCGGTCTGACCCTGCTGGTGGGCGCGAAGTTCGGCCGGGCCCGCAGGCTCGTGGTGACCGGCCTGCTGCTCTCGCTGGCGCTGGCCTTCGTCGGCCACTCGCCGGACGCCATGCGGAACGCCGTCGGTGAGCGCGACTGGACCGTCACCACGGCCGCCGACCTGCACGACCGCTACAACCTCGGCGCCGGCGACATCAAGCTCGACCTGGCTCGGCTCGACCCGGCCGGGGGCACCCTCGCCACCAAGGTCGACCTCGGCGCGGGCGAGATGACCGTCATCGTGCCGGCCGACGTGACGGTGGACCTGACCGCACGGGTCGGCCTCGGCGACATCGACGTCCCCGGCGACCGCAGCAACAGCACCGGCCGCCACACCTATCTGATCGGCCCGGCCGACGGCCAGGCCGCCAAGGGCACGCTCACCCTCGAACTCGGCATCGGGCTCGGCAACATCAAGGTGGTCCAGCAGTGAGGAAGCACCGGCTCGACCTGTTCTCGCTGATCGCGGGCGCACTGTTCACCGTGCTCGCCCTGCTCTACCTCGTCGCGGCGCTCAACGACCAGTCGGTGAACGGACGGATCGTCATCCCGGTCACCTTCATCGTGCTCGGCGCCGGCGGCCTGGCCGGCGCGGTCGCGGCGGTGGCCCGACGCGGCCGCCCGGACCGCGAGGACTACGGCGTCGACGAGGAGTAGCCCCCGGAAGCCCCCTGGCCTCAGCTCTGCTGCGGGCCCAGGGTCAGCTTGTCCCCGTCCTTGGTGACGGCGTACTTCGGCAGCGGCTTGACCGCCGGCCCGTTGACCACCGCGCCGGTGGCGGCGTCGAACCGGGAGCCGTGGCAGGGGCAGTACAGCTGGCCGTTCTTGGGGGCGTCCACCGCGCAGCCGGAGTGGGTGCACACCGAGGAGAGGCCGCAGTACTGGCCGGCCTTGGGCTGCACGATGTAGACGGCGTCCCCGGTGGCCGGGTCCTTGACCTGGGCCGATCCGCCGACCGGCACGCTCGCGGCGGGCACCGTGGGGGCCTGCGCCGGGGCGGCGGAGACCGGGGCGGCCGACTGCTTGGGCGCGGCCTGCTTGCCCCGGCCGAAGGTACGGGTCAGCGAGCCGGTGAGCAGCCCCGCGCCGCCGATCGCGACGGCCGCGATCCCGCCGTCCACCAGCGCCCGGCGCTTGACCTGGTCCTCGCCGAGCCCGCGCTCGCGGTCCCGCCCGGCCCGGCGGGCGAGGTAGCCGTCCACCGACAGGTACGGGGTGCCGGCCAGCACCAGCGGGATCCAGGCCATCAGGTAGGCGAGGTCGTTGCCGAGGTAGTACGGCGCGACGCTCCAGCTGACGGTGAGCCAGAGGCTGAGGTTGAGGAGGGCGCCGCCGAGCGCGGCGACCCGGCCCCAGAGGCCGAGCAGGGTGCCGAGGCCGACCGCCAGCTCGCCGAAGGCGACGGCGAGCGCGAACAGCGTCGGGTGGTCGAGGGCGGGGCCGAGCAGGAAGGAGATCGGGCTGCCGCCGGCCTTGGCCGCCTGGGTCTGCGAGACGAAGGAGGCCGGGTCGCCGGCCCCGGCCAGGAAGTGCGCGTCCGAGAGCTTGTCGAGGGCGGCGTAGACGAAGGTGACGCCGAGGAAGAGCCGCAGCGGGAGCAGCGCGTACCTGGACGCGATCGACCGTCGCTGCACCGCCCGTTCGGCCCGGCCGGGCGCTCCCCCGCCGGCCGGCACCGCGTTGCTGGCCTCCGACATCCCGCACACCTTCCCTCTCGGCCTGCCACTTCCTGACAGGTCCGGTCCGCATTCTGCCCGTTCCTGATGTCTTTCGGTGGGAGGTCCCACCCGGCGGTCGGCACACCCGCACCACGAACGCCCGCGCCGCCGCTCCCTCCAGTACGGGAACGACGGCGCGGGCGTTCAGGCTCCGGTCAGGGACCGGCGGGAGTGCCTACTCCCACTCGATGGTGCCCGGCGGCTTGCTGGTGACGTCGACGACGACGCGGTTCACGTCGCGGACCTCGTTGGTGATCCGGGTGGAGATCTTGGCCAGCACGTCGTACGGCAGGCGCGACCAGTCGGCGGTCATGGCGTCCTCGGAGGAGACCGGACGCAGCACGATCGGGTGACCGTAGGTGCGGCCGTCGCCCTGCACGCCCACGCTGCGCACGTCGGCGAGCAGCACGACCGGGCACTGCCAGATCTCGCGGTCCAGGCCGGCCGCGGTCAGCTCCTCGCGGGCGATCGCGTCGGCCTCGCGGAGCAGGTCCAGGCGCTCCTTGGTGACCTCGCCGACGATCCGGATGCCCAGGCCCGGGCCGGGGAACGGCTGGCGCTGGACGATCTCCTCCGGCAGGCCGAGCTCCTGGCCGACCATCCGGACCTCGTCCTTGAACAGCTTGCGCAGCGGCTCGACCAGCTGGAACTGCAGGTCCTCGGGCAGGCCGCCGACGTTGTGGTGGGACTTGATGTTGGCGGTGCCGGTGCCGCCGCCCGACTCCACGACGTCCGGGTACAGGGTGCCCTGGACCAGGAAGTCGACCGACTCGCCGTGCTCGCCGGCCTCGGCGATGATCTCGGCCTGGGCCTGCTCGAAGACCCGGATGAACTCGCGGCCGATGATCTTGCGCTTCTCCTCGGGGTCGGTGACCCCCTTCAGCGCGTCCAGGAAGCGGTCGGCGGCGTCGACGACCTTCAGCTGCACGCCGGTGGCGGCCACGAAGTCCTTCTCGACCTGCTCGGTCTCGCCCTTGCGCATCAGGCCGTGGTCGACGTACACGCAGGTCAGCCGGTCGCCGATGGCCTTGTTGACCAGGGCGGCCGCGACCGCGGAGTCCACGCCGCCGGACAGGCCGCAGATCGCGCGCTTGGTGCCGACCTGCTCGCGGATCAGGGCGATCTGCTCCTCGACCACGCTGCCGGTGGTCCAGGTCGGGGCGATGCCGGCGCCGCGGTAGAGGAAGTGCTCCAGGATCTGCTGGCCGTGGTCGGAGTGCAGCACCTCGGGGTGGTACTGGACGCCGTAGAGGCGGGCCTCGTCGTTCTCGAAGGCCGCGACCGGGACCACGTCGGTGGAGGCGGTGACGGTGAAGCCCTCCGGCGCGGCGGAGCAGGCGTCGCCGTGCGACATCCACACCGAGTGCTGCGCGGGGACACCCTCGAACAGGGTGGAGCCGGTGCGGGAGACGACCAGGGGGGTACGGCCGTACTCGCGGGCACCGGTGTTGTCCACCGTGCCGCCGAGGGTCTTGGCCATCAGCTGGAAGCCGTAGCACATGCCGAAGACCGGGACACCGGCCTCGAAGATCGCACGGTCGAGCTGCGGCGCGCCCTCTTCGTAGACCGACGACGGGCCGCCGGAGAGGATGATCGCCTTCGGGTTCTTGGCGAGCATCTCGGCGACCGGCATGCTGCTCGGCACGATCTCGCTGTAGACCCGCGCCTCACGCACCCGACGGGCGATGAGCTGGGCGTACTGGGCGCCGAAGTCGACCACCAGGACGGTGTCGTTGTCCGGCGCGGACTGGACGGGAATTGCAGAGGACACAGACGGCCTTCCGGCAGCGGTATCGAGGTGTCGCGCGGAGCCGCCTCCCCGGCGGGGGCTGCGGCAGCGGACGGGTGTGGGGTGTCTGGACACCGATTCTACCGGGCTGTCCGGTTTCACTCGTCTGCACGTCCAAAGGACCGTGACCGGGCGGGGCCGCGGTTCGTTGCTTCTGACGACCGTACGGCCGCGCCGCGTCCGCCAGACGCGCCGCCCGACCCCCGCGGGGCCACCGCCGTACGGCTTGCAGGACCACGCGTGGAGCTACACACCAGTCCACCGGCGCACGTGGCGCCGCCGCCCGGCCCGCCGGGAGCGCGGCTCCGTGGGACCGTGCGCGGGTGCGGCGGCCGGCCAGCAGGGGACAGCGAACCCGGCCGCGACTGGGCCGAGAGGTGGGACGGCCGGACTTCGGGGACGCCCGGGACCGGCCGTCGCACCCCCGGCCCGCGCCGGGGCACACCCCGGGCGCACTCCCCATCCGTCCCGCGCCGCTACGCGCGTCCCCGTGCGCTGCAACCACGCGAACCACTACACACCGTGATCATGCGCGGCCTGGGTGGCAGCAAATGGCCTGTGCCGAACTGTGCCGAATCGGTTGCAGAGCAAGCCCCTCGTCCAGCACGATGCTCCTTGTAAGCGGTTCTCCCGGCGACCTGACGGCTCACCGAGGAGGCCGCCCGCGATGCTCCGCAGTCGCCGCGCAGGGGAGGCGACAGCGATTTTCACTTCACGCTCCGTGAGCGCGGAACCGGCGCAGACCTACCGCTGTCCGCCGCACCACGGGCCCGCGCGCCCCGCTCCGCCGGCCACCCACGCCGGAGCCGCGAGCGCGCACCCCGAAGCCAACCGACACGACGGCGCTCCTCCCCCGGCGCCGTCACCCCAGCACCGGCGCGGCCCTGACGCCGAGTGCTGAGCGACAAAGGGCCCCGTTCCCCCGCGGGGCCCTTTGCCCTTTCCGGGGCGCGCCCGGATTCCAACGCCCGGCTTCCACGCCCGGCTCTCCGGTGCTTCGCTCAGGGGTGCTCGCGCCACACGCTCGGGTCGACCGGGTCCTCGGCCGGCGCCCGCGGCGTCTCGGCCGGGGCCGCCGTCCCGGCGGCGGGGGCGGGCGGCACCTCCTGCGAGCCGATCACCTCGCTCACCCCGCTCGTGGGGACGGGCGTCACGTCCTGCGGCCCGGCGGCCTGCGGCGGGACGCCGCCGTGGGCCGGGACGCCGCCCTGGGCCGGGACGCCGTATGCCGGAACGCCGGGCGGCGGCGTCGGCCCGTACGGCACCTCCGGCGGCACCGCCGCGTACGGAGCCCCGCCGCTCGGAGCGTCGTACAGCATCTGGCCCGCACCCCCGCCGCGGACGGACGCCAGCAGCGGCGGCACCAGCAGCGCGCCGGCCGCCGCCCAGACCGCGTTGGCCGCCAGGACGCTGAGGAAGGTCAGCCCGACCGAGTTCTCCTGGCTCACCTCCAGGTCGGAGGTCGGGCTCCAGCCCGCCATGGACGAGGTCCGGGTCAGCATCGCCCCGGCCGCCGCCATCAGCAGGGTGAGCACCCCGGCGTACACCGCCGCCAGCCGCAGCCGGTCGGCCGCGTCCAGCTGCCGCCGGTACGCCGTCCAGCCGAGCGCGCCCGCCGCGAACAGCGCCAGCAGACCGGCCCAGCGCCAGTCCGCGCTCACCGTGTCGTGCAGGTCGAAGAAGGAGAGGTCAAGGTCCTCGCCCCGGTTGCGCCAGGACGTCTCGCCGCCGGTCACGCCGTCGTGGGCCCGGAGGGTCGCCCCCGAGCCGAAGCCGAGCAGGTTGAGGCCGAGGTTGGGCAGGAAGGCCAGCGAGATCCCGGTCTCCGAGCCGCTGTCGCCGTTGGCCGCGACCAGGACGAAGCCCACCACCGAGGACAGGCCCACCGTCACCGCCAGCGCCCGGCCCGCGGCCAGCGCGGCCACCGCCCAGCCGCGCACCGACCGGCTGCGCCAGGCGGCCCAGCGCAGTGCGTCGGTGCCGTACACGGCGAAGGCCAGCAGCCCGGCCAGCAGGAGGGTCCAGCCGACGGTCTCCAGCCAGCCGGCGCCCGCGGTGACCGAGGGCCGGGACAGGCTCTGGCCGGTGCCGCCGGTGTAGTCGGGGACGTCGTAGTCGCCGCGCGGCCGCCAGGTGGTGCCGCCGACCGCCCAGAGCACCGTGGTCACCCCCGCGAGGACCACGGCGGTGCGCAGCGCCTCGCCGGCGGCCTGGCCCCGGGTGAGCTGGCCCGCCACCGCCTTGCGCCGGCGCAGCCCGGCCCGCAGGCCGAACCAGAGCGCCAGGCACCACAGGACGGTGACGGTCATCGGCACCGCCCGCAGGACGAGGTCCAGCCGATCGGCGTGGCCCCGGCTCAGCGGGCTCTGGTAGCCGATCTTGAACGGGGCACCGAGCGCACTCAGCACCATCGAGAGCATCCCGCCGAAGCGGTCCCCGAACTCGGGCGACTGGAACCGGTAGTCGTACTGGTAACCGCTCGGGACGGCCGCGATCAGCGCCGCCGCCAGCAGGACGGCGGTCGGCGCGAGCGCCGCCTTGAGCGCCGGGCGCCAGTCCGGCCCGGTGAGCAGGCGCTGGACGGGCGGCTGCTGGTCGTACGGCTTTCCGGCACCCCAGCTGCCCAGCGCGGGCGGAACGGGCGGGGCGCCCGGCGGCGGGCCGTACCCGGGCGCGACGGGCGGCGCGGCAGACGGCCCGTACCCCGGCGCAGCAGGCGCACCCGCCGGCGGCGGCGGCACCGTACCCGGCGGTGCCGGAGCCGCGACCGACGGTGGAGGCGGCGCGACCGGCCGCCCGCACGAACCGCAGGTGTCCGTTCCCTCCACCGAAGTCGCGCCGCACGATGCGCAGTCGGCCATGAACCGCTTTCCCCCCGCTCGACGAGTCCCCGAGCTGCCCCAGGGAGCCCGTTTATCCCATCGGATCCGAACGGATGTCAACCGGGAACCCCGGCAAGCGGATTGGCCCGCCGAGAGGGGTTCAGCCGCGCTTCTTCGGGACCTCCGGGACGGGCAGCAGTGGCAGCCGAAGCGCCCCGAACGCGCCCTCCGGCACGGCCGGCCGCACCGGCGCCACCGGGGTGACCCGCCGGTAGGCCTGGTCCTGGGCCGGGCGCGGGTCGGCCTCGCCCTTGTTCGGCCACATCGACATGGCGCGCTCGGCCTGGGCGGTGATGGTGAGCGAGGGGTTGACGCCGAGGTTGGCGGAGACGGCCGCGCCGTCCACCACGCTGATCCCGGGGTACCCGTACAGCCGGTGGTACGGGTCGACCACGCCGGTCTCGGGGGCGTCGCCGATCGGGCAGCCGCCGAGGAAGTGCGCGGTCATCGGGATGTCGAAGATCTCGCCGACGGTGCTGCCCGCGAAGCCGTTGATCTCGTCGGCCAGCGCCTGGGCGCCCTGCTCGGCGGCCGGGATCCAGGTCGGGTTGGGGGCGCCGTGGCCCTGGCTGGAGGTGAGCCGGTCCTTGCCGAGCGGGCCCTTCTTCAGCGAGACGGTGATCGAGTTGTCCAGCGACTGCATCACCAGGCCGATGATCGTCTTCTCGGACCAGCCGCGCTGGTTCATCGAGCGGGCGAAGGTCACCGGGTGCAGCACCGAGTTGCCCAGGTAGCGCAGCCAGCGCGGGCCCCGGCCGTCGCCCTTGACCTGCGCGATCGACAGCGCGCCCATCGCGTTGGAGCCCTTGCCGTAGCGGACCGGCTCGATGTGGGTGTTGGCGTCCGGGTGGATCGAGGAGGTGATCGCGACGCCCTTGGTGAAGTCCGCCTTGCTGCCGTAGCGCCGGTCGGTGGTCTGCGCGCCCACCAAGGCCTCGGAGTTGGTGCGGGTCAGCTCGCCGAGCCGCGCCGAGATCCGGGGCAGGTGCCCGGCGGCGCGCATCCGGTGCAGCAGCGACTGGGTGCCGTAGGTGCCGGCCGCGACCACGACCCGGGCGGCGGTGATGGTCCGTGCGCCCGCCTTCACCCGGTCGGTCTTCGAGCGGGAGTCGGTGCGGCGCACGTCCACCGCAAAGCCACCATGACCATCGGCCCCGCCCTGCTCCCGGATCCGGGCCACCGTGGTCAGCGGGTGGATCTCGGCGCCGCCCCGCTCCGCCAGGTACAGGTAGTTCTCGGTGAGCATGTTCTTGGCGCCGTGCCGGCAGCCGGTCATGCACTCGCCGCACTCCACGCAGGCCTTGCGGGCCGGTCCGGCACCGCCGAAGTACGGGTCGGCGACCTCGTCGCCGGGCGCCGCCTTGGCCGTGCCGTCGGTGTCCTTGCCGTCGCCGAAGAAGACCCCGACCGGCGCCATGTGGAAGGTGTCGCCGACGCCCATCCGCTCGGCGGCCGCCTTGAGGTGGACGTCGGAGGGGGTGACGGTCGGGTTGAGCCGGACCCCGAGCATCCGCTGCGCCTGGTCGTAGAACGGCGCCAACTCCTCCTGCCAGTCGGTGATGTGGCGCCACTGGCGGTCCTCGAAGAACGCCTTCGGCGGCACGTACAGGGTGTTGGCGTAGTTCAGCGAGCCGCCGCCGACCCCGGCACCGGCCAGGATCAGCACGTTGGCCAGCAGGTGGATCCGCTGGATGCCGTACAGCCCGAGCTGCGGCGCCCACAGGTAGTTCGGCAGGTCCCAGGAGTTCCTGGGCAGCTCGTCCCGGTCGAAGCGCCGCCCGGCCTCCAGGACGGCGACCCGGTAGCCCTTCTCGGTCAGCCGCAGCGCCGCCACCGCACCGCCGAAGCCGGAACCGACCACGACCACGTCGTAGTCGAACTCCGCCGCACCTGCGGACTCCACCATCTGCCACTGCTCCTTCGCCGGGATGAACTTGCCTGTGGGAAGCGCGAGTCCGGGCCCCACACCACCGGGGCCCGGTACCACGTGGGCCCCGGTGCCACCTGGGCACTGGGCCGCCTGGGCCTACCGGAAGCGCAGCGCCTTGAGCGCCCGCAGCCCGCCGGTCATCACCGCGGCGAACTGCTTGTCGTCCAGGCCGAACGAGGGCGCGATCGGCATCAGCCGCTGGGTCGCGATGGTCTGCGCCTCGGTGAAGCGCAGGATGCCCTCGGCGCCGTGCCGGCGGCCCAGCCCGGAGTCGCCCATGCCGCCCATCGGCGAGGCGACCGAGCCGTACGCGGCCGCGTACGCCTCGTTGACGTTGACCGTCCCGGTGCGCAGCCGGGCCGCGACCGACCGGCCGCGCCGCAGGCTCCCGGTCCAGACGCTGGAGTTCAGGCCGTACGGCGTGGAGTTGGCGGCGGCCACCGCCTCGTCGTCGGTGTCGAAGCGGTAGACCGAGACGACCGGGCCGAAGGTCTCCTCGGCGCAGACCGCCATCTCCGGGGTGACGCCGTCGAGGATGGTCGGCTCGAAGAAGAACGGGCCCAGGTCCGGCCGGGCGCGCCCGCCGGCCACCACGGTGGCGCCCGCCTTGACGGCCTCCTCCACGTGCCGGGTGGTGGTCTCCAGCTGGCGGACGGAGACCAGCGAGCCCATGTCCGCGCCGTACGCGAGGCCGCCGCCGAGGCGCAGCGCCCGGGTGCGGGCGGCGAAGCGCTCCAGGAACTCGTCGGCCACCGAGCGGTGCACCAGCAGCCGCTCGATCGAGATGCACAGCTGTCCGGCGGAGGAGAAGCAGGCCCGTACGGCGCCCGCGGCGGCGGCGTCGAGATCGGCGTCGGAGAGCACCAGCATGGCGTTCTTGCCGCCGAGTTCGAGCGAGGCGCCGACCAGCCGGGCGGCGGCCCGCTGGGCGACGTCACGGCCGGTGCGGGTGGAGCCGGTGAAGGAGACGTAGTCGGCGTGCTCCACCACGGCGGGGCCGATCACCGGGCCGTCGCCGATCACGACCTGCCACAGGTCGGCCGGCAGCCCGGCCTCGACCAGCAGTTCGCGGGCCCACAGGGCGGTCAGCGCGGTCTGCGTGTCGGGCTTGTTGACCACCGCGTTGCCGGCCGCGAAGGCGGGCAGGGCGTCGCCGACGGACAGCTCCAGCGGGTAGTTCCAGGGCGAGATGTGGCCGATCACGCCCTTGGGGCGGCGGGCCTCGACCGCGTGGGTGAGCACCGGCAGCGCGCCGCCGCGTCGCTTGTCCCTGAGGTACGCGTGCGCGGCCCGCCCGTAGTGCCGGGCGGCCATGGCGACGGCCAGCACCTCCTCGAAGGCGTGCAGTCGGGCCTTGCCGGTCTCCGCCTGGATCAGGTCCAGCACCTCGTCCTGCCGCTTGAGCAGCAGGTCGTGGAAGCGCAGCAGGACGGCGGCGCGGCGGCGGACGGGCAGCGCGGCCCAGGCGGCCTGGGCGCGGCGGGCCAGCTGGAAGGCGACCTCGACGTCGGCCGGGGTGGACTGCGGCAGGCCGGCCAGCCGCTCGCCGGTGAGCGGGGCGACGGTGTCCACCAGGTCGGGCTCGCCGGTCGCCGTGACGCCGGCGGTCAGCCGGGCGACCAGGGACGGCGGGACGGCCGCCGTGACGGTCCGGCCTCCGCCGGGGGCCGCCGGATTGCCGGCGCCGGGCTGTTCGGTGGCCACTGCATCTGCTGTGAGGTCCGACATACGGCGCAGCCTAGGCCTTCGGCGCCCGGTCCGGTACCCGTCGGTAACCGGAATCTGCCGCAGTCGGTCGAAAGCGGGCACCCCGCTCCTCAGCGGGCCGGCGCCCCGCTCGACCGGTCGGCGCCGGCGCCCCGCTCAACGGGTCGGCGCCGACCACCCGCTCAACGGGTCGGCGTGAAGTAGTGGAGCACGGCGTTGAAGCGCTGCTCCGCCTCGTTCCACTCGTTGCCCTTCTCCGGGCTGGAGGAGTAGATCGCGTAGCTGGTGCCGTCGTCGTCGATGAACTCGGCCTCGATCGCCCGCCGGCGGCCGCCGCCCTGCGCGGCGTAGCTGAACTCCCAGACGGCCGCCTCGTGGCCGTTCACCTGGACGCCGGTCAGCTTGTGCTGCTTGTAGTCCTTCAGCGACTTGGAGACGCTGCTCTCCATCTGCCGCATGTGCTCCAGCGGCTTGACCGACTGCCCGACGGTGACGGCGAACTGCAGGTAGTGCACCTTGCCGTCGGGGCTGTAGAAGATCTGGTTGTCCGGCGCGCTGCTGCGCTGCCAGGCGGGGGTGCCCGAGGGCAGCGGGAAGCGGAAGCCGGCCGGGTCGTCGACCCAGTGGTAGCCGTCGGGCGCCGCGGGGCCGGCGTCGCCGGTGGGCCCCGGCGGGGTCGACTCGGCCGGCCCGGTCGGCGTCGGGTCGTCGGTGCCGCCGCCGACCACCTCCCGGGTGGCGAGGAAGGTCGCCGCGGCCGCCAGCAGGCCGACGGCCACCGCGATGGCGACGATCTTCGCCGTGTTGCGGCGCTTGGCCGGCCCGCGCGCGGGCAGGACGGAGTGCGCGACCGGCGCGACCGGGGCGGTGTGCGCCTGTGCGGCGGCCAGAGCGCCCCCCGCGGTGTCCTGCCCGACCAGGGCGGGCGCGGCCGACTTCGGCTCGGTCGGTCCCTCGGAACCCACCGGGCCCCGGGAACCCATCGACCCCTGGGAACCCGCCGGGCCCTGGGAGCCCTCCGCCCCCTCGGCCGGCTCTGCCCCGGCCCCCGCACGGCGGTCGACCACCGGCACCGACTGGGTGGGCATCCGCACCGGCGCGACCGATTTGAAGCCCATCGTGTGCCCGGCCTGGACCTCGGCGAGCATCCGGGCCGCCTCGTCCGCGGTCGGCCGGTCGGCCGGGTCCTTGGCCATCAGCGCGGCCAGCACCGGCCCCAGCGAGCCGGCCCGGCGCGACTCCGGCAGCGGCTCGTCGACCACCGCGGCCAGCGTGGTGATCGGCGAGTCCCGGCGGAACGGCGACTGGCCCTCGACCGCCGCGTACAGCGTCGCCCCGAGGCCCCACAGGTCGGAGGCCGGGCCCGGCCGCTCGCCCTGGGCGCGCTCCGGCGCCAGGTAGTCCGGCGAGCCGACCAGGTCACCGGGCCGGGTCAGCTCGGTCGAGCCCTCGTACTTCGCGATGCCGAAGTCCAGCAGCACGACCCGCCCGGTGCCGCGCTCCAGCAGCACGTTGGCCGGCTTCACGTCCCGGTGCAGCACGCCCAGCTGGTGGCCGCGGTGCAGCGCGGCCAGCACCTGGCTGCCGACCTCGGCGGCCGCGCGCGGCTGCAGGGTGCCGTCCTGGCTGATCACGTCGGCCAGCGAGCGGCCGTCGACCAGCTCCATCACGATCCACGGCCGGCCGTCCTGCTCCAGCACGTCGTGCACGGTGATCACGCCGGGGTGCTTGATCCGCGCGGCCGCGCTGGCCTCGCGCTTCATCCGGGCGTGCAGGATCTGCAGGTCCTCCTCGGGGAGGTGGTTGACGGTCAGCTCCTTGACCGCGACCTCACGGTCCAGCATCCGGTCCCAGGCCCGCCAGACGGTGCCCATGCCGCCCCGGCCGAGCCGCTCGCCGAGCTCGTACCGCCCGGCCAGCAGCCGCTCCGCGTCGGCCGCCTCCGGCCGGTCCTGCACACCCATCTGCGACCGCTCCCCCACACATTCCGCCTGCCGTCACCGTGACGAAGGACCTGGTGCAGACCACTGTTCGAACAAATCCCACGCACACATTAGGCGTACGTCGGCGCCCCCGGTAATCACGCCCACCCCCCGGACCGGCGGACCCGGATCCGCCCGGGCCGTCAGCCTGCGAACAGCACCACGGCGGCCATTCCCAGCGCGAGCAGCACAAACACGGCCCCCACCAGGAGCGGACCCAGCAATGAGGGAGGTATCCGCGGCGGCTTCGACCCGCCGCCCACGGATTCCCGCCGCCGCGGCACCAGCGGAGCCTCCGGCTTCAGCATCACCGCCCGGGCCACCCGCTCCTCGTCCACCGGCTCCGGCGCACCCGCCAGCAGCTCCGCCAGCTCCCGCCGTACGTCCTCCGCCGTCGGCCTGCGCGCCGGGTCGGGCTGCAGCAGCCGCTCGACCAGCGGCCCCAGCGGCCCGCAGACCGCCGAATGCTCGCGCCGCCCGTCCCGTACGGCCGTCACCAGCTCCGGCACCCCGCCCTCCGGGTACGGCGAGCGGCCGGTGACCAGCCGGTGCAGCAGCACCCCGAGCGCCCAGCAGTCACCCGCCGGACCGCCGTCCAGCGGCCAGCGCTCCGCGACCGCGCCGACCAGGGTGGCCCGCACCTCGTACCGCCGCCGCCCGCCCGGCCCGCCGAGCTCCTCGGCCAGTGCCTCCTGGGCCACCCCGGCGAGCAGCCCGCCGAGCATCGCCGCGCCGTCCTCGCAGACCAGCACCGACTCGGCGGTCAGGTTGCCGTGGGTGAGCCCGGCCCCGTGCAGCGCCCGCAGCGCACCGGCCAGGTCCGCCGCCAACTCGGCCGCCCGGTACGGCGACAGCGGCCCGCCGACCAGCAGTTCGGCCGCCGTCCCCCCGGCCGGCCGCTCCTCGACCGTCCACAGTAGCTCGTCCTCGACGAAGGCCCCGAGCCCGCGCAACAGCCGCGGGTGCCCGGTCGGGGCGGTCGAGCCGACCGCCGCCACCCGCCGCACCAGCCGGTCCGCCTGCGCGGCCGCCGCATCCTCCGGGTCCAGACCGGTGGTCAGCAGCCCGGGCAGCTCCAGGCCGCGCAGCAGAACCGATTCGCCGGTCCGCTCGTCCACCGCGTGCGCGCACAGCGGTTCAGGACGGTCCGTCAGCCGGTACCGCCCGGCCGCCAACTGCCCGGGGCCGCCTCGCATGCCAGTTCCTCTCGCTCACCGAGCAGCCTACTGAGCGGCTCCTTTACGCTCGGTCCCATGGAATGGACCGATCTGATCGACACCGCCTTCAGGGTGGCGGGCAACAACAACAAAGCCAACCAGGCCGAAACCGTCCGCACCGTGGAGGCGGCCGTCATCGACGGCGAGGAGCCCGTCGCCTCCACCGCCGGGCGCCACCCCGACCACTTCCGCAAGGGGGTGCTCGTCCTGACCACCCATCGGCTGCTCTTCCTGAAGGACGGGAAGCCGCCGGTACCGGTTCCGCTCGCCGCCGTCACCGACGCCACCGTCGCCCGCTCAAAGCTCAACGGAGAGATCCTGACGGTCGTCGCCCTGACCGGCTCGCACCGCTTCGAGGACGTGGTCGAGGCCGACGACTTCGCCGAGCGGATACGGGAGTCCGCCCGCCTCGCCCGCACCGCACCGGCGGCCGCGCCCACCGTCACCCTGGCGAAGCCCGCCCCGGGCGGCGAGCAACTCATCGACCAGCTCGAACGGTTGGCCGCCCTGCACACCTCCGGCGCCCTCACCCCAGACGAGTTCACCCGCGCCAAGCAACGCCTGATCGGCTGACTCGGCCCCTATGGCGCCGGCTGGAAACTGGCGAAGACGACGTCCCGGACCGGGGCCTGCGCCGCCCACTGCGCGTCCGGGACGATCCAGTAGATCGAGTAGCCGTACTTGGCCGGAGTCCCGGTCACGAAGCCCCGGTTGAGCGAGTGCATCTTGGGCGTGCCGTTGGTCCACTCCCAGTCGGCCGCGTTCGTCCACTGCCGGTAGGTGATCGCCGAGAGGTTCAGCCGCTGGTAGTTGCTGACCTGGCCGCGCAGGTCGGGCTCGGACTCCTGCCAGTCCGCCACGGCACTCGCACCCGGCGAGGTCGTCCACTCGATCCGCAACTGGCTGCCGTCGGCCGCGTTCTTGAAGATCCGCCGGTTCGACGTGGACTCGCCCGGCTGCAGCCCCTCCGGCAGGAACACCGAGAACCCGCTCGGGTCCTTGTACTCGTGGTACCCCGCCGGCACCGCAGCCCCCGGCGCAGGCTGCGCCGGGGCGGGCGCCTGAGCAGCCGGCGTGCTCGCCGGCGCAACGGGAGCCGAAGGTACGGGAGCCGACGGAACGGGCGCCGGCGCACCGGCCTCCGCCCCCGGCGTCCCGGCAGCCGTGGCAGCCGGCGCAGGAGCCGCCGCACTCGGCGTGACCTCGGTAGCCGTCACCGCCGGCGACGTGGCCCCCGCACCGTGCGTCGACCCACCCGCCGAACCGCCACTCCCACTGCCCACGGCCTTGACCACCGCGACCACACCCGCGATCACCAGCAGCACCACGACCACGGTGGCAATGGCCAACCGCCGCCGACCGGTGCGCGGATCAGCCCCGGCGGCCTGCGTCGCACCCAGCGTCCACTCACTGGTCACCGGCCGGATCGGCTCGGGCGCCGGCTCGACGGCCTCGACAGCCGGCTCCTCGTCCCGGGCCCGACTTCCCACCCGGACCGTCCCCAGCAGCCCACCCACGGCCCGCTTCCGGCCTTCCTCGGCCCGCTCCGGCTCCGCCTTCGCCGCAGGCTCCCCCGCCTCCGTCGAAGCCGCCTTCGCCGACGCGGCAGCCACCGGCACCGCGTGCTCGGTCGTCGACTCGGCCTTCGACGTGGCCTCCGCGACCACCCGCTTGAGCATCGACCGGGTCTGCGAGGCGTTCAGCCGCTCGGCCGGGTCCTTCGCCAGCAGCCCCTCGATCACCGGCAGCAGCGCCCCGGCGTTCACCGGCGCGGTCAGGTCCTCGGTCATCACCGCGGTCAGCGTGGCCAGTGCCGAGCCCCGGTCGTACGGCGGCCGGCCCTCGACCATCGCGTACAGCGTGCCGCCCAGCGACCACAGGTCGGCCGGCGGCCCGGGCTTCTGCCCGCGGGCCCGCTCGGGGGATATGTACGAGGGGGCGCCGACCAGCATGCCGGTGGAGGTGACCGAGGCGTCGCCCTCGACGCTGGCGATGCCGAAGTCGGTGAGCACGACCCGGCCGTCGTCGCCGATCAGCACATTGGACGGCTTGACGTCCCGGTGCAGGATGCCCAGCGCGTGCGCGGCGCTCAGCACGCCCAGCACGTCGAGCGCGATCTCGGCGGCCCGGGCGGGGGCGAGCGGCCCGTCCTCCCGGATGACGTCGGCCAGCGAGCGGGACTCGACCAGCTCCATCACGATCCACGGCCGGTCGTCCTCGTCGACCACGTCGAAGACGGTGACCGCCGAGTTGTGCCGGATCCGCGCCGTGGCCTTGGCCTCGCGCAGCGTCCGGGTGATCAGCCGGTGCTTCTCCTCCTCCTCGACGCTGGCGTTCATCCGCAGTTCCTTGACCGCGACGGTCCGGCCCAGCATCTCGTCCTCGGCGCGCCAGACGGTGCCCATGCCGCCGCGTCCGAGCACGCCGTTCAGGCGGTAGCGGCCGGCCAGGAGGCGGCCGGTGGAACCCTGCGCCTGGGTCATTCGGAACGTTCCCCCATGTGCTGCCGGCGGTGGTGGTGACGGCGCGTCGGCCCGGCCTCGGTCCCAACGCCCAAGCCTCCATCATCTCCTGTCCCGGGGGCCCTCGACCACCCACCCCCCGTCCCAAGCAGGGACGAACCGGAACGGGAGCGGCGCTCCGTGCCCGATCTGTGATCGAAAACTCGCCAAGATCCACCGAGTCACTGCTACCGTTCAGCAGCTCATAGTCTTTTCCGGGGGGACTCGACGCCCATGACCGCCTCCGCGCCGGGCACTGACGGCCCATCGGCCCGTCCGCAGGCCGCCCAGCACTACTCGGTCGCGCCGCTCCCCCTGTCACCCGAGGGCTACGTCGCCCCCGGCATGCCCGGCGCCCCCGTCACCGGCTACGACCCCGTCGACCCCGCCCCCCGGGCCACCCCGCGCCGCCGCACCGCCCTGGCCGTCACCCTCGCCCTGCTCGCCATGCTGCTCAGCGGCCTGGCCTACGGCTACGCACCCCTGCGGGCCGCCGACAGCCTCGGCTGGCTGGCCATCGCCCCCGCCGGCCTGGTCGCCCTCCCCCTGGGCCGCCTCGGTGGCCGGAACCGACTGCTCCCCCCGCTCGGCGCCCTCCTCGCCGCCGGAGCCCTCCTCCTCGGCCAACTGATCGAACACCTCCGCCGGACACCCCCCGACAACACCCTGGCCACCTGGCGCGCCGACCTGCGCCCCCTCGACGCCGCCTTCTACGCCATCGCCCTCATCGGCGGCTTCCTCCTCACCCGCCGCACCGCCAACCGGGGCTGACCCACCCCCACCCCCGGCCGAAGCCCCCGAACAGCCCGAAGGCCCCCGCCGGAACTCCCGGCGGGGGCCTTCGAGACAACAGACTCAGCGGTGATCGAGCGCCGGGTTGACCGTCACCTCGACCCGCTGGAACTCCTTGAGCTCCGTGTACCCCGTGGTGGCCATCGCCCGCCGCAGCGCACCGAAGAGGTTCATGGTCCCGTCCGGAGTGTGCGACGGACCGGTCAGGATCTCCTCGGTGGTCCCGACCGTCCCGAGGTCCACCCGCTTGCCGCGCGGCAGCTCCTCGTGGACGGCCTCCATGCCCCAGTGGATCCCCTTGCCCGGAGCATCGGTCGCACGGGCCAGCGCCGCACCGATCATCACCGCGTCCGCGCCACAGGCGACCGCCTTCGGGATGTCACCGCTGAACCCGACGCCACCGTCCGCGATCACGTGCACGTAGCGGCCACCGGACTCGTCCATGTAGTCACGACGCGCAGCCGCCACATCGGCGACGGCGGTCGCCATCGGCACCTGGATGCCCAGCACGTTCCGGGTGGTGTGGGCGGCACCCCCACCGAAGCCCACCAGCACGCCGGCCGCGCCGGTCCGCATCAGGTGCAGCGCCGCGGTGTACGTGGCGCAGCCGCCGACGATGACCGGAACGTCCAGCTCGTAGATGAACTGCTTGAGGTTGAGCGGCTCGGCGGCGCTGGAGACGTGCTCGGCCGAGACGGTGGTGCCACGGATGACGAAGACGTCGACGCCGGCGTCCACCACGGCCTTGGAGAACTCGGCGGTGCGCTGCGGCGAGAGCGCGGCGGCGGTGACGACACCCGAGTCGCGGACCTCCTGGATCCGCTGCTTGATCAGCTCGGCGCGGATCGGCGCCGCGTAGATCTCCTGCAGCCGGCGGGTCGCGGTGGCCTCGTCGGTGATCGCGGCGATCTCGTCCAGCAGCGGCTGCGGGTCGTCGTAGCGGGTCCACAGGCCTTCCAGGTTCAGCACGCCCAGACCGCCGAGGCGGCCGATGGCGATGGCCTGCTGCGGCGAGACCACGCTGTCCATCGGGGCGGCCAGGAACGGCAGCTCGAAGCGGTAGGCGTCGATCTGCCAGGCGATCGAGACCTCCTTCGGGTCCCGGGTACGGCGGCTGGGGACGACGGCGATGTCGTCGAAGGCGTAAGCCCGGCGGCCGCGCTTGCCTCGCCCGATCTCGATCTCAGTCACTTCGAGCCCTTCTGCTGTGTTGCTCATGCCCGCCGGGTCACCCCGGCAGACCCCAGTATCCCGTACCGCCGCGCCTCCCGCCCCGACGCCCCAGCCGTCCCACGCCTCCCGCCCCACCGCCCCAACCCCCCGAACATGCGGAAGGGCCCGCCGCAGCAGGCCCTTCCGTGGTCAGCCGGTCAGCGCGTCACCGCGCCGCCGCCTCAGCGCGCCGAGTAGTTCGGCGCCTCGACGGTCATCTGGATGTCGTGCGGGTGGCTCTCCTTGAGCCCCGCCGAGGTGATCCGGACGAAGCGCCCCTTGCTCTCCATCTCGGCGATGGTGCCGGCCCCGACGTAGCCCATGGTCTGGCGCAGGCCGCCGACCAGCTGGTGCAGCACGGCC
This sequence comes from Streptomyces sp. 1331.2, assembly GCF_900199205.1. NCBI lineage: Bacteria > Bacillati > Actinomycetota > Actinomycetes > Kitasatosporales > Streptomycetaceae > Streptomyces > Streptomyces sp. 1331.2. The sequence goes on along the minus strand of NZ_OBMJ01000001.1, from coordinate 4,466,453 downwards.
GACAGCGGACCGCGGTACTGCACCTGGCCCTCGATGCCCTCCGGGACGAGCTTGTCGTCCGAGGCGACCTCGGCCTGGAAGTAGCGGTCCTTGGAGTACGAGCGGCCCTGGCCGCGGGACTGCATGGCGCCCAGCGACCCCATGCCGCGGTAGGACTTGAACTGCTTGCCGTTGATGAACAGCAACTCGCCCGGGGACTCCTCGCAGCCGGCCAGCAGCGAGCCGAGCATCACGGTGTCGGCACCGGCGGCCAGCGCCTTGCCGATGTCGCCGGAGTACTGCAGGCCGCCGTCGCCGATGACCGGCACGCCGGCCGCCTGGCAGGCCTGCGCGGCCTCGTAGATGGCGGTGATCTGCGGGACGCCGATGCCGGCGACCACGCGGGTGGTGCAGATGGAGCCGGGGCCGACGCCGACCTTGACGCCGTCCACGCCGGCGTCGATCAGCGCCTGGGCGCCGTCGCGGGTGGCCACGTTGCCGCCGACCACGTCGACGCCGACGGCCGACTTGATCTTCGCGATCCAGGCCAGCGCGTTGTGGCTGTGGCCGTGCGAGGTGTCCACGACGAGGAAGTCCACGCCGGCCTCGACCAGGGCCTGGGCCCGGTCGAACGCCTCGGCGCTGGCGCCGACGGCGGCGCCGACCAGCAGTCGGCCCTCGGCGTCCTTGGCGGCGTTCGGGTACTGCTCGGCCTTGACGAAGTCCTTGACGGTGATCAGGCCCTTGATCCGGCCCTCGTCGTCGACCAGCGGCAGCTTCTCGATCTTGTGGCGGCGCAGCAGCGCCATCGCGTCCACGCCGGAGATGCCGACCTTGCCGGTGATCAGCGGCATCGGGGTCATGATCTCGCGGACCTGGCGGCTGCGGTCCGACTCGAAGGCCATGTCACGGTTGGTGACGATGCCGAGCAGCTTGCCCGCCTCGTCGGCGATCGGCACACCGGAGATGCGGAACTTGGCGCACAGCGCGTCGGCCTCGGCCAGCGTGGTGTCCGGGCCGACGGTGATCGGGTCGGTGACCATGCCGGACTCGGAGCGCTTCACCAGGTCGACCTGGTTGGCCTGGTCCTCGACCGACAGGTTGCGGTGGAGCACGCCGACGCCGCCCTGGCGCGCCATCGCGATCGCCATCCGCGACTCGGTGACCTTGTCCATCGCCGCGGAGAGCAGCGGGATGTTGACGCGGACGTTCCGGGAGACCCGCGAGGAGGTGTCGACCTCGTTCGGCAGCACCTCGGAGGCCCCGGGCAGCAGCAGGACGTCATCGAACGTGAGCCCGAGCATGGCGAACTTCTCGGGTACGCCTGCGGCGTTGTAAGACATTTGGGGGGTACCTTCCGTGGCCGGCCTTATCCGCTCACGCCCTGAGGGTGGGGGCGCATTCATCGCTCACTCGCGCAGACCGCCGAAAGCCGGGTGCAATAGGAGGATCCTCCAAGGGGACCCAGCGCGCACCCGTGAAACTTTGGCAACCCGCCCAGGCGCCGATACCCCATGGTACTGGCACCGCGAATGTGTCCTCGTGTGCCCTTGACAACATCCCCGCCCCGCCGCTCATTCCGCTGGTCGGCGGCCCGCCGCCGAGCCGAGGTCAGGGCGCAGGACGTCTCAGGAGGACTCCTCGGCCAGCGCCCGCAGCCGACTGAGCGCCCGGTGCTGGGCCACCCGCACGGCACCCGGCGACATCCCGAGCACCTCGCCGGTCTCCTCCGCCGACAGCCCGGCCGCCACCCGGAGCAGCACCAGCTCGCGCTGACGGGCCGGCAGGTTGGAGAGCAGTTCCTTCGCCCAGGCCGCGTCGCTGCTCAGCAGCGCCTGCTCCTCCGGGCCGAGCGCCTCGTCCGGCACCTCGGGCAGGTCGTCCTGCGGGACGACCGTCGAGCCGGGCCCGCGCATCGCGGCCCGCTGCAGGTCGGCGATCTTGTGCGCGGCGATGCCGTACACGAAGGCCTCGAACGGCCGCCCCTGGTCCTTGTACCGGGGCAGCGCGCAGAGCACCGCGACGCAGACCTCCTGTGCGACGTCGTCCACGTGGTGCCGGGCGCCACCGGGCAGCCGGGCCAGCTTGGCGCGGCAGTACCGCAGCGCCAGCGGATGGACGTACGCGAGCAGGGCATCGATCGCCGGGCCCTCACCCCGCACTGCGGCCGCCACCAGCTCACCCACCAGGGGCGAGCCGCCCGTGCCGAGCACCGGCGGACGACCGGAGCCGAGCACCGGCGGACGGCCCGGGCCCGCCACGGCGCCGTCCGGATCGGCGTACGAAGAATCGGCGTACGACGGATCGTGGCCCGGGCCGGAGGGCTCGGCCTCCACCGGGTCCGCCTGGCCGGCCGCACCGGCGACGTCGTCGCGCATCGGTCCATGGTGCCTGGTCGAGCGGGAAAACGCGGCACCGCGTCCGGAGTTGTGCACCGGAACGTTATGCGCTGCCGCACCGTAGGGCGTGCCGCGCACCACCGGCCCCTCCTGCACCGTGCCGCCTCCCGCCCCGCCGTCGGTGGTCCCGTCCTTCGCGCCGTCCGCCGAGTGTCCTGCGGCTGCGTGGTTCGCCGCAGTGCCTGTCCGCTGGTCCCCGAGGTGCTCCACTCCTCCATGGTGCAACCTCGGGACCGTAACGTCACACGCCTGTGCGGCCCCTGCTCCGGGAATCACCCACGGCGCGCCGCATCCTGCGGCGCCGCCGGTGGTCAGCGGACCAGGCCCCAGCGGAAGCCCAGCGCCACCGCGTGCGCGCGGTCCGAGGCTCCGAGCTTCTTGAACAGCCGTCGGGCGTGGGTCTTCACGGTGTCCTCGGAGAGGAACAGCTCGCGCCCGATCTCGGCGTTGCTGCGCCCGTGGCTCATGCCCTCCAGGACCTGGATCTCACGCGCCGTCAGGGTCGGCGCCGCGCCCATGTCGGGGCTGCGCAGCCGGCGCGGGGCGAGCCGCCAGGTCGGGTCGGCGAGGGCCTGGGTGACGGTGGCCCGCAGTTCGGCGCGCGAGGCGTCCTTGTGCAGGTACCCGCGGGCGCCCGCGGCCACCGCGAGCGCGACCCCGTCGAGGTCCTCGGCGACGGTGAGCATGATGATCCGCGCGCCCGGGTCGGCGGACAGCAGCCGCCGGACCGTCTCGACCCCGCCGAGGCCGGGCATCCGGACGTCCATCAGAACGAGATCGGAGCGGTCGGCCACCCAGCGGCGGAGGACCTCCTCCCCGTTCGTCGCGGTGGTGACCCGGTCCACACCGGGTACGGTCGCGACGGCGCGGCGAAGCGCCTCGCGGGCGAGCGGGGAATCGTCGCAAACGAGAACGGAAGTCATGACCGTCGTCCTCCGCAGCTGATCCGCGTCACGTTGAGCCTCCTGGCTGGTACGAACCTCTCCGACACGGCCGATCGGCGACAGACTCCGTGCTGATCGCCCCAACTTGCCCGCGATCGTTCCCGACGTCCGGCGCCCGCTAACCGCCTCCGCACTTCCAACGACCGTCACTCGAATGAGTTACGGCCTTCAGGGCCATCTCCACCACTGTACGTGGCCAACTCATTACCGATCAGCCGCATCGCGGTGCACACGCCGCACTTTTCCGCAGCTCGCGCGCGGTCGGCGTACGACCCGCACATCGATTCGGTGCGTCGCGCGCCCGTCGGCCACCCGATTGCCACGTCCACGCCCGCCGAACCCCTTGCCCACTTTGCCCGTTTTTATAGCTTTCGTATGGTCATTGACTGTTGTGCCAGTGTGTGGGTGACTTGTCCATGGAGTTGCCTTAAGTCATATTTCCAGGTGTCCACACCAGTGCATCGAAGCCCCGCCGTGCCGCTCGGCAGCAGCCCGCCGAACGCCCGGCCGGCGGCCGACAGCCTCTGAAGGGAATGAGCCATGGCAGATTTCTCCCGCCTCCCCGGTCCCAACGCGGACCTCTGGGACTGGCAGCTCTCCGCAGCCTGCCGTGGCGTGGACAGCTCGCTCTTCTTCCACCCCGAGGGCGAGCGCGGGGCCGCGCGCAGTTCGCGCGAGGCCAGCGCCAAGGAGGTCTGCATGCGCTGCCCGGTGATCGCCGAGTGCGCGGCGCACGCGCTGGCGGTCCGCGAGCCGTACGGGGTCTGGGGCGGGATGACCGAGGACGAGCGCGAGGAGATGCTGGGGCGCTCGCGGCACCGGCTGGTGGAGGTCCCGCTGACCCCGCCGGCCGTCGCGCAGCACTAGACCCGCCTCCACGGTGCGCCGTGAAGAAACGTTTCTTCGCGGCGCCTCAGCCTGCGCACGGCCGATAGGGGCTCTGCGGGAGTTCCGTCACCCGCCGTCAGCGGGCCGCCGCCGCCCCCGCCAGCCGCTCCAGCATCAGTGCCACGGCCGGCACCTCGGCCAGGTCCGGCAGGGTCAGCGCGACCACCTGGCGCACCGCCGGCGCCCCGGAGGCCGTCCGCACCGGCACCGTCGACACGCCGTCAGGGCGCACCGACTGCAGCGCCAGCCTGGGCAGCACCGCCACCCCAAGCCCGGCCGCCACCAGGCCGACCACCGCGGGGTAGTCGTCCGTCGCGAAGTCGATCCGGGGCTCGAAGCCCGCCCCCGCGCACAGTTCCACCAGGTGTCCCCGGCACTGCGGGCAGCCGGCGATCCACTGCTCCCCCGCCAGCTCGGCCAGCCCCACCGGGCCGCCCCGCCCGGCCAGCGGGTGGGCGGCGGGCAGCAGGCCCACCAGCGGGTCGTCCAGCAGCGGGGTGACCACCAGATCGGACCAGTCGGTGCCGGCGGTCAGCTGCTGGGCCTCCAGGTTGGCCTCGGCCCGCGCCTCGCGCGGCGTTCCGTGGGCGGGGGCCGGGAGGGCGGCGGCACCGTCGGACTGCGGGTAGCGGAAGGCCAGCGCGATCTCGCACTCGCCGCCGCGCAGCATCGCCAGCGACTCCGGCGGCTCCGCCTCGACCAGCGACACGCGCACCCCCGGATGGCCGTCCCGCAGCCGGGCGACCGCGGGCGGCACCAGGGTGGAGCTCGCGGTCGGGAAGGAGACCAGTCGGACCCGGCCGGCCCGCAGCCCGGCGATCGCGGCCACCTCCTCCTCGGCGGCGGAGAGCCCGGCCAGGATCCCGGTGGCATGCTTGAGCAGCACCCGCCCGGCCTCGCTGAGCTGCATCCCCCGGCCCGAACGGACCACCAGCGGGGTGTCCACCGACTTCTCCAGGGCCTTCATCTGCTGGCTGATGGCGGGCTGGGTACACCCCAGCTCACGGGCGGCGGCGGAGAAGGAGCCGGTGCGGGCGACGGCACGCAGGACGCGCAGATGGCGGGCCTCGATCATGCCTCAGTTATAAGGCAATCTTTTGATAATGCAAAATTCTACTGATAATTGAAGCCTGAACGCCCGCCCCGAGGCATTCATGAGGCAAGCGGGCGACTGAACAGCCGGAGGCCCGGCCGCGCCCACGAGGGGTGCGGCCGGGCCTCCGGTCAGTGGTTCGGGCCTCAGTGCGAGTGGCCGTGGCCGCCGTGCGAGTGGCCGTGACCGTTGTCGGCCTCGTCCTCCTTCTTCTCCACCACGAGGGTCTCGGTGGTGAGCAGCAGGGAGGCGATCGAGGCGGCGTTCTCCAGGGCGGAGCGGGTGACCTTGACCGGGTCGATGACGCCGGCCTTCACCAGGTCGCCGTACTCGCCGGTGGCGGCGTTGTAGCCCTGGCCGGCCTCCAGCTCGGAGACCTTGGAGGTGATGACGTAGCCCTCCAGGCCGGCGTTCTGGGCGATCCAGCGCAGCGGCTCGTGCAGCGCCTTGCGGACGACCGCGACACCGGTCGCCTCGTCGCCCGACAGGCCCAGGCCGCCGTCCAGCACCTTGGCGGCGTGGACCAGGGAGGCGCCACCGCCGGCGACGATGCCCTCCTCGACCGCGGCGCGGGTCGCCGAGATGGCGTCCTCCAGGCGGTGCTTGCGCTCCTTCAGCTCCACCTCGGTGGCGGCGCCGACCTTGATGACGCAGACGCCGCCGGCCAGCTTGGCCAGGCGCTCCTGCAGCTTCTCGCGGTCCCAGTCGGAGTCGGTCGCGGCGATCTCGCCCTTGATCTGGGCGACGCGGCCGGCCACGGCCTCGGCGTCACCGGCGCCGTCGACGACGGTGGTCTCGTCCTTGGTGATGGTCACGCGGCGGGCGGTGCCCAGCACGTCCAGGCCGACCTGGTCGAGCTTGAGGCCGACCTCCTCGGAGATGACCGTGCCGCCGGTCAGGGTGGCCAGGTCGCCGAGGATCGCCTTGCGGCGGTCGCCGAAGCCCGGGGCCTTGACGGCGACGGCGTTGAAGGTGCCGCGGATCTTGTTCACGACCAGGGTCGACAGCGCCTCGCCGTCGACGTCCTCGGCGATGATCAGCAGCGGCTTGGACGCACCGCCCTGCAGGATCTTCTCCAGCAGCGGCAGCAGCTCCTGGATGGAGGAGATCTTGCCCTGGTTGATCAGGATGTACGGGTCCTCCAGGACCGCCTCCTGACGCTCCGCGTCGGTGACGAAGTACGGCGACAGGTAGCCCTTGTCGAACTGCATGCCCTCGGTGAAGTCCAGCTCCACGCCGAAGGTGTTCGACTCCTCGACGGTGATGACACCGTCCTTGCCGACCTTGTCGATCGCCTCGGCGATCAGCTCGCCGACCTGGGTGTCCTGCGCGGAGAGGGACGCGACGGCGGCGACGTCGTCCTTGCCCTCGATCTCGCGGGCGACGGACAGCAGGTGCTCGGAGACGGCGGCGACGGCCTTGTCGATGCCCTTCTTCAGGGCGGCCGGGCCGGCGCCGGCGGCGACGTTGCGCAGACCCTCGTTGACCAGGGCCTGGGCCAGCACGGTGGCGGTGGTGGTGCCGTCACCCGCGACGTCGTTGGTCTTGGTGGCGACCTCCTTGACGAGCTGCGCGCCAAGGTTCTCGTACGGGTCGTCCAGCTCGACCTCACGGGCGATGGTGACACCGTCGTTGGTGATGGTCGGGGCGCCGAACTTCTTGTCGATCACGACGTTGCGGCCCTTGGGGCCGATGGTCACCTTGACGGTGTCGGCCAGCTTGTTGACACCGCGCTCCAGCGAGCGGCGGGCGTCCTCGTCGAACTGCAGGATCTTCGCCATGTTCCCTATTCCCTCGGGGATGCGGTCGGCCCACCGGCCGCCGAACTACGTGAACCAACAACCACGCCCCGGGCCCCTGTCACTTGGGACACGGATCCGGGGCGGGTCGGAACGACTTACTTCTCGATGATCGCGAGAACGTCGCGGGCCGAGAGGACCAGGTACTCCTCGCCCTGGTACTTCACCTCGGTGCCGCCGTACTTCGAGTACAGGACGATGTCACCGACGGCGACGTCGAGCGGCAGACGCTGGCCGTCCTCGAAGCGGCCCGGGCCGACGGCCAGGACGACGCCCTCCTGGGGCTTCTCCTTGGCGGTGTCCGGGATAACCAGGCCGGAGGCCGTGGTGGTCTCGGCGTCGAGCGGCTGGACCACGATGCGGTCCTCGAGCGGCTTGATGGCAACCTTGCTGCTGGTGGTCACGTCCGAGCTCCCCTTCGGAGATTACGGGGCTTTCTAACGGGTAGGTGGCGAACCTGCGGGCCTGCCGTCGCGGGGGTCAGACACGCGTCTTCGCGTTAGCACTCCCCCAGTGGGGAGTGCCAAGGACGACCATAGGCCGGTGTTAGCACTCCGTCAACCAGAGTGCCAACGGCGCGCCCGGAGAACCCGGGCTACGGACGAGTAGCCGTACTCATGTGCGGCCCTCCTCGGGCATCCTCCGGCGCCGACCCGACCGGCCGCCCGCCGACACCGCTTCGACTTCCGACCGGTCAGAATGACCTCGTGGACACCGAGAACCTCCAGCCCCTGCTCACCCCCGAGGGCCAGTCCCTGCTCGCCGAACTGCGCGAGTTCGCGCCCGAGGAGGAGCTGGCGCTGGCGACCCGGCTGCGGCGGGAGCACCCGGCGGAGCTGGTCTCGGCGGCCTTCGGGCAGGCCCGACTGCGGCAGCGGGCGCGGGCGAAGTTCGGGACGGACGCCGACCTGATGTACTTCACGCCCAACGGGGTCGAGCAGTCCACCCGGCGCAGCGTGGCCGAATGGCGGGCCCGGCGCTTCGCCGAGCTGGGCGTACGGCGGCTGGCGGACCTCTGCTGCGGCATCGGCGGGGACGTGCTGGCGCTGGCCCGGGCCGGGATCCAGGTGCTGGCCGTCGACAAGGACCCGGCGGCGTGCGCCGCCACCGCCGCGAACGCCGCCGCGCTGGGCCTGGCCCACCTGGTCGAGGTGGTCTGCGAGGACGTCGCCGAGGTGGACGTCACCGGCTACGACGCGGTGTTCACCGACCCGGCCCGGCGCACCTCGCGCGGCCGGGTCTTCGACCCGGAGGCGTACGCGCCGCCGCTCTCCTGGGCGATCGAGGCGGGCCGCCGGACCCCGATCGGGGCGCTGAAGGTCGCACCGGGCATCCCGCACGAGGCCGTCCCGGAGGACGCCGAGGCCGAGTGGGTCTCCGACCACGGCGACGTCAAGGAGGCGGTGCTCTGGTTCGGCACCGGGGCCGCCCGCCCGCACCGCGCCACCCTGCTGCCGCAGGGCGCCAGCCTGACCGGCGGCGACCTTCCCGACCCGCCGGCCGGCCCGGTCGGGCGCTACCTGTACGAACCGGACGGCGCGGTGATCCGGGCCCACCTGGTCGCCGAGGTGGCCGAGCAGGTCGGCGGCCGGCTGATCGACCCGAAGATCGCCTACCTGACCGCGGACGAGCTGGTCGCCACCCCGTACGCGCACGCCTTCGAGCTGACCGACGTACTGCCGTTCAACATCAAGAAGCTGAAGGCCCTGCTGCGCGAGCGCGCGGTCGGCACGGTGGTGATCAAGAAGCGCGGGATGGCGATCACCCCGGAGGAGCTGCGCCGTCAGCTGAAGCCCTCCGGGCCGAACACCGTCACGGTGATCCTCAGCCGCACCGACCGCGGCCCGCTGATGATGCTGGGGCAGCCGGTCCCGTCCTGAGGAAGTCACGAGGCAGGAAGTTACGAGGCCGGCGCCTGGATGTAGTCCTCCAGCCGGGCCACCGAGAAGCCCTGCTCCTGGATCCGGGCCAGCAGGTCGCCGAACATCTGGGTCATCGTGGCGCCCTTGAGCTCCTTGGGGCCGCGGAAGTGCGCCAGGATGATGTCGCCGGGCTTCAGCTTCTTGTCCGCGGCCTGGTACTGCATGTCGTGGATCTGCATCGACTCGCGCCACAGCACGATCGCGCGCGGACCGCACTGCTGCACCGAGGTGTTGAGCGTCGGGGTGTTGGCGCCGTCGCCGAACGGCGGGCGGAACAGCAGCGGGGCGGTGCCGTACTGCTGGGTGAGCGCGGCCTGGTCGTCGCAGACCTCGGACTTCTGCTTGTCCGCCGGCAGCTTGCTCATCACCGGGTGGTCCACGGTGTGGTTCTGGATGTGGTTGCCCAGCGCCTGGAGTGGCTTGAAGTAGCCGTAGTCGTTCTTGACGATGTCCTTCGTCAGGAACATCGAGATCGGCACCTTGAGGTCGGTCAGCATCTCGACGAACTTCGGGTCCTTCTCGGCGCCGTCGTCGATGGTGATGAAGACCACCTTGTCGGACGTCTTCACCTCGCTGAACACCGGTACCGGGCCGGTCCGTTCGAGCTTGATCGGCTTGTCCGCGGGCGGCGCCGGGGCGGGGGCGAGCGGGGTGAGGCTCCACTTCGCCCAGGCCGCCGCGCCGGCGCCCGCCGGGGCGGGGGCACCGGGGGTGGCGGCCGCGGCGGTCGGGGCGGCCCCGGCCGGCTGGGGCGCGCTCGGCGCCGTCGTCGTGGCGGCCGGGGCGGCGCTGCCGCCCCCGTTGTCGCCGCACGCGGTGGCGAAGGCCAGCAGCGCCAGCGCCCCGACCGCGTACGTCCTGGTCCTGCTCCGCCCGTTCCTGCTCACCGCACCGCGCTCCCGGTTCCCGTCCAGCCTTCTCTCCGCCATGCACGTTAGCGGCCGGGGCGGCGGTTCCCGATCACCGTCTACTCGACGTGCTCGCTGGTGAAGGACCAGCGGTGCACCGGGCGGCCGAGCAGTTCGGCCGGCGGGTCGGGGAGCGGCACCGGCTCGCCGCTCCACCAGGTGATCAGCAGCACCCTCTCGCCCGGGGCGGAGAACAGTTCGAGGCGTTCCAGCCCGGCCGCGCCGCGCACCGCCGGCAGCGCCGACTCCCTTGCCCAGTAGGCGAGTTCGGCCGCCCGGCCGTCCGCCGCCCGGGCCTCCCACATCGCGGCGACGGTCATCCGGCGCCACCGCCGAGGGCGTCGTACGCCTGGCCGTGGAGGTGGGTGTGGGGCACGTGGACGTCCGTCACCGGCAGCGAGGAGTCGGCGGACAGGTCGAAGGCGGAGGGCGCGCGGTCGCGCCAGACCATCTCGGCGCCCAGGGCCGCGACCATCGCACCGTTGTCGGTGCACAGGCCCGGCCGGGGCACCCGCAGCCGGATGCCGGCCCGGTCGCAGCGCTGCTGGGCCATCTCGCGCAGCCGCGAGTTGGCCGCGACGCCGCCGCCGATCATCAGGTGGTCGACGCCGTTGTCCTTGCACGCCTTGACGGCCTTGCGGGTGAGCACGTCGGTGACCGCCTCCTGGAAGGACGCCGCCACGTCGGCGATCGGCACCTCCTCGCCGGCCCGGCGCTTGGCCTCCACCCAGCGGGCGACGGCGGTCTTCAGGCCGGAGAAGGAGAAGTCGTACTCCGGGTCGTTCTTGCCGGTCAGGCCGCGCGGGAAGGCGATCGCCTTCGGGTCGCCCTCGCGGGCCTTGCGGTCGACCACCGGGCCGCCGGGGAAGCCCAGGCCGAGCACCCGGGCGACCTTGTCGAAGGCCTCGCCGGCCGCGTCGTCGATGGTCGCGCCGAGCGGGCGGACGTCGGTGGTGATGTCCTCGCTGAGCAGCAGCGAGGAGTGCCCGCCGGAGACCAGCAGGGCCATCGTCGGCGAGGGCAGCCGGCCGTGCTCCAGCTGGTCGACGCAGATGTGCGAGGCGAGGTGGTTGACCCCGTACAGCGGCTTGTCCAGCGCCCAGGCGTACGCCTTCGCGGCGCTGACGCCGACCAGCAGCGCGCCGGCCAGGCCGGGGCCGGCGGTGACGGCGATGCCGTCCAGGTCGCTCGCCTTGATCCCGGCGGTCTCCAGGGCGCGCTCGATGGTGGGGACCATCGCCTCCAGGTGCGCGCGGCTGGCGATCTCCGGGACGACGCCGCCGAAGCGGGCGTGGTCGTTGACGCTGGACGCGACCGCGTCGGCCAGCAGCGTGGTGCCGCGCACGATGCCGACGCCGGTCTCGTCGCAGGAGGTCTCGATGCCGAGGACGAGCGGTTCGTCAGCCATGGTGGGTGTCCTCAATGTCCTTCGGGTCAGTGCGGTCAGTGCCGGGGTGGTCGAGGCGCATCACCAGCGCGTCGACGTTGGCGGGCTGGTAGTAGCCGCGCCGGATGCCCACCGGTTCGAAGCCGTGGCGCTCGTACAGCCGCTGGGCGCGCAGGTTGTCCACCCGCACCTCCAGCAGCAGTTCGGCGCAGCCGCGCCGGGCGGACTCCCGGATCAGGTCGGTGAGCAGCGCCGTGCCGAGGCCGCCGCCCTGGTGGCGGTCGTCGACGGCGATGGTCTGGACGTCGCCCTCGCCGGCGACCGCCATCAGTCCGGCGTAGCCGACGATCGCGCCGTCCGCGGCGGTGGCGACGGTGTAGTGGCGGGTGCCGCCGGGGTGGGCCTCGGCCAACTCGGACCAGAACATCCCGGTGGACCAGGCGTCCTCGGGGAAGAGCCGCAGCTCCAGTTCCATCACCGGCGCGATGTCCCACCAGCGCATCGGGCGCAGGGTGGTGCCGTGGTTCACGCCGGGAGCACCGCCTTGTAGCCGGCCGGGACCTGGGCGTCGGGGCGTCGCAGGTACAGCGGGACGTTCGGCAGCAGCTCGCGCCCGGCGGCCAGCTCGGCGGCGGCGAAGCCGGCCAGGGCGCCGGCCGACACGTGCTCGGGGCCGTGCGCGCCCGGGAAGGCGTCGGGGTAGAGCAGCGCGCCGGCGCCGACGGAACGCCTCTGCGGGGTCAGCTCGGCCGGACGGTCCACGCCCGGGCCCTCGGTGCGGCGGCCCTCGGCGTCGTACGAGGCCCAGTAGACCTCCTTGCGGCGCGCGTCGGTGGCGACGGTGAACGGCTGCCCGGCCAGGCCCTCGGCGCGGGCCTGGAAGGCGATCGCGTCCAGGGTGCAGACGCCGTACACCGGCAGCCCGAGGGCGTGCCCGAGCGCGGCGGCGGTCACCAGGCCGACCCGCAGGCCGGTGTACGGGCCCGGGCCGACGCCGACCGCGATCCCGGTCAGCCGGTGCTTGTCCACCCCGGCCGTCCGCAGGACCCCGTCGATCGCGGGCAGCAGCAGTTCGCCGTGGCGCCGGGCGTCGACCTGGTGGGTCTCGGCCAGGACGGCGGTGCCGTCGTGGACGGCGGCGGTAACGGCGGGGGTAGCGGTGTCGAACGCGAGCAGCAGCACGGGTCAAGGTTAGACCGACGTTGGGCCGACCGGCCGATCGGCAGGGCGTACCACCCGGGAACACACATCCGAGGCACTGCGAGCCGGACGGACGGACCTGGCACGATAGGCCGGTACGAAAAGGGACGGCGGCGGGAGCAGCACGTGGCGAAGATGGGTCCTGGAGTTGTGGTCACGGGGCTGACCCTGGGGGCCCTGGCGGTGGTGAGCCTGCTGGCCTTCCAGGCCAACGGCGCCCAGGACCGGGCGGGCGGTGCCAAGCCCACCGTCACCACCACGGCGACCGGCACGGCCACCGCCTCGGCGCCGAGCGCCACGCCGACCCCGGTCGCGCCGCCGCTGCCGGCCACCTCGGGCACCGGCACCCGGGTCGTCTACTCGATCGGCAGCCACTACGTCTGGCTGGTCGACCCGAAGAAGAGCCCGCAGGTCGCGGCCGCGTTCCAGGTCGTCCCGGGCTCGGTCGAGCCCACCCCGGGCAGCTACGCCGTGTACAGCCGCACCCCGACCGGCACCGGTGCGGACGGCCGGCAGATCGAGCACGTGGTGCGCTTCGCCCAGCAGAACGGCGTGGTGTTCGGCTTCGGCGCGGCCGTGGACGGCGCGATGCCGACCGCCGACCCGAAGGCCAAGACCGGCGGCATCCGCAGCGGCCGCGCCGAGGGCCAGCTGCTCTGGGACTTCGCGCCGAAGGACACCAAGGTGGTCGTGGTCGCCTGAGCCACGTCCTGAGGCCCGGGGCTGGCTCGGGGCTTCGGCTTTCGGGGCGGCTCAGGCGGCCCGGGGCGTCTCCGTCCCGGGCTCCTCGGCCTGCCCGGGCTTCGGCTCGGGCGGGGTGGACACCGCCTCGGCGGCCGCGCAGGCGGCCAGCAGCGCCCGCATCGGCTCCCCCGCAGCGCGGGGGGCGGACTCTCCGGCCCCGGCGTCGCGAACGGCGCGCTCCGGGGCGGGGGTGGTGCTCGACATGGCGCCTCCCTAGTTAGGCAGACCTAACCGCAGCACCCATCCCACCACGCGCGGCAGCCCGCCCGCAACATCTTGCCGACAGCCTGTCGGGAAGTCGAGACGCCCCGTGGGCCGGACAGGCCCTACGCCAGCTCCGCCAGCTCCACGCCCGCCCAGCGCGGGCCGATGCCGGTCAGCAGCACCCGGCGCGGGTCGTGGTCGTCCCCGGCGGCGGTGTCGCCCAGGGCGCGCTCGATCCGGACCTCCAGCCGGTCCTCGGACAGCCGCTCGACCTTGCCCTCGCCCCACTCGACGACGATCACCGACTCCGGCAGCGAGACGTCCAGGTCGAGGTCCTCCATCTCGTCCAGGTCCCCGCCCAGCCGGTACGCGTCCACGTGCACCAGCGACGGGCCGCCGACCAGCGAGGGATGCACCCGGGCGATCACGAAGGTCGGCGAGGTCACCGCCCCGCGGACCTGCAGCCCCTCCCCCAGGCCCCGGGTCAGCGTGGTCTTCCCCGCCCCCAGCTCGCCGGAGAGCAGCACCAGGTCCCCCGGCCGCAGCAGAGCGGCCAGCTCCCGGCCGAGCCGGCCCATCCGCTCCGGGGTGGGGACGGTGAGAGTGGCGTGCGAGCCCATGCGCGTGTCTTGCCCTTCGGTCCGTACCGGCGCGCCGACCACCGGCCGCCACCGCTACCGTGCCACATCGCCGCCCCCGGATGCGCCGGGCGGCAACTCCTCGCGAGAACCTGCGAGAACCGGGCGCGCGTCAGGGGGGCGTCAGACGGGCTCGGGGGCCGCGTCGGCGGCCTGCTCCCGGGCCAGGTCGAGGACGGCCGCGGGCAGCGGCGCAGCCCCGGCGACCTCGGCGGCCCGGCACAGCAGCCGCGCCAGCTCACGGTCGACCAGCTCCGGCCGCTCCAGCATCACCAGGTGCCCGGCGCCCTCGGCCAGGACCAGCTCCGCCCCCGGCAGCCGCTCGGCCATCGCCTCGCTGTGCGCCGAAGGCGTCAGCAGGTCCTTCGTCCCGGCCAGCACCAGGGCCGGCAGACCGCGCAGGGCGGCCAGCGCCTCGTACTTCTCGTGCACGCCGAACACCGGGTAGAACTCGGCCACCACGTCGATCGGGGTGCCGTCCAGCAGCTGCTCGGCGAAGCGCACCACACCGGGGTCGACCTCCCGGCTCCCGAAGGAGAACCTGCGGTAGAAGACCGAGGTCACGTCCGAGCCCAGCCGCCTGGTCGCCTCCACCAGGTCCACCTGGCGGCCCAGCAGCTTCACCACCCCGGGCGCGACCTTCTTGAACAGCTTCGCGCCGGCCTTCGGCAGGCCGAGGTTCACGTCGTTCCAGCCGCCCGCGAGCGTGCCGACCAGGGCGACCCCGGCGACCCTCTCCCGGAACAGCTCCGGGTGCTGGTCGGCCAGCGCCATCACCGTCATGCCGCCCATCGAATGGCCCACCAGCACCAGCGGCCCGGTCGGCGCCACGGCGTCGATCACCGCCTTGAGGTCGCCGCCCAGCTGGTCGATGCCGGCCGGCTCGCCCGCCAGGTACGAACGGGAGCGCTCGGAACGGCCGTGGCTGCGCTGGTCCCAGAAGACCAGCCGCATGCCCTCGCGCAGCGCGGCCCGCTGGAAGTGCCAGCTGTCCTGGCTGAGGCAGTAGCCGTGGCAGAAAACGACGGTCAACGGCTCGGGGCTGCTACCCGCCCACTCGCCTCCGGGGCGGGTACTACTGCCGTCCGGCGCGTCCCAGCCGGTGCCGTCCAGTTCGACGTACAGCTCCGTGCCGTCCGGTGCGGCCACCGTCCTCGGGAGCCCGCGCAGCGAGCCGTACGGGGCGCCGGCGTCCAGCTCGGCCCGGGCCCGGCGGCGCATCGCCCGGCCGACCGTCAGCCGTTCGATCGCCACCCCGGCGGCCGCCCCGGCCGCCAGCACGCCGACCGAGATTCCGATCACACCCGCCCGGCTCACCCCGGAGGCGGCGCCGGCCGCCTTGGCCACCGCCGCGACCGCGCCGTCCCCGACCGGTGCCTCCGTCATGCCGACGCACCCTCGGAGTGGCTGCCGCCCAGGTAACGGCGGGGCACCCGGGCACCGATCCGGGTGACGATCTCGTACGAGATGGTGCCGCAGGCGCGGGCCCAGTCCTCGGCGGTCGGCTCGCCGCGCTCGCCGTTGCCGAACAGCAGCGCCTCGTCGCCGATCCCGGGGCTGTCGCCGCCCAGGTCCACCACGAACTGGTCCATCGCCACCCGGCCGGCCACCGTGCGCCACTTGCCGCCGATCTGCACCGGGCCGGTGCCGCTGCCGTGCCGGGGGATGCCGTCGCCGTAGCCGACCGGGACCAGGCCCAGCGTGGTCGGGCCAGGCGTCGTGTAGTGGTGGCCGTAGCTGACCCCGTGCCCGCCGGGGACCTCCTTGACCAGCGCCAGCCGCGCGGTCAGCGACATCACCGGGCGCAGCCCGAAGTCGGCCGGCGAGCCCACCTCGGGCACGGGCGACAGCCCGTACGCGGCGAGGCCGGTGCGGACCAGGTCGAAGTGTGACTGGGGCAGCAGCAGGGTGGCCGGCGAGTTCGCCAGGTGCCGCAGTTCGGGGCGCAGCCCGGCGGCCTCGGCCGTGGCCAGGGCGGCGTGGAAGGAGTCCAGCTGGGCCTGGATCGACGGGTGGCCGGGCTCGTCGGCGGCCGCGAAGTGCGACCAGACGCCGACCACCGTGAGCAGGCCCTCGGCCTCGGCGCGGCGGGCGGCGGCGACCAGCTGCGGCCAGTCGTGCGGCTGGCAGCCGTTGCGGCCGAGGCCGGTGTCCGCCTTGAGGTGCACGCGTGCCGGGATGCCGGTCTCACGGACGGCCGGCAGCAGCTCGTCCAGCGCCCACTGCCCGCTGACCGAGATGTCCAGGTCCGCGCGCAGCGCCTCGCGCCACGGCCCGCCGGGTGTCCACAGCCAGCACAGGATGCGGGCCTGCTCCGGGCGGATGCCCCCGGCCCGCAGCGCCAGCGCCTCGTCGGGCGTCGCGCAGCCGAACCAGCCGACCCCGTTGGCGACCGCCTCCCGGGCGCACTCGACCGCCCCGTGGCCATAGGCGTCCGCCTTGACCGCGAGCATCACCGCCGTGCTGCCGACGCGCTCGCGCAGCGCGGCGAGGTTGCCGCGCAGGGCGCCGAGATCGATGGTCGCCTCGGCCCGTACGCCGTCGGTCAGGGGGCTGTGCCGGTCGTGTTCGCAGTTGTCATCAGGGTCAGTCTCCCAGACGTCCCGGAGTCCTCGCCGAACGGCCCATCGGCGCGGCGGCCGATGCCCGGGCCCCATCGCCCACGCCGACCTGCGACGACCGTTCACCCCCCGCTACAGGGACGCCCGATCGGACTCCCCGGTTCCGCGTGCCGGGGCGTGTCAGACACGCCTTAGGGCCTGTCCGGCGGATCTTGTCGGATCAGCGCGCGGCGTCGGGCGCCCGTCTGGGCGTGCGCCCGAATCGCCCTCGTACTGGGTGTACTTGGACGATTCGGGCGTGCGTCCAGGCGGGATGATCCGGCGTCGTGCGCCCGGCAAGATCCGCCGGACAGGCCCTAGCCCCTCCGCACCGCCCGCCAGACCGCCGGCAGCGCCGCCGCCACCCCCAGCGCCGTCGTCGGCGCGCCCGGGTCGCCCGCCGCCGTGCGGCCCGCCAGCCCGTGCAGGTACGCGGCCACCGACGCGGCGTCCAGCGGCGGTAGACCCGCCGCCAGCAGGGAACCGGCCAGGCCGGCGAGCACGTCGCCGCTGCCGGCGGTGGCCAGCCAGGAGGTGCCGGTGGGGTTGACCCGGACGGCGCCGCCGGGGTCGGCGATCACCGTGGTGGAGCCCTTCAGCAGCACGGTCGCCCGGTAGGCGGCCGCCAGTAGGCGGGCGGTGGCGAGCCGGGTGGCGGCCAGGTCGTCGGCGGCCGGGGGCGCGGTGCCCTCGGCGCCGGCGAGCAGCCGGGCGGCCTCGCCGGTGTGAGGGGTGAGCAGGGTGGGCGCGGTGCGGCCGGCCAGCGCGTCCGGGCCGAGCCGGCCCAGCTCGGTCAGCCCGTCCGCGTCCACCAGCACCGGGACGTCGCCCGCTAGCGCCTCGGTCAGCGCCTGCCGCGCCCCCTCACCGCCGCCCGGCCCGACCACCCAGGCCTGCACCCGCCCGGCCCCGGCCGGCCCGCCCTCGGTGACCAGCGTCTCCGGGAAGCGCCGCACCACCTCGTCGGCCGCCGTGCCCACGTACCGGACGGCGCCCGCGCCGCCCCGCAGCGCCCCGGCGACGGCCAGCAGCGCCGCCCCCGGGTAGGTCGCCGAGCCGGCCGCCACCCCGACCACGCCGCGCCGGTACTTGTCGCTCTCCGCGCCGGGCAGCGGCAGCAGCGCCGCCGCGTCCGCGTGCTGCAGTGCCGTCACCTCCGCCTCAGGCAGCTCCAGCCCGATCCCGACCAGCTGCACCGCGCCCGCGTACGAGGCGCCCGGGTCGACCAGCAGCCCGGGCTTGTACGTGCCGAAGCAGACCGTGACGTCCGCGCGCAGCGCCTCCCCCGGCACCTCGCCGGTGTCGGCGTCCACCCCGCTGGGCAGGTCCACCGCCACCACCACCCCGCGCCGCTCGGCCCGCGCGTACGGCACGGCCTCGGGCCGCAGCCCGCCCCGCCCGCCGATGCCGACGATCCCGTCCAGCACCAGGTCCGCGCGCGAGAAGTCGGCCAGGCCGACTTCCTGCTCCGCCGTCACCCGCCCGCCGACGGCCCGCAGCGCGGCCAGCCCACCCGGGTGCGCCTTCTCCGGCACCAGCAGCACCGCCGTCACCCGCGCCCCGCGCCGGGCCAGCGCGGCCCCGGCGTACAGCGCGTCACCCCCGTTGTCCCCACTGCCCGCCAGCACCACCACCCGGCTGCCGTACACCCGCCCCAGCAACCGGGCACACGTGGCGGCCAGCCCGGCGGCCGCCCGCTGCATCAACGTGCCCTCCGGCAGCCGCGCCATCAGCACGGCCTCGGCAGCCCGGACGGTTTCCACAGGGTGTGCATGACGCATGGCGGGACTCCTCCGACCGTCGACGTACGGACGACGCTAGCCCGCGTCACCGCCCCGCGGCAGCCGCCCCTGCGGCACACTTTCGAGTGACACCCACGTCGATCCCCCGCCGGTGTCGGTCCGTACGCCTACCGTGTGGCTCGGCACGGACCCACAGGAGGGAGAAGGGCCATGGTCGCCATGCCGGCAGTCGAGCACCCGCTGGGCGAGGACGGTCTCCTCCAGACGTTCCTGGAGCTGGACACCCCGCTGGGAAGCAAGGCCGAGTTCATCGAAGGGGAGATCGTCGTGACACCGCCACCGGACGGACACCACGAGGGTGCGGTCTCGAAGCTCGCCAAGCAGTTCTTCCGAAACGCCGCGATCGATCTGGACATCGCCGGTGTCAAGGGCCTGATCACTCCCAAGGGACGGTTCATCCCTGATGGCACGGTCGTCCCGGCCGACCACTTCGACCATCTGGATTCCTGGGCCCCCGCGGGAGGCGTCCTACTCGTCTTCGAGGTCACGTCGATCAACCCGCACAAGGACCGCGAGCCCAAGCGCAAGGGCTACGCCGCCGCAGGAATCCCCTGCTACCTGCTGATCGACCGCAGCGACGGCATGGTCACCCTGTTCACCGAACCCGACGGCGAGGACTACATCACCCAGACCAAGGTCGAGTTCGGCAAGACGATCGACCTGCCTGCCCCCTTCTCCTTCACGCTCGACACGGCGCCCCTGCGGTAGGGCACAGCCACCGCAGGGGCGCCGTAGGAGCCGCTACTCGACGGTGACCGACTTCGCCAGGTTGCGCGGCTGGTCGACCTCGTGGCCCTTGGCCGTGGCCAGCTCGCAGGCGAAGACCTGCAGCGGGACGGTGGAGACCAGCGGCTGGAGCAGGGTCGGGGTGACCGGGATGCGGATCAGGTGGTCCGCGTACGGGACGACGGCCTCGTCGCCCTCCTCGGCGATCACGATCGTGCGGGCACCGCGGGCCCGGATCTCCTGGATGTTGGAGACGATCTTGTCGTGCAGGATCGACCGCCCGCGCGGCGAGGGCACGACCACCACGACCGGCAGCCCCTCCTCGATCAGCGCGATCGGGCCGTGCTTGAGCTCGCCCGCCGCGAAGCCCTCGGCGTGCATGTACGCCAGCTCCTTGAGCTTGAGCGCACCCTCCAGGGCCACCGGGAAGCCGACGTGGCGGCCGAGGAAGAGCACCGAGCGGGCGTCGGCCAGCGAGCGGGCCAGCTCGCGCACCGGCTCCATGGTCTCCAGGACCTGCTCGACCTGCTTCGGCGCGTCGCCGAGCTCCTTGATGATCGTGAAGATCTCGTCGCCCCACTTGGTGCCGCGCACCTGGCCCAGGTAGAGGGCGACCAGGTAGCAGGCGACCAGCTGGGTCAGGAACGCCTTGGTGGACGCGACCGCGACCTCGGGACCGGCGTGCGTGTACAGCACGGCGTCCGACTCGCGCGGGATGGTGGAGCCGTTGGTGTTGCAGATCGCCAGCACCTTGGCGCCCTGCTCGCGGGCGTGCCGCAGGGCCATCAGGGTGTCCATGGTCTCGCCGGACTGCGAGATGGCGATGACCAGGGTGCCCGGGCCCATGATCGGGTCGCGGTAGCGGAACTCGGAGGCGACCTCGACCTCGCAGGGGATGCGGGTCCAGTGCTCGATCGCGTACTTGGCGATCATGCCGGCGTGGAAGGCGGTGCCGCAGGCGACGATGACGACCTTGTCGACGGAGCGCAGGTCGGCGTCGGAGATCCGCAGCTCGTCCAGGGTGAGCCGGCCGTCGGTGCCGATCCGGCCGAGCAGGGTGTCGGCGACGGCCTTCGGCTGCTCGGCGATCTCCTTGAGCATGAAGTAGTCGTAGCCGCCCTTCTCGGCGGCGGAGGCGTCCCAGTCGACGTGGTACTCGCGCACGTCGGCCGCGGTGCCGTCGAAGTTGGTGACGGTCACGCCCTCGCGGCGCAGCTCCACGACCTGGTCCTGGCCCAGCTCGATCGCCTCGCGGGTGTGCGCGATGAAGGCGGCGACGTCCGAGGCGAGGAAGTTCTCGCCCTCGCCGCGGCCGACGACCAGCGGAGAGTTGCGGCGGGCACCGACGACGACGTCCGGCGCGTCGGCGTGCACGGCCACCAGGGTGAAGGCACCCTCCAGCTGACGGCAGACCACCCGCATCGCCTCGGCGAGGTCGCCCTGGTAGGCCTCGCCCAGCAGGTGGGCGACGACCTCGGTGTCGGTCTCGGACCGCAGGGTGTGGCCGCGCTCGGCGATCTCGGCGCGCAGCTGGGCGAAGTTCTCGATGATGCCGTTGTGCACCACCGCGACCCGCTGCTCGTCGTCCAGGTGGGGGTGGGCGTTGGCGTCCGTCGGGCCGCCGTGGGTGGCCCAGCGGGTGTGGCCGATGCCGGTGGTGCCGCCGGGCAGAGGGGTCTCGGCGAGCGACTTCTGGAGGTTGGCGAGCTTCCCGGCCCGCTTGTCGGTGGACAGGCTCCACTGCCCGTCGGAGTCCTGGACCTGCACCGCGACACCGGCCGAGTCGTAACCCCGGTACTCCAGGCGCTGCAGGCCTGCAATTACTACGTCGAGGGCGGACTGCGCGCCCACGTATCCAACAATTCCGCACATGCGTGCCAGCATAAGGGCGGTTCTGTGGCCCTTTTCCCGCTCTGCGCGAACGCTGCGTGACCGACACCACAACCACCGTGAACGCCGCGACGGCTCACAATGGAGCATGTGCTGACCGAACTCTGTACGCGGGGCGCCACCGCGCCCGGCCCGTCCCCGTCCCCCTACGTGGACCTCAGCCGGGCCGAATGGAGCGCGCTGCGCGAGCGTACGCCGCTGCCGCTGACCGCGGAGGAGGTGGAGCGCCTGCGCGGCCTCGGCACCGCCCTCGACCTGGACGAGGTCCGCGACGTCTACCTACCGCTGTCGCGACTGCTGAACCTCTACATCCACGCCACCCACGAACTGCGCGGCACGCTCGGCACCTTCCTGGACACCCCGGACACCGAGCGCACCCGCACCCCGTTCATCATCGGCGTGGCCGGCTCCGTGGCCGTCGGCAAGTCCACCACCGCCCGGCTCCTGCAGGCCCTGCTCGCCCGCTGGCCCGAGCACCCCCGGGTGGAACTGGTCACCACCGACGGCTTCCTGCTCCCCAACGCGGAGCTGCGCCGCCGCGGCCTGATGGCCCGCAAGGGGTTCCCCGAGTCGTACGACCGACGGGCGCTGATGCGTTTCGTCGCGGACGTGAAGGCGGGCAAGGAGCGGGTCAGCGCGCCGGTCTACTCGCACCTGGTGTACGACATCGTGCAGGACGAGCGGCTGACCGTGGAGCGCCCGGACATCCTGATCGTCGAGGGCCTGAACGTGCTCCAGCCGGCCCTGCCCGGCACCGACGGCCGCACCCGCCTCGCCGTCGCCGACTACTTCGACTTCTCGATCTACGTCGACGCCCGGACCGACGACATCGAGCACTGGTACCTGGACCGCTTCCGCAAGCTGCGGCAGACCGCCTTCCAGGACCCGAACTCCTACTTCCGCCGCTTCACCGAGGTGCCGGAGGAGGAGGCGATGGAGTACGGCCGGCAGGTCTGGCGCACCATCAACAAGCCCAACCTGCTGGAGAACGTCCTGCCGACCCGCGGCCGGGCCACCCTGATCCTGCAGAAGGGCGCGGACCACAAGGTCCGCCGGGCGCTGCTGCGCAAGCTCTGAGGCACACCGAAGGCCCCCGCCCGAACTCAAGGTTCCGGCGGGGGCCTTCGGCACGTACGGGCTCAGCGCAGGTGCACGGACCGGCTCAGCCCAGGTGGGTGCGCACGGCCTCGGCCAGCCGCTGCGCGACCGCCTCGGCCTGGGCCGCGTCGGCGGCCTCGACCATCACCCGGACCAGCGGCTCGGTGCCCGACGGGCGCAGCAGCACCCGGCCGGTGGCGCCCAGCTCGGCCTCGGCGCCGGCGACCGCGGCGGCCAGCTCGGTGCTGGTCCTCACCCGGCTCTTGTCGACGCCCTTGACGTTGATCAGCACCTGCGGCAGCCGGGTCATCACGGCGGCGAGGTCGGCGAGCGGCTGCTTGGTGGCGGCCAGCCGGGCGCCCAGCATCAGGCCGGTCAGGGTGCCGTCGCCGGTGGTGGCGTGGTCCAGCAGGATGACGTGGCCGGACTGCTCGCCGCCCAGCGCGAAGCCGTGCTCCTTCATGGCTTCCAGCACGTAGCGGTCGCCGACGGCGGTCTCGACCAGGTCGATCCCCTCGCGCTCCATCGCCAGCTTGAAGCCGAGGTTGGACATCACGGTGGCCACCGCGGTGTTGCCGCGCAGGGTGCCGGCCTCCTTCATGGCGACCGCGAGGATGGCGATGATCTGGTCGCCGTCCACCTCGTTGCCGTCGGCGTCGGCGGCCAGGCAGCGGTCGGCGTCGCCGTCCAGGGCGATGCCGAAGTCGGCCTTGTGCTCCTTCATCGCGGTGCGCAGCCGGTCCAGGTGGGTGGAGCCGACGCCGTCGTTGATGTTGAGGCCGGTGGGCTCGGCCCCCAGGGTGTGGACGACCTCGGCGCCGGCCCGGGCGAAGGCCTCGGGGGCGACGTAGGCGGCCGCGCCGTGGGCGCCGTCGATGACGACCTTGACGCCGTCCAGGCGGTTGGGCAGCACGCCGATCAGGTGGGCGACGTACTTGTCGAAGCCCTCGGTGTACTCGCGGACGCGACCGACGGCGGCACCGGTCGGACGGTTCCAGTCCTCCTCGCCGAGCGTGTGCTTGCGGTAGTGGGCCTCGATCGCGTCCTCGATCCGGTCGTCCAGCTTGTGGCCGCCGCGGGCGAGGAACTTGATGCCGTTGTCCGGCATGGCGTTGTGGCTGGCGGACAGCATCACGCCGAAGTCGGCGCCGAGCGCGCCGGTGAGGTACGCCACGGCGGGGGTGGGCAGGACGCCGACCCGGAGCACGTCGACGCCGGCGCTGGCCAGACCGGCGATGACGGCGGCCTCCAGGAACTCGCCCGAGGCACGCGGGTCACGGCCGACCACCGCGACCGGCCGGTGGCCGTCGAAGGCGCCGGCCTCGCCGAGCACGTGCGCCGCAGCGACCGACAGCCCGAGCGCGAGCTCCGCCGTCAGGCCCTGGTTGGCCACCCCGCGTACGCCGTCCGTACCGAAGAGTCGTCCCACTGTCCCGTCCTCCATCACCACTGCTCGGAACCCACCGATGATCCCGGCCGCCGCACAGTAGCCGGGGAACACGTCGCCCCGGAGTACACGGGGTACTCCGGGGCGACGGTTTCGCGCATCCAGGGGGTGCGCCGCCAGGGCGGACCGCACCCCCGGGGACGCGATTAGCGCTTGCTGTACTGCGGCGCCTTGCGGGCCTTCTTGAGACCGGCCTTCTTGCGCTCGACGGCGCGGGCGTCACGGGTCAGGAAGCCGGCCTTCTTCAGCGCGCCGCGGTTGTTGTCCACGTCGGCCTCGTTCAGGGCACGGGCCACGCCGAGGCGCAGCGCGTAGGCCTGGCCGGAGACGCCGCCACCGGTGATGCGGGCGATGACGTCGTAACGGCCGTCCAGCTCCAGGAGCTTGAAGGGCTCGTTCACGGTCTGCTGGTGCACCTTGTTGGGGAAGTAGCCCTCAAGGGTGCGACCGTTGATCTTCCACACGCCCGTGCCGGGGACGATGCGCACGCGGGCGATCGCCTCCTTGCGACGGCCGAGGCCGGCGCCGGGGACGGCCTCGCCGAAGCGGCCGGCCAGGGACTCGGAGGTGTAGCTCTCCTCGGAGGTGTACTCGCCCTCGACGACGTTCTCGTCGAAGTCGACCTCAAGGGTTTCAGTGGTCTCGGCCACGGTGTTCCTCAGCTCTTTTCAGTGTTGGGGGGCTTGGTGGCCGAATTACTGCGCGACCTGGGTGATCTCGAACGGCACCGGCTGCTGGGCAGCGTGCGGGTGCTGGTCGCCCGAGTAGACCTTCAGCTTCGAGAGCATCTGACGGCCCAGGCTGTTCTTGGGGATCATGCCCTTGATGGCCTTCTCGACGGCCTTCTCCGGGTTGTTCGCCAGCAGGTCGTCGTAGCGCACCGACCGCAGACCGCCCGGGAAGCCCGAGTGGCGGTAGGCCAGCTTCTGGGTCTTCTTGTTACCGGACAGGTGCACCTTGTCGGCGTTGATGATGATGACGAAGTCACCAGTGTCAACGTGCGGCGCGTAGATCGCCTTGTGCTTGCCCCGGAGGAGGTTGGCGGCCTGGGAGGCCAGGCGGCCGAGCACGACGTCGGTCGCGTCGATGACGTGCCACTGACGCTGGACGTCGCCGGGCTTGGGGCTGTACGTACGCACGGTCGTAGCCTTCGCTTTTCAGTGAGTGAGTCCTGACAGGAGCACCCGGACGGAAGAGCAGCCTGATCACCCTTGGACGCAATTCAAGGGGGACCGCTGGTCGTCGACCTGATGTCTCCGGCGTACCGACCTCTCACGTGAGATAGAGCGAGCCAATACGCACATCAAGCGTCCAGGTTACCGGCCCGGCCCGAAGGGGTCAAAAATCGCCGTGGACCCCCCGGGCCGTCACTCAGCGTTCGCGGTCCACCCGGGTGACGTCCCACACCGGCTCCGCCGACTCGTACACCCGGCCGTCGGCACCGAACACCAGGAAGCGGTCGAAGGTCCTGGCGAACCAGCGGTCGTGGGTGACGCACAGCACGGTGCCCTCGAAGGCCTCCAGCCCGGCCTGCAGCGCCTCGGCGCTCTCCAGGTCCAGGTTGTCGGTCGGCTCGTCGAGCAACAGGGCCGTCACACCGGAGAGTTCGAGCTTGAGGATCATCAGCCGGGCCTGCTGCCCGCCGGACAGCGACTCGAACTTCTGCTCCTCCTGGCGGTCCAGCTCGTACCGGCGCAGTGCGCCCATCGCGGCGCCGCGACTGAGCGCGTGCTCCTCCTCGACGATCGAGCGGACGGTACGGCCGAACAGCTCGGGGTGCGCGTGGGTCTGCCGGAAGTGGCCGGGGACGACCCTGGCGCCGAGCTTCCAGTTCCCGGTGTGCGCCACGGTCTCGTCGCCGGCCAGCAGCCGCAGCAGATGCGACTTTCCGGCGCCGTTGGCGCCCAGCACCGCGACCCGCTCGCCGTAGAAGACCTCCAGGTCGAAGGGCTGCATCAGGCCGGTGAGCTCCAGCTGCTCCAGGGTGAAGGAGCGCACGCCGGTGCGCCCGCCCTTGAGCCGCATGGTGATGTTCTGCTCGCGCGGGGGCTCCTCCGGGCGGCCGGCCTCCTCGAACTTCTTCAGCCGGGTCTGGGCGGCGGCGTAGCGGGTGGCGAGCGCGTGGCTGACGGAGGCGGCCTGGCGCAGCGTGACGACCAGCTTCTTGAGCTTGGCGTGCTCCTCGTCCCAGCGCCGGCCCAGCTCCTCGAAGCGGGCGAAGCGGTCCTTGCGGGCCTCGTGGAAGGAGTCGAAGCCGCCGCCGTGCACCCAGACGCTGCTGCCGGCCGCGCCGGACTCGACCGAGATGATCTTGTCGGCGGTCTTCGAGAGCAGTTCGCGGTCGTGCGAGATGTACAGCACGGTCTTCGAGGTGGCCTTGATGGCCTCCTCCAGCCAGCGCTTCGCCGGGACGTCCAGGTAGTTGTCCGGCTCGTCCAGCAGCAGCACCTCCTCGGGGCCGCGCAGCAGCGCCTCCAGCACGAGCCGCTTCTGCTCGCCGCCGGAGAGCGTGTTCAGGCCGCGCCACTGGGCCTTGTCGAAGGGCATGCCGAGGGCCGCCATGGTGCAGACGTCCCAGTCGGTCTCGTAGTCGTAGCCGCCGACGTCGGCCCAGTCGGAGAGCGCCTGGGCGTACGCCATCTGCGTCTTCTCGTCGTCCTGGGCGATCATCGCCAGCTCGGCGGCGTCCACCGCGCGGGCCGCCGTGGCGATCCGCGCGGGGGCGACGGAGACGAGCAGGTCCCGTACGGAGGCGTCGGCGGGCAGCGCGCCCGGCGTGTCCCGCTGGTCCTCGCGGCCGGTGGTGCCGACGAACTGGCGCATCACACCGAGACCGCCGCTGATCGTCACCGAGCCGCCGTGCGGCTGGATGTCCCCCGCGATCATCCGCAGCAGGGTGGTCTTGCCGGCGCCGTTCGCGCCGACCAGGGCGACGGCAGCGCCCTCGCCGACCCGGAAGGACGCGTCGTCGAACAGCACCCGCCCGTCCGGCAGGTAGTACTCAAGGTGCGAAATCTCGACGTGTCCCATGCGGACGATTGTCCCAAGCGGACGCGCCCGGCCAAAACGGATTACCCGACGACCGCCCTGCGCGAGGAAACACGCGGCGGGATGCGCGGCGAAACAGGCGGTGGAACGAGCGGCGCCTACACGCCGGCGACGGGCGGCTGCCCCGGCAGGGTGCGCATCCGCCGCGCCTGGCGGTTGCGCTCGGCCAGCTGGTCGTCCGGCGGGTAGCCGACCTCCTCCAGCGTGAGCCCGTACGGCCGGATCACGTTGACCGCGGAGTTGCGCACTCCGCCGGCCAACACCTCGCCGGGGAACTCCACCGGCCGGTGCCCGTCGCCGACCAGCAGCATCGCGCCGACCAGCGCTCGGACCATGTTGTGGCAGAAGGCGTCGGCCCGGACGGTGGCGACCGCGAGCGAGCCCTCCTGGGCGGCGTAGGAGTCCACCGGGACGCGGTCCCAGTGCAGCTCCAGCAGGGTGCGGATGGTGGTGGCGCCCTCGCGCTTCTTGCAGTACGCGGCGAAGTCGTGCTCGCCGAGCAGCAGCTTCGCGGCGGCGTTCATCCGGTCGACGTCCAGCGGGCGGTCGTGCCAGAGCACGTGGCCGCGCAGCAGCGGGTCCACCCCGCCCGGATGGTCGGCGACCCGGTAGGCGTACCGGCGCCAGATCGCCGAGAAGCGGGCGTCGAACCCGGCCGGTGCCTCGCCGACCCGGTAGATCCGGACGTCCCCGGGCAGCCGGCCGGCCAGTCGGCGCAGCAGCTTCTCCCGGTGCGCCTCCCACAGCTCGGCCGGCAGGTCGACGTGCGCGACCTGTCCGCGGGCGTGCACCCCGGCGTCGGTGCGGCCGGCCACGGTCAGCGGGAACAGCTCCGGACTGCGGGTGACGACCTGCAGCGCGGTCTCGATCTCCTCCTGGACCGTCCGGCGGCCGCCCTTCTGGCGGGCCCAGCCGGAGAACTCGGCGCCCTGGTAGGCGAGGTCGAGCCGGACCCGGACGTACCCGTCGGCCGGGCCGTCCTTCACCGGCGGCTGCTCGGCGCAATCGTTGACCACTGCTTCTCTTCTCCCGGGGGTCCTCGAAGACAAGGAACGGGCCCGCTCCCCCATCGCTGGGAGAGCGGGCCCGCGGAACACCTAGAGGTGTCAGGCCTGCTCGGCGGCCTCGGCCTCGTCGGCCTTGGTCTCGACAGCAGCGGCCTCGTCGGCCTCCTTGACGGCACGCTTGGTGGCGGCCTCGGCCTCGCCGACGGCGGTCTGCGCGACGGTCAGCGCCTCGACCAGCTCGATCACGGCCATCGGGGCGTTGTCGCCACGACGGGGACCGATCTTGGTGATGCGGGTGTAGCCACCCGGGCGGTTCTCGTAGCGCGGCGCGATCTCGGTGAAGAGGGTGTGCAGCACCGACACGTCGGTGATGGTCTTGCGCACCAGGCGACGGTTGTGGATGTCGCCCTTCTTCGCCTTGGTGATCAGCTTCTCCGCCAGCGGGCGCATCCGACGGGCCTTGGCCTCGGTCGTGGTGATGCGGCCGTACTGGAACAGCTCCCGGCACAGACCGGCGAGCAGCAGCGGCTCGTGGTGCGGGCCGCCGCCGAGGCGGGCACCCTTGGTGGGACGCGGCATGGATTACTCCTCGAATCTCCGACTACGGCCGTATCAGGTACCGCAGCGGGCGTACGGGCACTGTGCCCGCACGACTTTCACGACAGCGGAGGCGGTTCCGGAGAACCGCCCCCGCGGTCAAGTCTCTCAGTACTGCTCGGTCTCGGCGTAACCCGCGTCGTCCAGGTCGTCGGCGCCGAAGGCGTCGGCGGCCGCGGTCGGGTCGAACCCGGGCGGGCTGTCCTTGAGGGCCAGGCCCATGCCGGCCAGCTTCGCCTTGACCTCGTCGATCGACTTCGCACCGAAGTTGCGGATGTCGAGCAGGTCGGCCTCGGAGCGGGCGACGAGCTCACCCACGGTGTGGATGCCCTCGCGCTTGAGGCAGTTGTAGGAGCGGACCGTGAGCTCCAGCTCCTCGATCGGCAGCGCCAGGTCGGCGGCCAGGGCGGCGTCCGTCGGGGACGGGCCCATGTCGATGCCCTCGGCGTCGATGTTCAGCTCGCGGGCGAGGCCGAACAGCTCCACCAGGGTCTTGCCGGCCGAGGCCATGGCGTCGCGCGGACGCATGGCGGGCTTGGTCTCGACGTCGACGATCAGCTTGTCGAAGTCGGTCCGCTGCTCGACACGGGTGGCCTCGACCTTGTAGGTGACCTTCAGCACGGGGCTGTAGATCGAGTCGACCGGGATGCGGCCGATCTCCTGGCCGGAGGCCTTGTTCTGGACGGCGGAGACGTAGCCGCGACCGCGCTCGACGGTCAGCTCCATCTCCAGCTTGCCCTTGCCGTTCAGGGTGGCCAGGACCAGCTCGGGGTTGTGCACCTCGACACCCGCCGGCGGGGCGATGTCGGCGGCGGTGACGACACCCGGGCCCTGCTTGCGCAGGTACATCACGACCGGCTCGTCGTGCTCCGAGGAGACGACCAGCTGCTTGATGTTGAGGATGAGGTCGGTCACGTCCTCCTTGACGCCCGGCACGGTGGTGAACTCGTGCAGGACGCCGTCGATGCGGATGCTGGTGACAGCGGCACCCGGGATCGAGGACAGCAGCGTGCGGCGCAGGGAGTTGCCGAGGGTGTAGCCGAAGCCCGGCTCCAGCGGCTCGATCACGAACCGCGAGCGGAACTCGTCGACGACCTCTTCGGTCAGCGAGGGACGCTGAGCGATAAGCATGGGGGTGTTCCTCCAGTTGTCTTCGGCACCCACTATTTGATGCCGACAGGACCAAGCGTACGGGGTCCCGCAAACAGTGACCGAATCAACTGCGCAGGACCCCGTACGTGGTTTAAAGCAGAACCCAGCGTGCCCGAAGGCGCTGCGTCAGACGCGGCGGCGCTTCGGCGGACGGCAGCCGTTGTGCGGGGTGGGGGTGACGTCCTGGATCGAGCCGACCTCCAGGCCGGTGGCCTGGAGCGAACGGATCGCGGTCTCGCGGCCGGAGCCCGGACCCTTCACGAAGACGTCGACCTTGCGCATGCCGTGCTCCTGCGCGCGACGGGCAGCGGCCTCGGCGGCCATCTGCGCGGCGAACGGGGTGGACTTGCGCGAGCCCTTGAAGCCGACGTGGCCGGCGGAGGCCCAGGAGATCACGTTGCCCGAGGGGTCGGTGATCGAAACGATGGTGTTGTTGAACGTGCTCTTGATGTGCGCGTGGCCGTGAGCGACGTTCTTCTTTTCCTTGCGGCGGATCTTCTTCGCGCCGGCAGCCTGACGACCCTTGGGGGGCATAAGTCTGTTCTCCTACTGAGGTGGTCGGTCCGCTGACCCGCGGGCCGGAGGGATGTCCGGTTACGGGACGGACTACTTCTTGCCCGGCTTCTTCTTGCCGGCGATCGCGCGACGCGGGCCCTTGCGGGTACGCGCGTTGGTGTGGGTGCGCTGGCCGCGGACCGGCAGGCCACGGCGGTGACGCAGACCCTCGTAGCAGCCGATCTCGACCTTGCGGCGGATGTCGGCGGCCACCTCACGGCGGAGGTCACCCTCGACCGTGTAGTTGGCGTCGATGTACTGGCTCAGCTTGACCAGGTCTTCCTCGGAGATGTCGCGAACGCGGACATCCGGGTTGACGCCGGTCTCGGCGAGGGTCTGCTGGGCGCGGGTACGGCCGATGCCGTACACGTAGGTGAGGGCGATCTCGATCCGCTTCTCACGGGGGAGATCAACGCCGGCGAGGCGTGCCATTCAAGGCTCCTGTGTTTCTTCAGAGGTCTTGCGTGCTACCTACTCCGACACCTCACGGTGAGGGAGCCCCGGCCTCTGACCGGGGGCGGCAGTCCGTCCGGGACGGATCGGGTAGCCCGCTCATGACGTTTTCGCGTCGCGCGAAGTACTACGAGAAATGCTGGGGAGAGATCAGCCCTGGCGCTGCTTGTGGCGCAGGTTGTCGCAGATCACCATGACCCGGCCGTGACGGCGGATCACCTTGCACTTGTCGCAGATCTTCTTGACGCTCGGCTTGACCTTCATGTTTCAGGTTCTCCGGGTCTAGATCTGACGTTCTTACTTGTAGCGGTAGACGATCCGGCCGCGCGTGAGGTCGTAGGGGCTGAGCTCCACGACAACCCGGTCGTCCGGCAGGATGCGGATGTAGTGCATGCGCATCTTGCCACTGATGTGCGCGAGGACCTTGTGACCGTTCTGCAGCTCGACCTTGAACATCGCGTTCGGAAGAGACTCGATCACGGTGCCCTCGATCTCAATGGCGCCTTGCTTCTTAGCCATGAACTGCGAGATCCACCTTCCGGGACCGGCTACCGTATGCGGAACGCTCGTGCGAACCTGGGTTCACCCCGTCCACAGAGGGAAGAGGGCGTGCTGAAGCACGCTACGAGTGAGCCGACGGTCCATCCTACGCCAGCGCGAGGGATGCGCCAAAACCGGGGTTGGGTCGGGTCGGAACGGGTCAGCGCGGGGACATGACCCGGAGCGGCTCGACGTGCGAGGTGCAGGCCGAGCAGCGGCGCGCCTCCTCCGGGATCTCGGTCAGGCACTCGGGGCAGGGGCGCTTCGGGGCCTTCGGCTTCTTGGGCAGGTACCGCGCGGTGGCCTTGGTCACCGGCAGGACGACGCAGAAGTAGAGCACCGCGGCCGTCATCACGAAGGCGATCAGCACGTTGAGGAACTGCCCGTACGGGAACGTGACACCCGCCACCGTCGCCTTGTACGAGCTGAAGTCGCCGGCCGCGCCGACCACCACGCCGACGAGCGGGGTGAGGAAGGCGGACACGAAGCCCGTCACCACGCCGGTGAAGGCGGCGCCGATCACCACACCGACCGCCATGTCGACGACGTTGCCGCGCATCATGAAGTCGCGGAATCCCTTGAGCACGTGCTGTCTCCTGCTCGCTCGTAAGCCGTTGCGGACCACTGCCAGCCGATAAAAATAGGACAAAAGCCCTGGAGGTCCAAACCTCCAGGGCTTCTGACGCGGCGTCAGGACTACGCGAGCGGGTCCGGAGCTGCGGTGATGCCCAGCTTCGCCAGTTCGGCCTTGCCGCCGTCGAAGGCGGTCAGCACCAGCGGGCCCTGCTCGGTGACGGCCACCGAGTGCTCCCAGTGCGAAGCCCAGGTGCCGTCGTTGGTGACGACCGTCCAGTCGTCCTCCAGCACGGTGGTGTGCGGGGTGCCCAGCGAGACCATCGGCTCGATCGCCAGCACGGTGCCGGGGACGAGCTTCGGCCCCTTGCCGCGGCCGCGCTCCACGTAGTTCAGCACGTGCGGCTCCATGTGCATCGCGGTGCCGATGCCGTGGCCGCCGTAGCCCTCGGTGATGCCCCACTTGCCCTTCGGGGGCAGCGGCTGGCGCCGAATGAAGCCCTCGATCGCCTTGGAGACGTCGACCAGGCGGTTGTTCTTCTTCATCTGGGCGATGCCGGCCCACATCGAGCCCTCGGTCACCCGGCTCAGCATCTCGACCTCGGGGCGGACCTCGCCGACCGCCACGGTGATCGCCGCGTCGCCGTGCCAGCCGTCCAGGATGGCGCCGCAGTCGATCGAGATGATGTCGCCCTCCTGCAGCACCCGGTCGCCCGGGATGCCGTGCACGACCTCGTTGTTCACCGAGGCGCAGATCACACCCGGGAACCACAGGCCGCCGTGGTGGGCGCGGAAGTTCGAGGTGGCGCCGTGCTCGGTGATGACCTTGTCCGCGACGTCGTTGAGCTCCTGGGTGGTCACCCCCGGAGCGACCGCCTCGCGGCAGGCCTTGAGGGCCTCGGCGACGACCAGCCCGGCCGCTCGCATCTTCGCGATCTGCTCGGGGGTCTTGATCTCCACCATCTGGTCACGCCTTCCAAGTCCGGATTACCACTGCCTACCACCGTACGACGCCGAAACGGCCGGGCCACCCGCTGGGCGGGCGACCCGGCCGTACCGTCGTACGTTCGCCGAGAGACTCAGCTGTCCTGCTTCAGCGCCTCGATCGCGCGGGAGGTGACCTCTTCCACCTTGCCGAGGGCCGGGATGGTCACCAGGAGCCCCTGCTCCTTGTAGTAGCCGATGATCGGCTCGGTCTCCGTGTGGTAGACCTCCAGGCGGGTGCGCACCGCGTCCTCGGTGTCGTCCGAGCGCTGGTAGAGCTCTCCGCCGCACTCGTCGCAGACGCCCTCGACCTTCGGCGGGTTGTACGCGACGTGGAACACGTGGCTGCCGTTGTTGCGGCACAGGCGACGGCCCGCGATCCGCTTCACGACCTCGTCCTCGGGGACCTCCAGGTCCAGGACGCCGTCCAGCTTGATGCCCTGCTCGGCGAGGAAGACGTCCAGCGCCTCGGCCTGGCCGAGGTTGCGCGGGAAGCCGTCGAGCAGGAAGCCGTCGGCGGCGTCCTCCTGGAGCATGCGGTCCTTGGCCATCCCGATGGTGACCTCGTCCGGCACCAGCCGGCCCGCGTCCATGTAGCCCTTGGCCTCGAGCCCCAGCGGGGTGCCCTGGCCGATGTTGGCACGGAAGAGGTCGCCGGTGGAGATGTGGGGGATGGACAGGGTCTTGGCGAGCAGGTGCGCCTGTGTACCCTTCCCGGCCCCGGGAGGTCCGACGAGGACGATACGCATCAGCGGAGGAACCCTTCGTAATTGCGCTGCTGGAGCTGGCTCTCGATCTGCTTCACAGTTTCGAGTCCGACGCCGACGACGATGAGGACGCTGGTGCCGCCGAACGGGAAGTTGGTCTGCTGTCCGAAGGCGACCAGGGCGATCATCGGGATCAACGCGATCAGGCCCAGGTAAAGCGAACCCGGCCACGTGATCCGGGTCAGCACGTAGTTCAGGTACTCGGCCGTCGGGCGGCCGGCCCGGATGCCCGGGATGAAGCCACCATACTTCTTCATATTGTCGGCAACTTCTTCGGGGTTGAAGGAGATGGCCACGTAGAAGAAGGCGAAGAAGACGATCAGCAGGAAGTAGGTGGCCATGTAGATCGGGTGGTCACCCTTGACGAAGTTCGTCCGGATCCAGGTGGCCCAGCCCGCCTGGCTGTTGGTCAGCTGGACCACCAGGGCCGGGATGTACAGCAGCGACGAAGCGAAGATGACCGGGATGACACCGGCCTGGTTCACCTTGAGCGGGATGTAGGTCGAGGTGCCGCCGAACGCCCGGCGGCCGATCATCCGCTTCGCGTACTGGACCGGGATCCGGCGCTGGGCCTGCTCCACGAAGATGACCAGCATCACGACGATGACGCCGACCGCGACCACGGAAAGGAACTCGACCCAGCCGCCGCCGATGGTGCCGGAGGTCTTGATCGCCCACATCGAGGACGGGAACTGCGCCGCGATCGAGGTGAAGATCAGCAGCGACATGCCGTTGCCGATGCCGCGGTCGGTGATGAGCTCACCCAGCCACATGATGACCGTCGTGCCGGCGGTCATCGTGAGGACCATGACGGCGATCCGGAACACGCTGGTGTCCGGGACGATCTGGTTGGCCAGCGGGCAGCCGGAGAACAGCGCACCGCTGGAGGCCGTCGCCACGATGCCGGTGCCCTGGAGCACGGCGAGCGCGATGGTCAGGTAACGGGTGTACTGGGTGATCTTGGCCTGGCCGGCCTGCCCCTCCTTCTTCAGCATCTCCAGTCGCGGGATCACGACGGTGAGGAGCTGGAGGATGATGCTCGCCGTGATGTACGGCATGATGCCGAGGGCGAAGATCGTCAGCTGGAGAAGCGCGCCGCCGCTGAACAGGTTGACGAGCCCGAAGAGGCCACTGTTCTTGGTCTCCTTCACGCACTCGTTCACGGCCGTGAAGCTCACGCCCGGCATCGGAATGTGCGAGCCCAGGCGGAACAGCACCATGATGCCCAGCGTGAACAGCAGCTTCTTGCGCAGGTCGGGCGTCTGGAACGCCCGCGCGAACGCACTGAGCACGGTGCCTCCTGCGCCTCCCGCGCGTCGTCGGCGGGAGGGTCGGTCCTGAATGGGGAGTTTGCGGTTCGGGCTCCCGTACAGACGGCACAGGCGAGCCTACGCGCAGCCTACAAGGGAACTCCACGGACTCTAACAGTGCGCAGCCACTCGGAAGAAGCGCGCACCGTCCCTCCCCCACTCACGGGGTACGGGATGCCCGGGTTTGCCACACAAAAGAACGAGGGCCCCGCCGCGGGAAAAGGACGGGAAAAGGCGTGAGCCCCGCACCTCCCGAAGGAGGTGCGGGGCTCACGGCTGAATCAGCGGGCTCAGACGAGCTCGGTGACCGTACCGCCGGCGGCGGTGATCTTCTCGGCGGCGGAGCCGGAGACGGCGTCGACCGTCACCTGCAGCGCGACCGAGATCTCGCCGGTGCCGAGCACCTTGACGAGGGAGTTCTTGCGAACCGCGCCCTTCGCGACCAGGTCCTCGACCGTGACCTCGCCACCCTGCGGGTAGAGCTCGGCCAGCTTGTCGAGGTTGACGACCTGGAACGTGATCTTGAACGGGTTCTTGAAGCCCTTCAGCTTCGGCAGGCGCATGTGGAGCGGCATCTGGCCACCCTCGAAGCGCTGCGGAACCTGGTAGCGGGCCTTGGTGCCCTTGGTACCACGACCGGCGGTCTTACCCTTGGAACCCTCACCACGACCCACACGGATCTTGTCGGTCTTGGCACCCGGGGCGGGACGCAGGTTGTGGATCTTGATCGGGTTGTCGCCCATGATCAGTCCACCTCCTCAACCGTCACCAGGTGACGGACCGTGTGGGCCATCCCGCGGATCTCGGGACGGTCCTCCTTCACCACGACGTCGTGCATGCGCTTGAGACCAAGCGAACGCAGGGTGTCACGGTGGTTCTGCTTGCTGCCGATGTACGACTTGGTCTGCGTGATCTTCAGGCGAGCCATCAGGCGCTCACCCCAGCAGCACGCGCCCGCAGCAGAGCAGCGGGGGCCACGTCCTCCAGCGGCAGACCACGACGGGCGGCGATCTCCTCGGGGCGCACGAGGCCCTTCAGAGCAGCCACGGTGGCGTGCACGATGTTGATCGCGTTGTCCGAGCCGAGCGACTTCGACAGGATGTCGTGAATGCCGGCGCACTCCAGGACGGCGCGCACCGGACCACCGGCGATAACACCGGTACCGGGGGCGGCGGGCTTCAGCAGCACGACGCCGGCGGCCTTCTCACCCTGGATCGGGTGCGGGATGGTGCCCTGGATACGGGGAACCTTGAAGAAGTTCTTCTTGGCCTCCTCAACACCCTTGGCGATGGCGGCCGGAACCTCCTTCGCCTTCCCGTAACCGACACCCACGGTGCCGTCACCGTCGCCCACCACGACCAGCGCGGTGAAGCTGAAACGACGACCACCCTTGACAACCTTGGCGACACGGTTGATCGCGACGACGCGCTCGACGTAAGCGGTCTTCTCGACGGCGGGGGCGTTGCCCCGGTCGTCACGCTTACGGTCGCGCCGCTCGCCACCGCCGGTGCCACCGCCGGCGCCGCTACCGCGGCGCTGGGGTCCAGCCATTGGAATTACCTCTCTCGTTTACGTCCGTCGACAGAGTCGACGAGCGGCTTAGAAGTCGAGCCCGGCCTCGCGAGCCGCGTCCGCCAGGGCGGCGATGCGGCCGGCGTACCGGTTGCCCGCGCGGTCGAAGACGACCGACTCGATGCCGGCGGCCTTGGCGCGCTCGGCGACCAGGCTCCCGACCTTCTTGGCCAGCTCGGTCTTGTCGCCCTCGGCGCCCTTGATGGACACGTCGAGGGTGGACGCCGACGCCAGGGTGTGACCCTTGGCGTCGTCGATGACCTGGGCGACCATGTGACGGTTCGAGCGCGTCACGACGAGGCGCGGACGCACCTCGGTGCCGACGACGCGCTTGCGAACGCGGATCGCGCGGCGCTTGCGAGCGGCGCTCTTGTAGGCGTTGCCCTTGCCGATCTTGACAGAGACGCTCATCGCTTACTTACCACTCTTTCCGACCTTGCGGCGGATGACCTCGCCCGCGTACTTGACGCCCTTGGCCTTGTACGGGTCGGGCTTGCGCAGCTTGCGGATCTTCGCGGCGACCTCGCCGACCTTCTGCTTGTCGATGCCGTCCACGTGGAACTTGGTGGCCGACTCGACGACGAAGGAGATGCCCTCGGGCGCCTCGACGAGGATCGGGTGGCTGTAGCCCAGCTGGAACTCCATGTCGGAGCCCTTCGCCAGAACTCGGTAGCCGACACCGCTGATCTCCAGCGACTTGCGGTAGCCCGCGGTCACGCCGGTGATCATGTTCGCCACCAGCGTGCGGGAAAGACCGTGCAGGGCCTTCGACAGACGCTCGTCGTTGGGGCGGGTGACGAGCAGCGTGCCGTCCTCGCCCTTACCGATCTCGATCGGCGCGGCGACGACGTGGGTGAGGGTGCCCTTCGGGCCCTTCACCGAGACCGCCTGGCCATCGATGGTGACGTCCACGCCAGCGGGGACCTGGATGGGCAGCCGTCCAATGCGCGACATTGCTGTACCTCCGTTTCCCGAATTACCAGACGTAGGCGAGAACTTCTCCGCCTACGCCCTTCTTGGCGGCCTGCTTGTCGGTGAGGAGACCCGAAGACGTGGAGATGATCGCCACGCCCAGGCCGCCGAGCACCTTCGGCAGGTTGGTGGACTTTGCGTAAACGCGCAGACCCGGCTTGCTGATGCGCTTGATGCCGGCGATGGAGCGCTCACGGTTGGGGCCGAACTTCAGCTCGATGGTCAGCTTCTTGCCAACCTCGCCCTCAACGGGCTCCTCAACCTTGTAGGAGGAGATGTACCCCTCCTGCTGCAGGATCTCGGCGACGTGCGCCTTGATCTTGCTAGCCGGCATCGCCACGGAGTCGTGGTACGCCGAGTTCGCGTTACGCAGACGCGTGAGCATGTCTGCGATGGGGTCGGTCATGGTCATGATGGCCTCAGGCCTCTCTCGCCGTGGTTTCTCCGCACCAGGTCCCCCTTCCGCACTCTCGCGAGTTCGTCAGGGGCACAAGCGCAGGGGACCTACGACGTAGTAAGACTGGGTGCGAGCCTTCCAGAAGGACCGCGGGCATCCATGGGGAAGCCGCGGCAGGGGGCCCGACCCCACTACCTTACGGGAAGCCGTACGGCAGGCCCAAAACGGGCCGGTGTGGGATCGGGCACCTCTGCTTCGCTGGGTGCCTAAAGCGCCTGGATTACCAGGAGCTCTTGGTCACGCCCGGCAGCTCGCCGCGGTGCGCCATCTCACGGAGGCAGACACGGCACAGGCCGAACTTGCGGTACACCGAGTGCGGACGGCCGCAGCGCTGGCACCGGGTGTAGGCCCGGACGCCGAACTTCGGCTTGCGCTCGGACTTCGCGATGAGGGACTTCTTCGCCATTGGCTCACGCCTCCTTGAACGGGAAGCCCAGAGCGCGCAGGAGCGCCCGGCCCTCGTCGTCGGTCTGAGCGGTGGTCACGACGGTGATGTCCATACCGCGCTGACGGTCGACCTTGTCCTGGTCGATCTCGTGGAACATAACCTGCTCGGTCAGACCGAAGGTGTAGTTGCCACGGCCGTCGAACTGCTTCGGGGAGAGACCACGGAAGTCACGGATACGCGGCAGGGCCAGCGACACCAGACGGTCCAGGAACTCCCACATGCGGTCACCACGGAGGGTGACGTGGGTGCCGATCGGCTGGCCCTCGCGCAGCTTGAACTGCGCGATGGACTTACGGGCCTTGGTCACGGCCGGCTTCTGACCGGTGATCGCGGTCAGGTCGCGGATCGCGCCCTCGATCAGCTTGCTGTCACGGGCAGCCTCGCCGACACCCATGTTGACCACGACCTTGACCAGGCCGGGGATCAGCATGACGTTCTCGTACGAGAACTGCTCCTGCAGCTGACCCTTGATCTCGGAGCGGTAGCGCTCCTTGAGACGGGGGGTCACCTTCTCAACAGTCGTCTCAGACATCAGATGTCCTCACCGGTTCGCTTGGCAACGCGGATCTTGTTGCCCTCGTCGTCGAAGCGGTAGCCAACGCGGGTGACGACCTTCTTGCCGTCCTTCTCCACGACCAGCTGGACGTTGGAGACGTGCACCGGGGCCTCGACGGTCACGATGCCACCCTGGGTACCCGGACCCGGCTTGGTGTGCTTCTTGACCCGGTTCACACCCTCGACCAGGACCTTGTTCTCAGCCGGCATGGCCTGGATGACCTTGCCCTGCTTGCCCTTGTCCTTGCCGGTGATGACCTGGACCAGGTCACCCTTCTTGATCTTCATGCTGTTCGCCATGGGTTAGAGCACCTCCGGCGCCAGCGAGATGATCTTCATGAACTTCTTGTCGCGCAGCTCGCGGCCCACCGGGCCGAAGATGCGGGTGCCACGGGGGTCACCCTCGGTGTTCTTCAGCACGACAGCGGCGTTCTCGTCGAAACGGATGTACGAGCCATCCGGACGACGACGCTCCTTGACGGTGCGGACGACGACGCACTTGACGACGTCACCCTTCTTCACCGAACCACCGGGGATCGCGTCCTTGACGGTCGCGACGATGACGTCCCCGATACCGGCGTAGCGGCGACCGGAGCCACCGAGAACACGGATGCAAAGGATCTCCTTGGCACCAGTGTTGTCGGCAACACGCAGTCGCGACTCCTGCTGGATCACAGCTTTCTCCTGATCGTCAACGAGAGTCGACGGGCCGGCCGCTGCTCACACCGGCGCCCCCGGGGGGACCCGCTGCACATACGGCCGTACCTCATCGGCTTCGTTACTTGGCCTTCTCGAGGATCTCGACGACGCGCCAGCGCTTGGACGCGGACAGCGGGCGGGTCTCCGCGAGGAGGACCCGGTCGCCGATGCCGCAAGCGTTCTGCTCGTCGTGCGCCTTCAGCTTGTTCGTACGGCGGATGACCTTGCCGTACAGAGCGTGCTTGACGCGGTCCTCGACGGCGACGACGACGGTCTTGTCCATCTTGTCGCTGACGACGAGACCCTCGCGGGTCTTGCGGAAACCGCGCGTCTCGTTGGTGTTCTCAGTCATCAGGCGTTCTCCACCGTCTCGATGCCCAGCTCGCGCTCGCGCATCAGGGTGTAGATCCGCGCGATGTCCTTGCGGACGAGCTTGAGCCGTCCGTGGTTGTCGAGCTGCCCGGTCGCCGCCTGGAAGCGGAGGTTGAACAGCTCCTCCTTGGCCTCGCGAAGCTTCGCAACGAGACCCTCGTTGTCCAGCTGGCGAAGCTCAGCAGCCTTGGTAGCGGCCGACATCAGCTCTCACCGTCCTCGCGCCGGACGATCCGGCACTTCATCGGCAGCTTGTGCGCGGCGCGGGTGAGCGCCTCGCGAGCAACCTTCTCGTTCGGGTACGACAGCTCGAACATGACCCGACCCGGGTGCACGTTCGCGATCCACCACTCCGGCGAACCCTTACCGGAACCCATGCGGGTCTCGGCCGGCTTCTTGGTGAGCGGGCGGTCCGGGTAGATGTTGATCCAGACCTTGCCGCCACGGCGGATGTGACGGGTGATCGCGATACGAGCGGACTCGATCTGACGGTTCGTCACGTAGGCCGGGGTCACGGCCTGGATGCCGAACTGGCCGAACGCCAGCTCGGTGCCACCCTTGGAAGCGCCACGGCGCTTCGGGTGGTGCTGCTTGCGGTGCTTGACCCGACGGGGGATCAGCATTTGGGTCAGGCCTCCGTTCCGGTGTTCTCGGCAGCCGGAGCCTCGACGGCCGGGGCCGCGGGGGCCTCGGCAGCGGCGGGACGACGGCCACGGCCACCGCGCTCGCCACCACGGCGCTCGCCACCGCGGGCGGGACGACCACCCTCGGGACGGGCCGGGCGGTTGCCCGAGCGGGCAGCGGCGTTCTCAGCGCGGACCTCGGCGATGTTCTTGACGTCGCCCTTGTAGATCCAGACCTTCACGCCGATGCGGCCGAAGGTCGTCTTGGCCTCGAAGAAGCCGTAGTCGACGTTCGCGCGCAGGGTGTGCAGCGGCACACGGCCCTCGCGGTAGAACTCCGAACGGCTCATCTCGGCGCCGCCGAGACGACCGGAGCACTGGACCTTGATGCCCTTGGCGCCGGACTTCATGGTGCCCTGCATCGACTTGCGCATGGCACGACGGAAGGAGACGCGGGAGGACAGCTGCTCCGCGACGCCCTGAGCCACGAGCTGGGCGTCCAGCTCGGGGTTCTTGACCTCAAGGATGTTCAGCTGGACCTGCTTGCCGGTCAGCTTCTCCAGGTCGCCGCGGATGCGGTCGGCCTCGGTGCCACGGCGACCGATGACGATGCCGGGGCGAGCGGTGTGGATGTCGACGCGGACGCGGTCGCGGGTGCGCTCGATCTCGACCTTGGAGATGCCGGCGCGCTCCATGCCCTTCGTCATCATGCGACGAATGGCAACGTCTTCCTTGACGTAGTCCTTGTACAGCTTGTCGGCGTACCAGCGGGACTTGAAGTCCGTGCTGATGCCGAGGCGGAACCCGTGCGGGTTAACCTTCTGGCCCATTACCGGGTCCCTTCCTTGCTGCTGACGACCACGGTGATGTGGCTGGTCCGCTTGCGGATCCGGTAGGCGCGGCCCTGGGCGCGCGGACGGAACCGCTTCAGGGTCGGGCCCTCGTCAACGTACGCCTCGGAGATGTAGAGGTCGTCCACGTTGGAGTGGTTGTAGTTGTGCGCGGCGTTGGCGATGGCGCTGTCGAGCACCTTGCCGACCGGCACGGTGGCGGCCTGCGGAGCGAAACGCAGGACGGCCTGGGCCTCCGTGGCATTCATGCCACGGATGAGGTCCACCACGCGGCGGGCCTTCATGGGCGTCACGCGGATGTACCGCGCCTGTGCCCTGGCTTCCATGGTTGTCCCCTTAATGGAGTAAGTCATTGAGTCTTATTGGCGCGCAAGCTCAGCCCGTGGCCAGAGGCCACTGATGGGCTCTCTAGCGACGCTTCGACTTCCGGTCTTCCTTCACGTGGCCACGGAAGGTGCGGGTCGGAGCGAACTCGCCGAGCTTGTGGCCGACCATCGACTCGGTGACGAACACCGGGACGTGCTTACGGCCATCGTGAACCGCGATCGTGTGGCCGAGCATGCTCGGGGAGATCACGGAACGACGGGACCAGGTCTTGATGACGTTCTGGGTACCCGCCTCGTTCTGAGCGTCCACCTTCTTGATGAGGTGGCCGTCGATGAAGGGGCCCTTCTTGAGACTGCGCGGCATCTGACCTGCTCCTAGCGCTTCTTGTTGGTCTTGCGGCGGCGCACGATGAGCTTGTCCGACGCCTTGTTCGGGCGACGGGTACGGCCCTCGGGCTTACCCCACGGCGAGACCGGGTGGCGACCACCGGAGGTCTTACCCTCACCACCACCGTGCGGGTGGTCGATCGGGTTCATGGCGACACCACGCACGGTCGGGCGGACGCCCTTCCAGCGCATGCGGCCGGCCTTGCCCCAGTTGATGTTCGACTGCTCGGCGTTGCCGACCTCGCCGACGGTGGCACGGCAGCGCGCGTCAACCAGACGGATCTCACCGGAGGGCATGCGCAGGTGCGCCATCTTGCCCTCACGCGCCAGCAGCTGGATGCCGGAACCGGCCGAGCGGGCCAGCTTGGCACCGCCGCCGGGACGCAGCTCCACCGCGTGGATGGTGGTACCGACCGGGATGTTGCGCAGCGGCAGGTTGTTGCCCGGCTTGATGTCGGCGCCAGCGCCGTTCTCGATCCGGTCACCCTGCGCGATGCCGCGCGGCGCGATGATGTAGCGCTTCTCGCCGTCCGCGTAGTGCAGGAGCGCGATGCGCGCGGTGCGGTTCGGGTCGTACTCGATGTGCGCGACCTTGGCCGGCACGCCGTCCTTGTCGTGACGACGGAAGTCGATCACGCGGTAGGCGCGCTTGTGACCGCCACCCTGGTGGCGAGCGGTGACACGACCGGCGTTGTTGCGGCCGCCCTTGCTGTGCAGCGGGCGAACCAGCGACTTCTCCGGGGTGGACCGCGTGATTTCTACGAAGTCGGCCACGCTGGAGCCACGACGGCCCGGCGTAGTCGGCTTGTACTTGCGGATGCCCATTTGGCTCTCTCGTCCTCGTCCTAATCGACGATCACGATCTCCTTGTTCAGGAGACCGGACCACCGAAGATGTCGATGCGGTTGCCCTCGGCCAGCGTCACGATGGCGCGCTTGGTGTCCTTGCGCTTGCCAAAGCCCGTCTTGGAGCGCTTGCGCTTGCCCTGACGGTTGATCGTGTTGACAGCCTCGACCTTGACCGAGAAGACCGCCTCGACGGCCTGCTTGATCTGGGTCTTGTTGGCGCCCGGCGACACGATGAACGTGTACTTGTTCTCGTCGAGGAGCGAGTAGCTCTTCTCCGAGATGACCGGCTTCACCAGGACGTCACGGGGGTCCGTGAACGTCTTGCTCGTAACGTCGCTCATCAGGCGGCGCTCCCTTCGAGCTCGCCCTCAGCGGCAACGGCCTTGGCGGACGCGGCCGGACCGGCCACGAAACGCTCGAAGGCGGCCTGGGTGAAGACCACATCGTCGGAGACGAGCACGTCGTAGGTGTTCAGCTGACCGGCGTCCAGGATGTGCACGTGCGGCAGGTTGCGAGCGGACTTCAGGCCCAGCTCGTCCTCGCGCTCGACGACCAGGAGGACGTTCTTGCGCTCGGTGATCTTGCCGAACAGGCTCTTGGCGGCCTTGGTCGACGGCGCCTCGGTCGCGGTCACGCCGGTGACGACGTGGATGCGGTTGTGGCGGGCCCGGTCGGTGAGCGCACCGCGCAGGGCGGCGGCGATCATCTTCTTCGGGGTCCGCTGCGAGTAGTC
The DNA here is from genome assembly GCF_900199205.1 of Streptomyces sp. 1331.2. Taxonomy (NCBI): domain Bacteria; kingdom Bacillati; phylum Actinomycetota; class Actinomycetes; order Kitasatosporales; family Streptomycetaceae; genus Streptomyces; species Streptomyces sp. 1331.2. The sequence goes on along the minus strand of NZ_OBMJ01000001.1, from coordinate 4,422,956 downwards.
GCGCGGCACGGGACCGTGCACGACGCCACCGCCGGCGAACTGCGGCGCACGGGTCGAGCCCTGACGGGCGCGGCCGGTGCCCTTCTGGCGGTACGGCTTCTTGCCGCCACCGCGGACCTCGCCACGAGTCTTGGTCTTGTGGGTGCCCTGACGGGCCGCAGCGAGCTGCGCCACGACGACCTGGTGCATCAGCGGAACGCTGACCTTCGCGTCGAAGATCTCGGCCGGCAGCTCGATGCTGCCGGTCTTGTCGCCAGCCGGCGACAGGATGTCAATGGTGCTCATTTCCTCACAGCCCCTTCGCCGCGGTGCGGACGAGGACGAGGCCGCCGTTCGGGCCCGGGACGGCGCCCTTGATGAGCAGCAGACCCTTCTCCGCGTCGACCGCGTGCACGGTCAGGTTCTGGGTGGTCACACGCTCGTGGCCCATCCGACCAGCCATGCGCAGGCCCTTGAACACACGGCCCGGGGTGGCGCAGCCACCGATGGAACCGGGCGAGCGGTGCTTGCGCTGGGTGCCGTGACCGGCGCCGAGGCCCTTGAAGTTGTGACGCTTCATGACACCGGCGAAGCCCTTGCCCTTGGAGGTGCCGGTCACGTCGACCTTGACACCCGCCTCGAACAGCTCGGCGGTGATCTCCTGGCCCAGGGTGTACTCGGAGGCGTCCGAGGTACGGAGCTCGACCAGGTGGCGGCGCGGGGTGACACCGGCCTTGGCGAAGTGGCCCGCGAGGGGCTTGTTCACCTTGCGGGGGTCGATCTCGCCGAAGCCGATCTGGACGGCGTCGTAGCCGGCCGGGCTGTCGGCGGTGTGGACCTGGGTCACGACATTGGGCCCAGCCTTGACGACGGTCACCGGAACGACCCGGTTGTTCTCGTCCCAGACCTGGGTCATGCCGAGCTTCTCGCCCAGGATGCCCTTAATCTGCTTAGCCATCTTCGGTGCGCCTCTCAGAGCTTGATCTCGATGTCGACGCCAGCCGGCAGGTCGAGACGCATGAGCGAGTCAACCGTCTTCGGCGTGGGGTCGAGGATGTCGATCAGACGCTTGTGAGTACGCATCTCGAAGTGCTCGCGCGAGTCCTTGTACTTGTGCGGCGAGCGGATGACGCAGTACACGTTCTTCTCAGTGGGCAGCGGCACCGGGCCTGCGACCTGCGCACCAGTACGGATCACCGTCTCGACGATCTTCTTCGCCGAGGAGTCGATGACCTCGTGGTCGTAGGCCTTGAGCCGGATGCGGATCTTCTGTCCCGCCATGGCTACTCAGTAGTCCTTTGTCCTTAGTCACTTCACGACCCCCCTCCGACCCCCGCGCTCGGGCGTGTCGCCCTCGCGCTTGCAAAAAACCGGCGAAATAACTCGTCGGTTTCGAACTTCGGAATGGGGGGAGCCGGGCCGAGGCCCCGCATACGCTTCCCGGAAGATTCCCGTACTTTCGCCCCGCAGCTGCCGTGGCGTAGAACTCACGCTTGACGGCCATCACGGGAACGACGAGTACATGGGACTCGCTTCCGGTCCTCCCGGCGGGAGGCGCGCAGCATCGGCACTCAACCGAGCAACTTGGACATACTGCCACATGGAGCAGCCCGGATGCCAATCGGGGCCGATGAGGTGCTCCTCACCGGCCCCGATTGGGTGATCACGCAGGTCAGTCCTTGCGCCAGAGGACCCAGCCGTGTTCCTTGCTGTACTTCGCGACGTGCCAGCCCGGGCGCGGCGTGGACCAGCTGGCCTCCGGCGCGACGTCCTGGCCGACCGCCAGCAGCATCGCGGTGGCCTGCTCCGGCGGGTTGTTGCCGTTCTTGACGTTGTCGGTCCAGACCCGGCCCCAGTAGACCTCGTAGGCCAGCGCCATCCGGGTGCCCCAGTCGAGGTCCCAGTCCAGGATCACGTTGTCGCCCTTGCGCAGCCCGGCCTCCTTGGCCAGGCCGACGGCCGGGTACTTGCGGAACTTGGCGTGCGGCTCGGCGACGTTGTCGGTGATCGCGACGGTCGCGTAGGCGGCGAAGAGCGTCACGCAGCCGACCACGGCGGCCACCACCCGGCGCCCGCCGGCCACCCGCAGCAGCAGGCAGGCGGCCAGCACCGCCAGCGCGCCGAGGGTCGTCCGGCCCATGTGCAGGTTGTCCCAGCTCGACGCCAGGAACATCGCGTCCGGCACGGTCCACGGCAGCGCCCAGTCCTTCAGCGCCTTGCCGGCGTACCCGGTGACGGACACCTGGATGATCGCGATCACCGCCGCGCCGACCAGCGCCGACCAGAGCAGCGACCGTGTCCGGGCCCGGAACAGCGCGGCCAGACCGACGACCAGGAACAGCGGCACCAGCACCGCGCAGTACCGGGCGTACACCCAGTTGTCGACGCGGTCGGTGTCCGCCAGGCCCGCCGCGGAGGCCAGCGCGGTGCCGAACAGCATGGCGAGCATGCAGAAGGCCACCACGCGGTCGGCCACCGTGAACCGGCGGCGGAACACGGCCACCACGCACAGCACGAAGGCGATCGCCCCGAAGCCGTACGTGGAGGTCATGAAGTACCAGAGCTGCCCGAAGGTGCGGGCGATGATCGTGCCGATGAACCTGCTGTCCTCCAGGTTCTCGAAGACCTTGTTGCCGACCGTGCTCGGCGGCACGTCCTTGAACTGGTTCTCGACGAAGCCGGCCAGCAGCTTGGCCCCCAGGACGGACGCCCCGAGCCCGGCGAGCCCGGCCAGCGCGGAGAGCCGCGGCGCCCAGCCGACGGCCAGCACCACCAGCAGGGCCAGCGCGGTCAGCGCCACCACCACGCCGCCGCGGTCGTGGGTGGCCATGGTGTAGCCGGCCGCCAGGCCCATCGCCACCGCGTGCAGCGAGCGGCGGCGCGGCGATCCGGGCGAGAGCCAGCCGTGCATCGTGACCAGCCAGGCCAGCAGGAGCACCGGGAGGACGGTGTCCGACATGACGAACTGGGAGTAGAAGATCACCGGCGGCACCAGCGCCACGGCGGTCGCCGACAGGTACGCGTGCGTGCGGGACAGGCCCAGCCGGCGCGCGGCCACGAAGGCCAGCGGGAAGACCAGCGCGTTGAGCACCGCGTTGATGCCCATGATCAGGTGGTACGCGGTCGCCGGGTTGTCGGCGATCCGCAGCGCCGGCGAGATCAGCAGCGGGTACCCGCCGGGGATGACCACACCGACGGGCATCTCGGTGGTCGGCCGGCCGGCCAGCACCCTCGCTATCACGAGGTACGAGTCCTCGTCCGCGTGCACCGACGGGAAGTAGTTGTGGATCGACAGCGCCAGCCGGAACGCCGTCTGCCCGAGGTAGCCCAGCAGCAGTGCCGTCGGCCAGAACCACCGGTGGGCGGCGAGCGCCCGCAGCCGGACCAGAGCGGCCGGCGGCCGGGTCGGGTCGGCGGCCGCGGTCCCGCCGTCCTCCCCCGGACTCCGCCCGTCGGGCGCTTGGGCAGAGTCGATCAGCGGCTGCACCGGGACACTTCCCTACTTGAGTGAGTGGACGATCTCGTCATGGCCGTCTTGACGCGGCGTCGCGAGCTCCGGCCCGCCCCCACCGCTCTTCGGATCGCATCGGCAGTCTGCCACGGGCCGTTCGACCGGGGCCAGCACATCCTGCCCGTCACAGACGACAACGACCGGCCCCGGAACGGCGGTTCACCCTGCGGTGCCGCGCCCGGAGCCGGTCGTACGGCTCAGCCCTCGTGCCGCTGCCCGGAGGTCAGCGCGTGCCGGAACAGGGCCTTGGCGCCGTCCCGCTGACCGCGGCGCAGCGCGCCCGGCAGCATGGTCAGCGCGTGCAGCCGGGAGGCGCTGCGGACCCGGGCCGCACGGGCGGCCTTGGGCCAGCCGCGGGCGTCCATCCGCTCCGCCACCGCGTTGAAGTACCGCTCCGCCTCGGTGAACCGGGTACCGGAGAAGGCCTGCACCGAGGACTCGCTCACCGCGTGCCGGCGGTACTGGAAGACGACCGTGGTGTTGTCCACGATCATCTGCTCGCCGCGCTCCAGCAGGTCGACGACCAGGGCCAGGTCCTGGATCACCGAGTAGTCGTCGCGGAAGTTCACCGCGCGCAGTGCCTCGCCCCGCCAGCAGATCGACGGGAAGTAGAGCCAGTTGCCGCGCAGCACGCTCGCCGCGAGCTCCTCGCCGCCCATCAGGCGCCGGCCCTTGACGGTCGGAGCGTAGATCCGCTCCTTCACGTTGTCGGCCAGGCCCGAGACGGGCGCACCGTTGCCGTCGATCACCTCGACGCCCGGCTGCACCATGCCCACGTCCGGGTTGTCGCGCAGGACGGCCCGGACGGTCTCCAGGTAGTGCGGGTGCAGCAGGTCGTCGCAGCCCATGATGACCACGTGGTCGGCCCGGGACAGCTCCACGCACTTCTGGAAGTTCTTGGTGATGCCGAGGTTCTGCGCGTTGCGCTGGTAGTGCACCCGGTCGTCGCCGAGCTCGGCGAACCAGCCCGGGACGTCCGGCTCCTTGCCGTCGTCGAGGACGGTCAGCCGGAAGTCCCGGTCGGTCTGCGCGAGGATGCTGCGGACCGCGGCCTGCATCAGTGCCACGTCGCCGTAGTACGGCAGCATGAACTCGAAGGTCGCCACGGGATCAGGCCTTGCTGCGGTCGACCGGGGCCGAGACCGGCAGGTCCAGGTCGAAGCGCTCCTCGTTCAGCCGGGCGCCCTCGTTGATCGCCACGGTGCGCGCCAGGTCGGTGAGCTTCTTCTCCAGCGAGCGGAAGCGCAGGAAGGTGTTGAGGGTCAGGAAGCCCATCGCCAGCACCATCACGTACAGAACCAGGTCGGTGCCACGGCCGACGCCCAGCTGGTGGGCGAGCCAGGTCACGTCGGTGGGGCGCAGCACCGCGTAGATGTTCACGACCACGAAGACCGAGAACGCGATGCGCTTCCAGGCGCGGGTGTTGGCACGGTCCCAACGCCGGATGAACATGAAGGCGAGAGTGACCGAGCCGAGAATGAGAACCAGCTGGATCCAGAAGAATTTCATCGGCGGCTACGCTCCCGCAGCGAGATGTCGAAGATGATGTTGACGCCGTTGATCAGGGACTGACCCTTGGCGCGTGAGTAGTCGGTGTACAGGATGTCCACCGGGAGCTCGGCGACCCGCAGGTCGGAGCCGGCCAGGAAGCTGACGATCTCCGAGGCGTGCGCCATGCCGTTCATGGTGATCCGCAGTCGGCCGGCGGCCTCGCGGTTGAGCACCCGCAGCCCGTTGTGGGCGTCGGTCAGCTTGAGCTTGCGCGCCGTCGGGCTGACGGTCGCCGCGGTCCGCAGGACGACCCGCTTGATCCACGGCACCTGGCCGTTCTGCTCGATGAAGCGCGAGCCGAGGACCACGTCGGTCTCGCCCTCGCGCAGCAGCGCGACCATCTTCTCGACGTCGGCGGTCTGGTGCTGACCGTCCGCGTCGAAGGTGGCGAAGTACTTGGCACCGGGCTGGGCCAGGGCGTACGCGAGGCCGGTCTGCAGCGCCGCACCCTGTCCGAGGTTGACCGGGTGGCGCACCAGGTGGGCACCCGTGCCCATGATGTGCTTGGCCGAGTCGTCACCGCTGCCGTCATCGACCACCACGATGTTCGGGAACGTCTTTCGCGCCCCCTCCACAACGTCGGCGATCACCTGGCCCTCGTTGTAGGCCGGGATCACCAGCCAAACATCGTCGTACTGGGACACGGAGGCTCCATGAATGGGGTCTGGCCCGCGCTGCTGCGCGGCGATCTGAAGATGGTGGGCGGACACGGTCATTCACCGGCCGTCCGGCTGCTCAACACCGCGGCGTCCTGGTCGCCCGACTGCTGGACGAGGCCTGCGGAAGTCGTCGCCGAACGGGCGAAACTCTGCCTCAGGACCGCCAGCATACCGACGACGGTGGCCACGGAACCGGCCGCGTAGGCCAGGATCACGCGGGTCGACACCTCCCCCGGCAGGAAGGTCACCCCCGCGAGGACCGCGGTGCCGACCGCCCAGCAGAGCAGCTGGAGGTTGTGCCGTTTGAATACCATCAGCGCCTGGCCGAGCACCATCGCGAACATGTACGCCACGGTTCCGGCGGACAACCAGAAGAAGTCGAGGCAGCCGAGGACCGGCTTCGCCCCGAACAGCACCTGGATCAGCCAGGGGCCGAGGGCGACCGCGGGGATGCCGCCGAGCAGCCCCAGCAGGCCGACCACCGCACCGATCCGGCGGAGCATACCGGTGAACGCGGCCCGGTCCCCCACCGCGATGGCCGCGGAGAGGCCGTTGAGCAGCGAGGCCTGCAACGATCCGAAGACGAACAGCGGCACACGGGCCAGCACCAGCGCGTTGAGCAGGGCGGCGATCAGCGCGGACTCGGTGGGCGCGAGCAGCTTGGTGCTCACCACGGCGGCGTTGACCACGACCTGCGAGAGCAGGGTCGAGCAGATCAGCAGCCCCAGGCCGGAGCAGAGCTCCGACCAGCCGACCTGCTCGCCGGGCTTGACCGCCCGCAGCAGCGGCGGCAGCGTGGCGATGGTGGCCAGGATCGGCGCGACGGCCAGGATCAGGCTGAACGCGAGCGCCGAGTGCACCCCGGCCGCGCCGCAGCCGAAGGCCAGGCCGATCCGCAGGCCGCCGTCCAGCCCCAGCTGGGTGCCGTACGCGCCGAAGCGGCCGAGGCCGGCCAGCACGCCGCGGGTGAGGTAGCAGACCGCCATGCCGGTGAAGGCTCCGCCGAGCGCCAGCACCAGCGAGCGGTCGCCGTGGAACATCGCCCGGGCGATCGGGCCGGAGGCGGCGCCGAGGACGAGCAGGGTCGCGCCGAGGATCCCGCCGGTGAGCAGGGTGGCCCGGCGCAGCACCGGTGCGGCGCCGTGACCGAGCGCGGCTCGTGCGGAGACGATCCGGGTGAGTTCCTGCTCGATCGGGAAGAAGACGCCGATGCCGACGGACATCACGATCGTCCACAGCAGGGAGACGTTCGCCATGTCGTCGACCGACAGGCTGTGGCCGGCCACTCCGAGGTGGATGTAGGAGGCGGCGCCCAATACGACGGTGCCGCCGGCCACCGCCAGGGTTCCCGGCGGCAGCGCGGCAGCGACCTTCGTCAACGCTTTCTTCACTGAGGTCTGTCGCTCTCGGTGGTCCGGGCCGTGGCGGCCAGTTCGGCGAAGACGGGCCGGGCCAGGGCCTCGGCCAGCATGGCCCGCCACTCGGGCAGCGGGGCCAGCCCGGCGGCGGCCCAGCGGTCGTGGGCCAGCACGCTGAAGGCGGGGCGGACGGCCGGGCGGACGAACGCCTCCGAGGTGGTGGGGCGGATCCGCTCCGGGTCGAGCCCGCTCAGCGCGTAGGTCTCGCGGGCCAGCCCGCACCAGGTGGTCCGGCCGCTCGCGGTGCCGTGGTAGACCCCGGCCGGAGCCTCGCCGGCGAGCGCGGCGCGGCCGAGCTCGACCAGCCGGCCGGCCAGCGCGTACGACCAGGTCGGCTGACCGTGCTGGTCGTCGACGACGTCCAGGGTGTCCCGCTGGGTGGCCAGCTTGAGCATGGTGGCCACGAAGTTCGGGCCGTGCTCGCCGTACAGCCAGGCGGTGCGCACCACGTAGCCGTGCTCGGGGAGGAGCTCGGCGACGGCCCGCTCCCCCACCAGCTTGCTGCGGCCGTACGCGTTGACCGGCGCGGTCGGGGCGTCCTCCGGGCAGGGCTCGGTGGCGTCGCCCGGGAGGACGTAGTCGGTGGAGACGTGCAGCAGCCGGACGCCGGCCTTGGCGCAGGCCGCGGCCAGGAGGCGCACGCCGGTGCCGTTGACGGCGGTGGCGGCGTCCTCCTCGGTCTCCGCGGCGTCGACGTTCGTCCACGCGGCGCAGTTGACCACGAGGTCGTGGCCCTCGACGGCGGCCTGCACGGCCGCCGCGTCGGTGATGTCCAGGTCGGCCCGGCGCAGCGCGGTGACCTCGGCGGTCGGGTCGGCGGCGAGCACCGCCAGCACGTCCCGCCCGAGCATCCCGGCCGCGCCGGTGACCAGCCAGCGCACCCGGCCGGCGGCGTTCGCGGTCACTTGGCCAGGGCCGCCTTCTGCTTCAGCGGCTCCCACCAGGCGCGGTTCTCGCGGTACCAGGCGATGGTCGCGGCGAGGCCGTCCTCGAAGCGGACCTGCGGCTCGTAGCCGAGCTCCTCGCGGATCTTGCTGATGTCGATCGAGTAGCGCAGGTCGTGGCCCTTGCGGTCCTCGACGTGCTCGACCATGTCCCAGCCCGCGCCGGCGGCCTCCAGCAGCAGGCCGGTCAGCTCCTTGTTGGTGGCCTCGGTACCGCCGCCGATGTTGTAGACCTCACCCGCGCGGCCGCCGCGCATGACCAGCTCGATGCCCCGGCAGTGGTCCGAGACGTGCAGCCAGTCGCGGACGTTGCCGCCGTCGCCGTACAGCGGAACCTTCTTGCCGTCGATCAGGTTGGTGGTGAAGAGCGGGATGACCTTCTCCGGGAACTGGTAGTGCCCGTAGTTGTTGGAGCAGCGGGTCACCACGACGTCCATGCCGTGCGTGCGGTGGTAGGCCAGCGCCAGCAGGTCGGAGGAGGCCTTGGAGGCGGAGTAGGGGGAGTTCGGCTCCAGCGGCCAGGTCTCGGTCCAGGAGCCCTCGCTGATCGAGCCGTACACCTCGTCGGTGGAGATGTGCACGAAGCGGCCGACACCGTGCTTGCGGGCGGCATCCAGGAGGACCTGGGTGCCCACGACGTTGGTCAGCACGAACGGGCCCGCACCGGCGATCGACCGGTCCACGTGGGACTCGGCGGCGAAGTGCACGACGACGTCGTGGCCGGGCATGACCTGGTCGACCGCGTCGACGTCGCAGATGTCGCCCTGGACGAAGGTGTAGCCCTGGTGGTTCGCCACCGGGGCCAGGTTCTCCAGGACGCCCGAGTAGGTGAGCTTGTCAAAGACGGTGATCCGGGCGCTCTCGTCCGCTCCGAGGAGCTGACGGACGAACTCCGAACCAATGAATCCGGCGCCGCCGGTCACGAGGATGCGCATAATGCGCGTAGTCTACCGCCGCCCGAGCGGCCTCCTGTCCCGCCCCCACCGGCCCCCACCACCCCCCGAGTTCTCGAATAGGGTGCACCCATGCGTGGAATCCTCCTGGCCGGCGGCACCGGCTCACGGCTGTGGCCCTTGACCCGAGCGGTGTCGAAGCAGCTCCTCCCGGTCTTCGACAAGCCGATGATCTACTACCCCCTCTCGACCCTGGTGATGGCCGGGATAAGCGAAATCCTGATCATCACCACCCCGAACGACCGGGACCAGTTCGAACGGCTGCTGGGTGACGGTTCCCAGCTCGGCCTGAAGCTCCAGTACGCCGTCCAGGAGAAGCCCGAGGGCATCGCCCAGGCCTTCGTGCTCGGCGCGGACTTCATCGGCGACGAGCCGGTGGCCCTCATCCTCGGCGACAACATCTTCCACGGCAGCGGCCTGGGCACCGCCCTGACTGAGCACTCCGACATCAAGGGCGGCCGGGTCTTCGCCTACCCGGTGGCCGACCCGACCGCGTACGGCGTGGTCGAGTTCGACGAGAGCGGCCAGGTCATCTCGATCGAGGAGAAGCCGGCCGAGCCCAAGTCCCGCTACGCCGTCCCCGGCCTGTACTTCTACGACAACCGGGTCGTCGAGATCGCCCGCAACCTGAAGCCGAGCGCCCGCGGCGAGCTGGAGATCACCGCCGTCAACGACGCGTACCTGCGCACCGGCGACCTGCACGTCACGATCCTCGACCGCGGCACCGCCTGGCTGGACACCGGCACCTTCGTCTCGATGGTCCAGGCCTCGGAGTTCGTCCGGGTCATCGAGGAGCGCCAGGGCTTCAAGATCGGCTGCATCGAGGAGGCGGTCTGGCGGGCCGGCCTGATCGACGACGCGCAGCTGCGCGAGCTCGCCGAGCCGCTGCTGAAGAGCGGTTACGGCCAGTACCTGGTGACCCTGCTCGACGAGGCGGCCGGCCGGTGAAGTTCCGTGAACTCTCCATCGAGGGCGCCTTCGAGATCACCCCTCAGGTGCACGGCGACCCGCGGGGCCACTTCACCGAGTGGTACCGCTTCGACCGGCTCGCCGAGGTCGTCGGCCACCCGCTGACGCTGGCTCAGGCCAACCTGTCGCTCTCCGCCAAGGACGTCGTGCGCGGCATCCACTTCGCGGACGTGCCGCCCGGCCAGGCCAAGTACGTCGCCTGCACCCGCGGCGCGGTGCTGGACGTCATCGTCGACCTGCGGGTCGGCTCGCCGACCTTCGGCAAGTGGGAGGGCGTGCGCCTGGACGACACCGAGCGCAAGGCCGTCTACATCCCCGAGGGCCTGGGCCACGGCTTCTGCGCGCTCACCGACGACGCGACGCTGACCTACCTCTGCTCGGCGACGTACAACCCGACCGGCGAGCACGGCGTGCACCCGCTGGACCCGGACCTCGGCATCGAGTGGCCGGCCGAGGCCCCGCAGCTGTCGGCCCGCGACGCGGCCGCGCCCTCGCTCGCGGAGGCGATCGCCAGTGGCCTGCTGCCGGACTACGAGGCCTGCAAGGCCTACACGGAGTCGCTGAAGCAGCAGTGACGGCGGCGGTGACGGCAGAGCCCGGAACCACGAAGGGGACGCGTGCCGCGGCACGCGTCCCCTTCGTCGTCACTGCCGCCGTCCGGCCGGCCGTCGTCAGCGCTTCCGGAAGACCCAGACCTTGAGGAGCACGAACCGGGCCACGGTGGCAAGGCCGTTCGCCACGACGAGGCCGGTCACCTCGACCACCCGGGAGGCGTCCGGCACCGCCGCGTCGAGCAGCGCCAAGGCGCCGCTGCTGAGGCCGAGCCCGATCACGAAGGCGACCGCACCCTGGAGCTGGTGGCGCACCGCGCCGTCCGAGCCGGTGATGCCGAAGGTGAAGCGGCGGTTGGCCGCGGTGTTGGCCACCGCACTGACGGCCAGCGCCACCAGGTTGGCCACCTGGGAGGAGGCGAGCAGCCGCAGCAGGACGAACAGCGCCAGGTAGAAGAGCGTGCTCAGCACGCCGATGACCAGGAAGGACGGCAGCTGCCGGCGCATCCCGGGCGAGCCGGGGGCCTGCCCGCCGCGCTCGTCGTTCCCGCCGTGCTCACCGTGCTCGTCGCGGTCGGCGGAGAGGATCTCGTTCACTTGCCCGTCCCGTACCGGTCCTGCTCCTCGGCCGAGTCGTAGCCGACGAAGTAGGCCGGCCGCGCCTGGACCGCCGAGTAGATCCGGCCGACGTACTCGCCGAGCAGTCCGACGCAGACCAGCTGGACGGCGCCGAGGAACAGCATCCCTATGAACAGCGAGGACCAGCCCGGCACGGTGGAGCCGACGGCGTACGCGATCGTGGTGTAGAGCGCCAGCGCGATGCAGACCAGGAAGCTGAACAGCCCGAGCCAGGTGGCCAACCGCAGCGGGGCCGCGGAGAAGTTGGTGACGCTGTCCAGCGCGAGCCGGACCATCTTGGACAGCGGGTAGTGGGTGCTGCCGGCGACCCGCTCCTCGCGGACGTAGACCACCTCGCCGCTGGGGAAGCCCAGCCACGGCACCAGCAGCCGGTAGACCGGCTGGTGCTCGGGCATCGCCTTGAGCGCGTCCACCGCGGCCCGGCTGAGCAGCCGGAAGTCGCCGGCCTGGTTGGGCATCCGCTTGCCGACCAGCTTGCGCATCAGCCAGTAGTACGCCCCGGCGCTGTGCCGTTTGAAGGAGGTGTCGGTGCCGCGGTCGCCGCGGACGCCGTAGACGATGTCCAGGCCCTCCTCCCGGGCGAGCGCCAGCATCTCGGGGATCTTCTCCGGCGGGTCCTGCAGGTCGGCGTCGATCGAGACGACGTAGTCGCCGAAGGCCCGGTGGATGCCGGCGGTGAGGGCGGCCTGGTGCCCGGAGTTGCGGGCGAAGCGGACGATGCGGAACTCCGGCCAGTCCTGGCGGATCTTCTGCATCAGCACCGGCGTCGCGTCGGCGCTGCCGTCGTCGACGCCGACCACCTCGTAGGCCACGTCGAGCCCGTCGAGGATCGGCCGCAGCCGTTCGACGGTCAGCGGAAGCGCCTCCTGCTCGTTGTAGATCGGCATCACGACCGACAACAGCGGTGTGGTTGACATGCGGTGGGTCCCACTTTCCGCGACGGCGGGAGCTTGTTGGTGGCCCGACCATAACAGTCGGCGATGAGCGGTCCGTGAAAGGAGGCACGCCCCCGTGAGTGCCTCATGAAGGAACGCCGAAGGGCCCCGCACACCGAGCGGTGCGCGGGGCCCTTCGGACTCAGCCTGTACGAGGCAGGCAGGTCAGATCGTCAATTACTTGAGGATCTTGGTGACCTGGCCGGCGCCGACGGTGCGGCCACCCTCACGGATGGCGAACTTCAGGCCCTCCTCCATGGCGATCGGCTGGATCAGCGCGACCGTCATGGCGGTGTTGTCGCCCGGCATGACCATCTCGGTGCCCTCGGGGAGGGTCACGACGCCGGTCACGTCCGTGGTACGGAAGTAGAACTGCGGGCGGTAGTTGTTGAAGAACGGGGTGTGGCGGCCACCCTCGTCCTTCGACAGGATGTACGACTGGGCCTCGAAGTCGGTGTGCGGCGTGACCGAACCCGGCTTGATGATGACCTGGCCGCGCTCGACGTCCTCGCGCTTGATGCCACGGAGCAGCAGACCGACGTTCTCACCGGCCTGGCCCTCGTCGAGCAGCTTGCGGAACATCTCGATGCCGGTGACCGTGGTGGTGGTCTTGGTCTCCTTGATGCCGATGATGTCGACAGTCTCGTTGACCTTGAGGATGCCACGCTCGATACGACCGGTGACGACGGTGCCACGACCGGTGATCGTGAAGACGTCCTCGATCGGCATCAGGAACGGCTGGTCCACGGCGCGGGCCGGGGTGGGGATGTTCTCGTCGACGGCGTGCATCAGGCCGACGAGCTTCTCGCCCCACTCCTTGTCGCCCTCCAGGGCCTTCAGGGCGGAGACGCGGACGACCGGCAGGTCGTCGCCCGGGAACTCGTACTCGGAGAGCAGCTCACGGACCTCGAGCTCGACGAGCTCCAGGATCTCCTCGTCGTCCACCATGTCGGCCTTGTTCAGGGCGACGACGATGTAGGGGACGCCGACCTGGCGGGCCAGGAGGACGTGCTCCTTGGTCTGCGGCATCGGGCCGTCGGTGGCGGCGACCACCAGGATGGCGCCGTCCATCTGGGCGGCACCGGTGATCATGTTCTTGATGTAGTCAGCGTGACCCGGGCAGTCGACGTGGGCGTAGTGACGCGCCTCGGTCTGGTACTCGACGTGCGCGATCGAGATGGTGATACCGCGCTGACGCTCCTCCGGCGCCTTGTCGATCTGGTCGAACGGCGTGAAGGGGTTCAGGTCCGGGTACGCGTCGTGCAGCACCTTGGTGATGGCCGCGGTCAGCGTGGTCTTGCCGTGGTCGATGTGACCAATGGTGCCGATGTTGACGTGGGGCTTCGTCCGCTCGAACTTCGCCTTCGCCACTGAGTCCTCCTGAGGACAGTTCCTGTACGCCGTGCTGACGTCAGTTGGTCTTGATCGGGCTGGGTCCGTGGTGCCGGAAGCACCTCGCACCGTCCCGCGGGTAGGGGCCGGAGGCCCCGGGAGGATCCGTCCGGATCCTCCCGGGTCGCCTCCTAATAGCCTAAGGGGTCGGAATCATCCCGAATGTCGGGCTGGTTCCGAGGCCGGCAGAGCCGGACCTACTCGCCCTTGGCCTTGGCGATGATCTCCTCAGCCACGGCCTTGGGGACCTCGGCGTACGAGTCGAACTGCATCGAGTAGCTGGCGCGACCAGAGGTCTTGCTGCGCAGGTCACCGACGTAGCCGAACATCTCGGAGAGGGGCACCAGCGCCGTGACGACGCGGGCACCGTGACGCTCGTCCATGGACCGGATCTGGCCACGGCGAGAGTTGATGTCGCCGATCACATCGCCCATGTAGTCCTCGGGCGTGGTGACCTCGACGGCCATCATCGGCTCAAGAAGGACCGGCTTGGCCTTCTTCGCGCCTTCCTTGAAGGCCATCGAGCCGGCGATCTTGAACGCGAGCTCGGAGGAGTCGACGTCGTGCGACGCACCGTCGAGCAGCGTGACGCGGACACCCTGCAGCGGGTAGCCGGCGAGCACACCGAACTCCATGGCCTCCTGGCAACCGGCGTCGACCGAAGGGATGTACTCCTTCGGCACGCGGCCACCGGTGACCTTGTTCACGAACTCGTAGCCCTCGGCCTGCTCAAGCGGCTCGATCGCGATCTGGATCTTCGCGAACTGGCCCGAACCACCGGTCTGCTTCTTGTGCGTGTAGTCGATGCGCTCGACGGCCGAACGGATCGTCTCGCGGTAGGCGACCTGCGGCTTGCCGACGTTGGCCTCGACCTTGAACTCACGCTTCATACGGTCGACCAGCACCTCAAGGTGCAGCTCGCCCATACCCGCGATGATGGTCTGGCCGGTCTCCTCGTCCGTGTTGACCTGGAAGGACGGGTCCTCCTCGGCGAGACGCTGGATGGCGACACCCAGCTTCTCCTGGTCACCCTTGGACTTGGGCTCGATGGCGACGCGGATGACCGGGGCCGGGAAGTCCATGGACTCCAGGATGACCGGGTTCTTCTCGTCGGCCAGCGTCTCACCGGTGGTGGTCTGCTTCAGGCCCATGACGGCGACGATGTCGCCGGCGCCCACCGACTCGATCTCCTCACGCTTGTTCGCGTGCATGCGGTAGATCTTGCCGATGCGCTCCTTCTTGCCCTTCACGGCGTTCAGCACCGAGGTGCCGGACTCCAGGCGACCGGAGTAGATCCGGACGAAGGTGAGCTTGCCCAGGTGAGGGTCGGACATGATCTTGAACGCCAGCGCAGCCAGCGGCTCGTCGTCCGAAGCCTTACGGGAGATCTTGGTCTCCGGGTCGTTCGGCTTGGTGCCCTCGATGGACTCGATGTCCAGCGGCGACGGCAGGTACTTGACGACCGCGTCGAGCAGGGGCTGAACGCCCTTGTTCTTGAAGGCGGTACCGCAGAAGATCGGGGTGAAGTCCGAGTTCAGGGTGCCCTTGCGGATCGCGTCCTGCAGCAGCTCGACCGGGATGTCCTCGCCCTCAAGGGCGAGCTCCATGATCTCGTCGCTGACGTTCGAGACGGTGTCGATCAGCGCCTCGCGGTACTCCTCCGCCTGCTCCTGCAGCTCGGCCGGGATGTCGACGATGTCGTACATCTCGCCCTTGGCGGCCTCGGCCGACCAGACCAGCGCCTTCATGCGGACAAGGTCGACAACGCCCTTGAAGTCCGCCTCGGCACCGATCGGGAGCTGCATGACCAGCGGGGTGGCGCCGAGGCGGTCCACGATGGTCTGCACGCAGAAGAAGAAGTTCGCGCCCGTGCGGTCCAGCTTGTTGATGAAGCAGATGCGCGGGACGCCGTAGCGGTCAGCCTGCCGCCACACGGTCTCGGACTGGGGCTCGACACCGGCAACACCGTCGAACACCGTCACGGCACCGTCGAGGACGCGCAGCGAACGCTCCACCTCGACGGTGAAGTCGACGTGACCCGGGGTGTCGATGATGTTGATGGTGTGGTCGGCGTCGTCGACCGTCCAGTGACAGGTCGTCGCGGCCGACGTGATCGTGATGCCGCGCTCCTGCTCCTGCTCCATCCAGTCCATGGTGGCAGCGCCATCGTGGACCTCACCGATCTTGTACGAGACACCGGTGTAGAACAGGATCCGCTCGGTGGTGGTGGTCTTGCCCGCGTCGATGTGCGCCATGATCCCGATGTTGCGGACCTTGGCGAGGTCAAGGGAGGTTGCAGCCATGGTGGCTCGTTCTCTCTCTGTCTAGTGACGGGGTACGGACTACCAGCGGTAGTGCGCGAAGGCCTTGTTGGACTCGGCCATCTTGTGGGTGTCCTCGCGACGCTTCACGGAAGCGCCCAGGCCGTTGCTGGCGTCGAGGATCTCGTTCATCAGGCGCTCGGTCATGGTCTTCTCGCGACGGGCGCGGGAGTAACCGACCATCCAGCGCAGCGCCAGGGTGCTGGCGCGGCCCGGACGGACCTCGACCGGAACCTGGTAGGTCGCGCCACCGACACGGCGGGACTTGACCTCAAGGGCCGGCTTGACGTTCTCCAGCGCGCGCTTCAGCGTGACGACCGGGTCCGAGCCGGTCTTCTCACGGACGCCCTCAAGGGCGCCGTAGACGATCCGCTCGGCGGTGGAGCGCTTGCCGTGCAGCAGGATCTTGTTGACCAGCTGGGTGACGACCGGGGAGCCGTAAACCGGGTCGATGATGACCGGGCGCTTCGGGGCGGGGCCCTTACGAGGCATTCTTACTTCTCCTTCTTGGCGCCGTAGCGGCTGCGAGCCTGCTTGCGGTTCTTGACACCCTGGGTGTCGAGCGAACCGCGGATGATCTTGTAGCGGACACCAGGAAGGTCCTTCACACGACCACCGCGCACCAGCACGATGGAGTGCTCCTGCAGGTTGTGGCCCTCGCCCGGGATGTAAGCGGTGACCTCGATCCCGCTGGTGAGGCGCACACGGGCGACCTTGCGGAGAGCCGAGTTCGGCTTCTTCGGGGTGGTCGTGTACACACGCGTGCAGACCCCACGGCGCTGCGGGGAACCCTTCAGCGCGGGAGTCTTGTTCTTCTCGACCTTGTCCTGCCGGCCCTTTCGGACCAGCTGCTGGATCGTAGGCACCGTTTCTCCGTTTTCTGTGTGCCAAGGCTTGGTGGAACTAACCTGCGGTGTCTCCCGCACACACGGCCCCGTGGTCGACCCACGCGGTCGGGTGTGTTGGGCTTGTTACGACACGGAATCCCATGGCTGATGTACAGCGACGGCGCTCTACGCGCGGAGCGCCAGGAGGCGCTCCGGCTCGGCGCGGCGACCGGTGTGCATGCACGCACAAGGACCCGGGGACACCCCAGGCACAAGGTCAGAGCGTACCTAGCGCATGGGGCGCGGTCAAAACAAATGCAACGCCGCAGGTCGCGGGGCTTGTGCCGGAAGCGGTACCGGAGCCGACCCGGAACGGGGCCCCACTACCACAACCGCCCACTCCCCGCACGGCGAAACCCTACGCCTCCGCGTGGGCCCCGGCGAGCCGAGTACGGCCCCCCGCGTCCTCGGCCCCGGCCGCCCCGGACGGCTGCGGCCCGGTCCGCTCCCGGTTGTCCGAGACGGCCGCGAACAGCCCGAACGCGAGCGCTGTCAGCGTGTACACGAGCAGCCAGAGCGGCCAGCTGCCGGGCGGCGACCAGTGGGCCGGGCTGATCAGCAGCGGGCCCTCGGTGCCGTCGGCGTTGCGGCGCAGCGCCCACAGGAAGGCGGCGGCGTTGACCAGGCCGAGCGAGAAGCTGGAGATCACCAGCAGCCGGCGCCAGGCGAAGCCGCCCCAGGGCAGCCGCTCGTGGCAGAGCGCGGCGCACATGATCGGCAGTCCGACGGCGAAGGGCAGCAGGTAGCGGCCCTGCCAGATCATGCCGAGCTGGCGCGCCTGCATGGCCTGTGCCGCTATCGGTATCACCACGATGCCGACCATCACGCCGACGATCGCCAGGGTGTCCCGGAAGCGGGCGTAGCACAGCGCGAGCATCGCCAGGGCGAGCACCACGGCGCACCAGACCAGCAGCGTCGCGGCCGGCGGCTGGGCGTCCAGCCAGCCGAAGTAGCCGATCATGTGCTTCATGTAGAGCAGCCCGTTGTCGAAGGTCTTGCGGGCCGCGTTCAGCGGGGTGAGGTCGCTCGGGGTGTTGATGACCGAGTTGTCCGGGTGGCTCGACGACCAGACCAGGGCCGAGCCCGCCGCCGCCACCGCCAGACCGCCCCAGACCCAGGCCACCTTGCGGCGCAGCACCTCGCGCACCGCGCCCTTCTGGCTCAGCAGCAGTCCGAAGAACAGGGCCCCGGCGAACCAGATCAGCCCCAGCGGGCGGATGCTGATCAGCACCAGCGCGCCGATGCCCAGCCGGGCCAGCCGGCGGTTCAGCAGGTACGGGTCCGGGCTCATCAGCATCGGCAGCCCGGCGCTCCAGACCAGGATTCCCGCCGCGATCTCCGGGCCGCTCGGGTTGACCACGCCGAACATGAACAGGGCCATCGGGGTGGCCGCGGTGATCACTCCGAGCAGGGTGAAGGAACGCCGCCGCCACTCCGCCGCCGAGACCACCGCGCTCGCCACCAGGGCGGAGCAGATCAGCGCCGACATCAGGCGCATCAGGTAGAAGGCCGCCTCGCCGTGGACCAGGAGGCTGGGCCAGCCCACCGCGAAGTAGTACGCGGGGTGGTAGCGGCCCGCGGCCGTGGTGACCAGGGCCGTTCCCGGGCGGTCCTTGAGCGTCGGCGCGCAGGACGCGGACCGCTCGGACACGAAGACGTAGCAGGCGTTGACGTCCTTCAGGTCCTGGTAGATGCGCGGGAGGACGACACCGGTCTCGGCGAACTTGCCGTCGATCCCGCCGACCACGTGCGGGACCATGACCTCACGGCCCTCGACCTGGCCGCGGGCGACCGCTGCCGCGCGGATGAGGTGCGCGTGCTCGTCCGGCGAGGCGCCGGTCGGTGTGGAGAGCGACCAGGAAGCGCTCAGTACGAACAGGATCGCGAACGCCACGGCCCACAGTCGCCTCGGCGAGGACGCGAGCCGGTCGGCGAGGGACTTGACTGCGGTGATCATCATCTGGAATGGGGCCTTCGGGTCAGTCCGAGCTCACGGGGCGGGAACTGGCGCTACTTGATCATGCTGATCCATGACTGGTCGCCGTCCTTCGAGCACTGCCCTCCGGGCGCGAACTTCGGGCAGCTGCCGTCGAGGTTGCGAACGGTGTGCGACACCCACGGCAGGATGCGGTACGTGTTCTCCTTCGCCGGCATGTAGCGGTCGGACATCGACGAGGAGACCGTACCGAACAAGAACAGCAAGGCGAACAGCGTACCGATCACGGCGGCCTGCGGTCCGGGAGGGCCCGCAGGTGCGGGGCTTCCCGCGGCCTCGGCGGCCCGCCGGCGTTCCGCGATCCGCAGTGACACCAGGTGGGCCACCAGGGCGCAGAGCAGCAGGCCGCAGTAGAGCATCTGGTTGTTGGTGCGGGTGTAGAGCTGCACGGTCTGGGTCTCGTACATGTGCGAAGCGATGTACATCCGCATCACCCAGGCGCTCGCGAACATGCAGCAGATGGTGACGACCAGTGGCTTGCGGATGCCGAGCCAGAGTGCGGCGCCGAGTGCGACGAACATCACCACGGCGAACAGGTCCATGCCGCCGAACTCGCCGGGCAGCGGCCATTCGGTGACCTTGCCCGGCATGTCCGTGCGCCACATCAGGAAGTACGCCGGGTCGGTGAAGTTGTCGAACCGGAACGTGGCGTCCTTGGTGTCCTGCCCGTCGGTCAGCATCGTCACCAGGTAGCTGCCGCAGACCAGCAGGTAGGCGGCAACGGTGACGCCCAAGTAGGCCAGGCCCTTGCGGCGGTCGGCCTGCCAGGGGAAGTACATCAGCGCCGCGACCAGCACACCCGCCGCGCTCCACAGGAACCAGCCGGAGTAGGTCAGGAACAGCAGCCCCAGCAGCGCGCCGAAGCCGGCCCCCTTCAGCAGCAGCGACCGCCAGGCCGCCGTCCCGCTGCGGCGCAGCTGCACCACCAGCGCCACGAGGACCGGCACCAGGACCACCAGCACGGTCTGGCTGTACGGCTTGTAGGCGTCGATCAGCGCGAAGGCCGGCAGCACGCCGAAGGCGAGTGCGCGGACCGGGCTGAGCAGCATCCGCCAGCAGAGGTAGACCAGCGGGCCGAACGCGGCGGCGCCGAGGATCTGCAGGTCCTTGAAGGCGTACGCGGTGTTGCCGCCGCGGAACCACTCGGCGTAGTAACCCAGGGTGTACAGCGGCGCCGGCGGGTAGACCGGCGAGCCCGAGGGCTGGCCGTTCGCCACCGCGTGGGCCCACTCGACGATGCGCCCGCTGTCGCCGTTGAGGCCGAACATCGGCCAGGGCGTGCCCAGCAGGGCGATCACCGCGCCGGCCGCCACGAAACCGCTGGCGAGGCCGGCCAGTGCGGCCGAGGAGAAGCGCGCCACCAGGCCGAAGTGCCGGCCGGAGCGGACGCGCCACGCGATCACCACCGCGCCGAGCAGCAGCAGGCCGATCACGGCGAACCGCAGCTGCAGGGCGGCGAGCCCGCTGACCTGGGCGATCCGGTTCAGCGGGTCGAGCTGGAAACCGCGGGCCATCACGGGGAGGATCAGCGCGGCCAGGAAGGCGACCAGCGCCTCGCCCGCGAGCAGCACCGGCGAGGAGGACCAGAACCCGCTGCCGGACCGGCGCTCCGAACGCCCGGTCAGCGAACGTCCGCCCGGCGACGGGACGCGGGAGGCCTCCTGGGCACTGACTGTCACTGGAACGGTCCTCGACTCGTGGTTGCTCACCCGGCCCGCCCGGCGCCTCTTCGCCGACGGGTCGCGGAACGTACGGGGTTCAGGTGCGCGTGGCTGCCCCGGGCATCATAGGTGCTTTGCCCGGCGATGGGCGTCCCGGTCCACGGGCCGTGGCCGCCCGCGGACGCTACGCGAGGGCCAGGAGGATCATCAGGGTCCAGAACGCGCTGCCCATGTAGCCGATCACCAGGCCGAGGACGGCCGCCCAGTCGCCGTCCATGTTGTTCCGGCGGATCTGCGAGCGGGCGATGTGGCCGGTGACCACGGCGGGCAGGGAGAGGCCGGTCACACTGCAGACCAGGGAGAGCACGGCCAGCACGTTGGTCGGGCGGGCCTGCGGGTACGGCGGGGTGGGCAGGAAGGTGGCCGGAACGGGCGGGGCGAGCGGCGCCGACATCGGGCCGGCGGGCAGGTCGGCCACCAGCGCGGCCAGCTGGCCGTAGGTCTGCGCCACGGTGACGGCCTCGTGGCGCTGCTCGTACTCCTCGGCGGAGAGCCGGCCCTCGGCGAACGCGGCCTTCAGCACGTCGACCGTGCGGTCGCGGTCCGCGTGGCCCGCCCGCATCGCGGACTGCGGCGTCGGCGCGGGCTGCGGGACCGGCGCGGGCCACCGGGCGGCGGGCCACCGGGCGTCGCCCCGGCCGTGCTTGTGACCGGGACCGGGTTCGCCCCACGGTTGAACGGACATCCGCCACCTCCCGGTGCCACGGCACCCCCGCGCACGTTCACTGCTCCTCATAGTGCAGGACGAACGACCGCTCCGAGTAGTTGCCGATTCGGCCCGGCAGCCGCCGGGAGGCGGATTCCGGACGGCGCGCCTCACCCGTTCGGCGGACACGCTCAGGGGATCCTCAACTCGGGCGACAGCTCCGTCCGCCGGTGACAGGCTGAGCCCGAGACCTCCGTCCGACCCGAGCAGAGAAGGCCGCGATGCAGCCGTCAGCACCACCGTCCTCCGACCTCCCCGGGCCGGGCACCCCGTCCGCCGTCAGCATCCGAGGACTGTGGAAGCACTTCGGCACCCAGGCCGCCGTGGCCGGGCTGAGCCTGGAGCTGCCCGCCGGCGCCTTCATCGGCCTGGTCGGGCCGAACGGCGCCGGCAAGACCACCACGCTGTCGATGGTCACCGGCCTGCTGCGGCCCGACCAGGGCGCCGTGCTGATCCACGGCACCGACGTGTGGGCCGACCCGGTCACGGTCAAGGCGCGGATCGGCATCCTGCCCGAGGGCCTGCGGATGTTCGAACGGCTCAGCGGGCGCGAGCTGCTGCAGTACACCGGTCGGCTGCGCGGCCTGCCCGGCGCCGAGGTGGACCGCCGGGCCGAGGAACTGCTGGCCGTACTGGACCTCGGCCGGGACGCCGACAAGCTGGTCGCCGACTACTCCACCGGCATGCGCAAGAAGATCGGCCTGGCCGCGGCGCTGCTGCACAACCCCGACGTGCTCTTCCTCGACGAGCCCTTCGAGGGCGTCGACCCGGTCTCGGCGCAGACCATCCGCGGCGTGCTCAAGCGGTACGCGGCGGCTGGCTCCACCGTCGTCTTCTCCAGCCACGTGATGGAGCTGGTCGAACAGCTCTGCGACTGGGTCGCCGTGATCGACGCCGGCCGGGTGATCGCCCAGGGCCCGCTGGACACCGTGCGCGACGGGCAGAGCCTGCACGAGGCCTTCCTCGGCCTGATCGGCGTCCGCGAGGACGACGGCCGGGCGCTCGGCTGGCTCGGCGGCGGCCAGGCCGGGAGCGGGCAGTGAGCGCGGCCGCCACCCCCGTACCCGACGGGCGGACGGTCGTCCGCGCGCTGGTGGCGCTCAAGCTGCGGCTGCTGCGCAACGGGCTGCGGCGCAGCCCCGGCCGTACCGCCGTCTACGTCATCGGCGCCGCCCTCGGCCTGGCCTTCGCGGGCGGCATCGCCTTCGCCATGGCCATGCTGAACGGCCGCTACGCCGGCTCCGGGGACGCCGGCGTGATGCTGCTCGGCGTGCTCTGCCTCGGCTGGGCGGCGCTGCCGCTCTTCCTCTTCTCCAGCGACGAGAGCGCCGACCCGACCCGGCTCACCATGCTGCCGCTGCGGCCGGGGCCGCTGCTGCGCGGCTCGCTGCTGGCCGCGCTGATCGGGCCCGGGCCGCTGGTCAGCCTGGTGCTGGTGACCGGCGCCGCGCTGTCCGGCGCCGACGGCGGCGCCTCGGCCGCGGCCGCGCTGGTCGGCGTGCCGCTCGCGGTGCTCTGCCTGGTCACGCTCTCCCGGGCGGTCGCCGCCGGCAACGCCCGGATGCTCTCCAGCCGGCGCGGCAAGGACTTCGCGATCTTCGGCGGGCTGCTCTTCGCCCTGCTCGTCCAGGCCGCCAACATCGGCTCGCAGAGCATTTTCGGGCGGCCCGGCGATCAGCTCGACCTCAGCCCGCTGAAGCCGATCGCCTCCGTGCTGCGCTGGATCCCGCCGGTCGGTGCGGCGGACGCGGCCCGCACCGCCGGCGAGGGCCGGTACGGGCTCGCGCTGCTCCAGCTCGCGGCGGCCGGCGCCCTGCTCGTCCTGCTGCTGCGCTGGTGGCGGAGCAGCCTGCAGGAGCTGATGGTCACCGCCGACTCCTCCACCCTGGAGGTGGCCCGCGGAGTGCAGGACTCCCGCGGCTGGCGCCTCCTGCCCGGGGGGCGGGTCGGCGCCGTGATGCAGCGCCACCTGCGGTACGCCTGGCGCGAGCCGCGGGCCAAGGCCGCGGTGTTCACGAGCATCGGGATGACCCTGGTGATCTGCGTGCTGTCGATGGTCCAGGGCTGGTCGAGCGTCTACCTGCTGGCGATGACCGGGACCTTCCTCGGGCTGCAGATGCTCAACCTGTTCGGCATGGACGGCTCGGCGTTCTGGATGGTCGCCGCCACCCTGCGCACCGCGGCCGACGCCCGGGACGAGCTGCGCGGCCGGGCGTACGCGGTGCTCTCGTACGCCCTCCCGGTGACGCTGGTGCTCGGCCTCGTGCTGGCCGCCGCCACCGGCGACTGGACCCGCCTGCCGTCCGCGCTCGGCCTCGCGCTGGCGCTGCTCGGCTGCGGGGTGGCGCTCGGCGCGGTGTTCAGCGTGCTGGCGCCGTACACCATGCCCGCCGACAGCAACCCGATGCGCAACGCCGCCCCCGGGCAGGGCGGGCTGATCCTGCTCAACCAGTTCGGCTCGATGGTCGGTGTGGCACTGCTCACCCTCCCGGTGGGCGGCTACCTCGCCTGGGCGCTGCTCTCGGGCGGGCCGAGCTGGCCGGTGCTCCTGATCGGCGCGCTGTACGGCGCGCTGGTCGCCGTCGTCGGGGTGCGGCTGGCGGCCGCCCGGCTGCTGGAGCGCATCCCGGAGATCCTCGCCAAGGCCATCGAGCGCTGAGCCGGACTGCTCCTCCCCGGTTGTACGGTCCCGGGCACCGGCCCGGGCTCCGGCATCATGGGCAGGAGGGATCAGGCCGTCGAGGCGCCGTCGAGGAGAGCAGGGACACACCGTGGGCAAGCGCGCGCAGCAGGGCGGAGACGCCGGACCGCTGCTGGAGCAGGCCGTACGGTCGGTGCTGACGGCCCCGGACGAGGGGCTGGACCTGGCCCTGGACACCGGGGCGTCACTGCTGGCCGCCTCGCCCGGGCAGTGGCCGGCGGTCAGCCGGGCGCTGCTGGTCCACGCGGACACCGCCGTCGGCCGCTGCTGGTCCGCCGGGTGGCGCCCGGCCGACCTGGCGCGGGTGGTGCGGCGCGGGCTGAAGCCCGTCCACCTGGCACTCGCGATCGACCTGATCGCCGCCGAGCACCGCCGCCACCCCGCGGCGGCCCTCGACCGGCGCTGGCAGGAGCAGCTGCGCGAGCTGGAGACCGAGACCTGGTGGCCCGGCGACGAGCAGTACCTGGGCGCCTTCGCCCACCGGCACCGGCTGGACCGCTTCGCGCTCGCCACCGCCGTCCTGGAGCTGCTGCGCACCTGGGGACGGCTGCCGCCGATCGCCCCGGTCGGCCCGGCGCCCGGGCGGGCGCCCCGAGCCGAACGGGCCGGCGGCGGGCCGGTGCCCGGCGAGCCGCGGATGCTGGCCCGGATCCGGGCCCTGCTGGCCAAGGCGGAGTCCACCGAGTATCCCGAGGAGGCCGAGGCGCTGACCGCCAAGGCCCAGCAGCTGATGGCCCAGCACAGCATCGACGAGGCCCTGCTGGCCGCCGCCGGCACCGACCGCGACGCCCCGGCGGCGCTGCGGATCGGCGTGGACAACCCGTACGAGGGCCCCAAGACGATGCTGCTGGACGCGGTCGCCGCGGCCAACCGGTGCCGGGTGGTCTGGGCGAAGGAGTTCGGCTTCTGCACCGTGGTCGGCTTCGACGGGGACCTGGACGGCGTCGAACTGCTCTACACCTCGCTGCTGGTGCAGGCCACCCACGCGCTCAACAAGGCCGGCTCCGGCCGGGACTCGCGCAGCAAGGCCTTCCGGCAGTCCTTCCTGGTCGCGTACGCGGCGCGGATCCGCGAGCGGCTGACCGCCGCCACCGAGCGGACCACCAGCGCCGCCGCGGCCGGCCGGCACCTGCGCGAGGACGGCACCGAGGAGCAGCTGCTGCCGGACGAGCGGCTGCTGCCCGCGCTCGCCGCCCGCTCGGAGGCGGTGGACGAGGAGGTCGGCCGACTGTTCCCGAAGCTGGTCTCGCAGCGAGTCCGGGTCAGCGACGGCGAGGGCTGGGCGGCGGGCCGCGCCGCCGCGGACCGGGCCGCGCTGCACGGGCGCGCCGGGCAGATCCGCGGTTAGGGCCTGCCCGGCGGATCTTGCCGGGCGCCGAGATCCACCGGACGGGCCCGAAGACTCGACGCGAGGTCCCTGGGCACGAAGGAAGACCTGATAGAACGTACTCCGCCACGAACGAAGGGGGATTCGACGTGACGGAGCCGGCGGCCGAGTCGGGGTACCGGGACCGGGTGCGCGGAGCGCTGCTCGGCGGAGCGATCGGCGATGCGCTGGGCTGGCCGGTGGAGTTCCAGCAGCTCCACCAGATCCAGGACCGGTACGGCCCGCAGGGCGTGACGGCGCTGCCGGCCGGCCCCGGGCCGGTCGAGGTCACCGACGACACCCAGATGACCCTGTTCACCGCCGAGGGCCTGATCCGCGGCTTCGTCCGCGGCTGGACGGGCGGCGGCGGCTCCGTCCCCGAGGCCGTGCACGGCGCCTACCGGCGCTGGCTGCTGACGCAGTACCAGCCCGCGCCGGACGCCGAACCGCAGCCCCACCCGTACGACGGCTGGCTGCTGCGGCAGCCGTTCTTGTACGCGCGGCGGGCACCGGGCAACGCCTGCCTCAGCGGGGTGTCCGAGCACCCGGTCTTCGAGGCGCCGTCCGCGATCGGGCGGCCGGGGCCGATCAACCCGGGCTCCAAGGGCTGCGGCACGGTGATGCGCTCGGCGCCGTTCGGGCTGGCCCGGCTGGGCACCGAGCAGGCCTTCGGACTGGCTGTGCAGTGCGCCCAGCTCACCCACGGGCACCCGACCGGCTACCTCGCGGCGGGCGCCTTCGCGGCGCTGGTCGAACGGCTGGCGAACGGGACGGAGCCGTGGGCGGCGGTCGGCGAGACCGTCGATCAGATCCGCGAGCTGCCCGCGTCCAAGGAGACCGTCCAGGCGCTGGCCCGGGCGGTGCGGCTCGCCCAGGAGGCCGAGCCCTCGGCGGAGACGGTGGAGCGGGTCGGCCTCGGCTGGATCGCCGAGGAGTGCCTGGCCGTCGCGGTGCACTCGCTGCTGGCGGCCACCCTCGACCCCGACCCGGTGCGCACCGCGCTGCTGCTGTCGGTGAACCACTCCGGGGACAGCGACTCCACCGGCGCGGTCTGCGGCAACCTGGTCGGGGCCGCGTACGGCGCCTCGGCGCTGCCCGCCGAGTGGGCCGGGGCCGTCGAGGGGCGGGCCGAGCTGCGGCAGGTCGCGGACGACCTGCTGGTGCTGTTCGGCAGCCGCGACCCGCTGCACCCGGGGCTCGGCGGGCGCTACCCGGCCCGGTAGCTACTTCGCCTGCGGATCGACGACCTGGCCGAGGAACAGCGGCCGCCCGCCCGAGGTGTCCCGGATCAGGAACAGGAACGGCCGGTCGATGTGCAGCTGGGCGGCCTGTTGTGGGGCGGGCGCCGCCGCCACGCCGATCCCGACGCCGCTGCCGGCCGCCGCGACCGTGCCCTCCTCGTCCACCTGGACGGTGGCCTTCTGCACCACCGTGCTGACGGCGAGCGGCTGGTCCTTGGCGATGCCGCTGAGGTCGGCGTTGTCGAAGGCCGAGTGCACGCCGAGCGAGCGCAGCGCGGGGGTGAGCTCGTCGGAGGTGTCGAAGTGGAAGCGCGGCAGCTGCAGGTCGACGGGCTGCTCGGCGAGGGCGCCGAGGATCCGGTCGAGCTCGGGCTGGTCCAGCTCCTTGGTGAAGGCCGCGAAGCCGCCCTGTGCGGGGACGATCAGGTCCATCGCCAAGTTTCCACCCGCGTAGGGGAGTTCGATGGCCTGCCAGGGCTCGCCGAGGATCCCGCCGGAGCCGTCGGCGTACTTGAACTCGCCGGTCCGGCTCATCGTGGAGACGTTCGCGGCGGTGCCGTCGAGCTTGTGGAACGGGCGGTCCTCGGTGTGCGAGGGCTTGAACTCGGAGGCCCACTTCGCCTTGAGGTAGAGCGCGTCGGTGAGGACCAGCCTGGTGTCCGGGTTGATCGCCTTCGGGGCGAAGAGGTCCTTGATCCGCCCCTCGGTGGCCTTCTCCACGGCCGCGTTGACCGCCTTGCGGCTGCCCTCGGGGTCCTTCTTGAAGTCGGTGGTGTGCACTCCGGCGTCGAAGTCGGCGGCGAGGGTGGCCAGGTAGTCGGGCTCCACCGGAAAGCCCTGCTGCGTCCAGACCTGGTCGCTCTGGCGCAGGGTGACCTGGTCACCGTTCTTGGCCTGCTGGTCGGACGCGCCGACGGCGAGGGCGTACTGCTTCGGGTCGAGCTCGGTGTGCAGGGCCTTGGCCAACTCGTCGGCCGTCGCCCCGCGGGCGCCGGGGAGCACCATGGCGAGCACGGTGGCCAGGCCGGTCGGGGAGACCACGAGGTTGCGCCCCGCGTCGTCCGGCTTGGCAGTGAGGACGTGCAGGAGGTCCAGCCCGAAGGCGGCGGTGGCCTTCGCGGTAGCCGCCACCTGGGCCGGGTCGACCGCGGGCCGACTCGCCGGCGCGGAGGCCCTGACCTCCGCACCGGCGCCGGCACCGGTACTCCCACAACCGCTGAGCAGCGGCGCGGCAAGCAC